>CAVPLE010000176.1:0-6644 GCA_963705865.1 uncultured Holophagaceae bacterium | reverse complement strand
CCGTCGCACATGGCAGGCACGCCCCCGGCCACCTGGGCCGTGGCCCCGGCTTCCCGGGCGGCTGCCTTGATCCAGGCGGGGAAGGCGCCCAGCGGCTGGTGGGCCGAGAGCATGTCGTTGTAGGCGGTGACGATGCCCAGGTTGGGTTCGCGTCCCTCGCGGAGGGCTGCCTTGTCGGCGCCGGCGGCGGCGAAGGTGTGGGCCAGGTTGGCGCAGGATACATCGCACCGATGGGGTTGTGCCGTGCCGGCTTCCTGGAGCTGGGCCAGGTAGGCTTCACGGCCGTTCCGGCTGCGGCGGCGGATCCGATCGGTGAGGGCGGAAACGTGGGTGTTCAGAGCCATGAGGCGTTCCTTCCCTGGGGCCCGGGGGGACGAGCGCGTGTAACATTATTACTTCATGTAGCCGATTGCAGCATAAAAAAGTAGTATTATTACATCCGGAGATCCCATGAGAACCCTGCCTGATTTCGACATGGTGTTGTTCGGTGGGACCGGCGACCTGGCCATGCGCAAGCTGCTGCCCGCCCTCTATCAGCAGGTGAAGGCCGGCACCGTGAGCCCCGAATCCCGGATCCTCACCGCCGCGCGTCGGCCCCTCACCCGCGAAGCCTTCCTGGAACTCGCCGAGTCCACCTGCCGCCCCTTCCTGGGCGCGGACTACGACCCCGGGACCTGGCGTTCCTTCGCTGCCCGCATCAGCTACCTCTCCATGGATGTGCAGTCCGCCGGTAGCTACGGGGCCCTGGGCGAGGCGCTGAGCCAGCATCCCGAGCGCACCCGCATCTTCTACTACTCCACGTCGCCGGATTTCTTCGCCGCCATCTCCGCCCATCTGGGCGAAGCGGGGCTCATCACGCCGCAGTCGCGGGTCGTGGTGGAGAAGCCCCTGGGCCACGACCTGGAATCCTCGCGCGAGATCAATGACGCCGTCGGTCAGTACTTCCCGGAGCGCCAGCTCTTCCGCATCGACCACTACCTGGGCAAGGAGTCCGTGCAGAACCTGCTGGCCCTGCGTTTCGGCAACGTGCTCTTCGAGCCGCTGTGGCGCCGGGAGTGGGTGCAGGATGTGCAGATCACGGTGGCTGAGCAGCTGGGCGTGGAGGGCCGGGGCGACTTCTACGAAGGCACCGGCGCCCTGCGGGACATGCTCCAGAACCACCTGCTCCAGCTGCTCTGCATCGTGGCCATGGAGCCCCCCACGGGCAGCGATCCCGACGCGGTGCGCGACGAGAAGCTCAAGGTGCTGCGCTCCCTCCGGACCTTCACGCCCCAGGAAGTCGCCGCGAAAACCGTGCGCGGCCAGTACAAGGCCGGCGCCGTGGCGGGGCAGCCCGTGGCGGGCTACGTGGAGGAACCAGGGGTGGCCCCCGGCAGCCGCACGGAGACCTTCGTGGCCGTGAAGGCGGAGATCGATACCTGGCGCTGGGCCGGGGTGCCGTTCTTCCTGCGCACCGGCAAGCGGATGCCTGAGAAGCTGGCGGAAATCGTCATCAACTTCCGTCAGGTGCCCCATCACATCTTTGGCGAACCCACCTTCGGCATCCGGGCCAACCGCCTCATCATCCGCATGCAGCCGGATGAGAGCATGCGGCTCTATCTGGTGGCCAAGCAGCCCGGGGACGCCATGGCCCTGCAGCCGGTGCACCTCAACCTGGATTTTGCCGAGTCCTCCCGGGCCCGACGGCTGGAAGCCTACGAGCGCCTGCTGCTCGATGCCATCCGCGGCCGGCTCACGCTCTTCGTGCGCCGGGACGAGCAGGAGGCCGCCTGGTGCTGGGTGGAGCCCATCCTCGACAGCTGGGCCGCCAGCGAGGACCGCCCGAAGTCCTACACCGCGGGCAGCTGGGGCCCCGCGGCCTCCAGCGCCCTCCTCTCCCGGGATGGCCTCGCCTGGTCCGAGGAGGACTGAGTTGTGCTCTCTTCGCGAGTTCCCGGATCAGGCCACGCTGACGGCGGCCCTGGCCCAGGATGTGATCCGGCGCCTAAAGGAGGACCTCTCCCGCCAGGCGCGGGCGGTCCTGGTGGTGTCCGGGGGCCGCAGCCCCATTCCTCTTTTCCAGGCGCTGGCCCGGCAGGTCCTCCCCTGGGAGCGGGTGACGGTCACGCTGGCCGACGAACGTTGGGTGCCGCCTGACCATCCCGATAGCAACGAGGCCCTGGTGCGGACCCACCTCCTGAAGGGGCCTGCGGCCGCCGCGCAGCTGGTGCCGCTCTGGAGCGAAGCGGAGTCCCCCGAAGCCGCCGCGCCCATCGCGTCAGCGGCGCTCGCCGGTCTTCCGCACCCATTCAGCCACGTCCTCCTGGGCATGGGCGAAGACGGGCACATCGCCTCCCTCTTTCCCGGCGCCGCCGAGCTGGCCGAGGGCCTGAGCACGGAGGCCTGGGCCTTGGCCGTGCGACCTTCCCACGCGCCCCACCCGCGCCTGAGCTTGTCCCTGCATGCCCTGCTGCAAAGCCGGGGCCTCACGTTGATGATCTCGGGCCAAGCCAAACGCCAGGTGCTGGAACGGGCCATGGCGGCAGGCCCCGTGGAGGCCCTGCCGGTGCGCGCCATCCTGAGGCAGGCGGCCGTGCCGGTCTCGGTCTTCTGGGCCCCCTGACGGACCTTGTCGGACTTTCTCCCATGTCACTGTTCAGCCGCATCCAGGCCCTCCTCGCAGACCTTCCACCCTCGGAGCGGCGGGTGGCCGACCTGGTGCTGCACCGCCCCGTGGACGTCGTCTCGGCCCCCATCTCGCGGATTGCCGCCATGGCCAAGGTCAGCCAGCCCACGGTCATCCGGTTCTGCCGTCGCCTCAAGTTCCCGGGCCTGCCTGGCTTCAAGCTGAAGCTCGCGGGCGACCTGGGCGCGGGGATCCCCTTCGTCCACGCCCGCCTGACGCCCGGGGATGACCTCGGCCACCTGATCGGCAAGGTCTTCGACAGCGCCCTGTCTGGGCTGGTCCGGGGCCGGGATGCCCTGCGCCCAGAGCGACTGGCCCAGGCGGTGGAGGCCCTCGACCGCGCCAGCCGCATCGAATGCTATGGTCTGGGCAACTCCGGCGTCACCGCCCAGGACGCCCAGATGAAGCTCTTCCGGCTGGGCACGCCCACGGTGGCCTGCATCGATTCCCAGATGCAGCGCGTGGCCGCCGTGCTGCTGCCCACCGATGCGGTGGTGCTGATCATCTCCAACTCGGGCCGCACCCGGAGCCTGCTCGAAGTGGCCGCCCTGGTCCGGCGCTCGGGCGCCACCGTCATCGCCCTCACCCGGTCGAACACGCCGCTCGCCGAGGCCGCCGATATCCTGCTGCCCGCCGATGTGCAGGAGAATCCAGAGGTCTACGCGCCCATGGTGGCCCGTCTCGTCCATCTCGCCATCGTCGACGTGCTGACGGTGGCCCTGGCGTTGCGAAAAGGCCCTGCGGCCATCCGGCGCATGGAGGCCGCCAAGGCCTCGCTCCAGTCCACTCGGGAAGCCACGTAGGAACCGGAACATCGGGCAGACGCGATCACCGGCCGCTCTTGCGGCTATGCTTCGGGAACGAACCGGACGCGGTCATCACGGAGGGAACATGCGATACAGGAATGGGGCGATCCGGGCACTGCTCCTGATGCTGACCCTGCTTCCCGGCTGGTCAGCCAAGGGCGCTGAAACGAGAAAGACCCACTGGAAGCTGGCCAACTTCACCTGGGTGAACCTGGTCCCCTCCGAAGCCGGCGCCCCCGCCAACGACCATCCCGCCATGGTTTCCGAAGCAGTGCTCCTGAAAGTCCTGGGAGCCGTCCAGACGCGGGTGGAAGACGCCGATACTCCGCTGTTTGAAGAGAAAGAGCTGGTCCCCATCGCCAAGGCCATCCAGGAGGCGTTCGCTTCCGCCCGGCCTTCGGAGGATCTGGTCCTGCTGAGCACCCAGCGGCGGGGAGGACATTTCATGGATCCCGCCCAGGGTGTGACCGCGAGGGTCTTCCTGAAGGGGGGCGCCCTGAACCTGATCGTCCACGACGCACGGTTGGATTTCATGGACCGGTATTCCGCCGACCGGACCCTCCCGACCTTCGTCTATGGGTCACGGACGGCCGGCGGTCCCGCGGTCTCCCTCAAGGCCGAGGGCGCCACGCAACAGCGCCCCGACTGGCTGGCGCTCCCGCTCACGATTCCGGCGGTTCCCCTGGCTTCCGCCCCGGCGCCGGCGCTGGCACCGGCCCCGGCACCGGGGCTGGCACCTGGATCGGCGGTGTCGGCCACCCAGGCGACCGCGCCCGCGGCCCCGAAACCGGACCAGGCTTTCTACGACCTCCAGTACCAGCGCCTCAAGGCCCTCAAGCGCCTGCGGGACGAGAACCTGATCTCCGAGGCCGAATACCAGGAGAAGCGCGAGGCCATCCTGAAGACCCTCTGATACCCATTCGCGTTCAATCGTAAAAGAATCCACCACGGAGGCACAGAGCATGGGCACACGGTAGGCGGCGGGCCAGGATGTCCCAAAAGGATCCGGGCCCGCCGCCTACCGTGGCTTCCGGCTTGGCCGGAAGCGGCCTTCGGCCTGCCCATGACGGAGGATCACCGAGGCCTCCGTGCCTCCTCTGTGGCCTCGGTGTCTCCGTGGTGGATCTCTATCTTTGAACGCTACCTGGTATGAGAGGGCCGAGGATACCGCCCGGTCCTGATCGGCATGGCTTCGCGATACCCTGGGGAGATCCTCCGGAGCCCGCCATGTCCACCTTCATCCTGTCTGCGACTCGCACCGCCGTCGGCTCCTTCGGAGGGGCGCTCAAGCCTTTGAATGCCGTGCAGATGGGCGCCCTGGCCATCACGGAGGCCCTCAAGCGGGCCGGCGTGGCCCCCGAGGCCGTGGGTGATGTGGTCATGGGCAACGTGCTCCAGGCTGGAAGCGGCCAGAATGTCGCCCGGCTGGCGGCCCTCAAGGCGGGCCTGCCCTTCTCGACGCCCGCCCACACGCCGAACCAGGTGTGCGGCTCGGGCCTCAAGGCCATCGCCCTGGGCGCCCAGTCCATTGCCATGGGTGACGCGGACCTGGTGGTGGCCGGCGGCACGGAGAGCATGTCCAACGCGCCCTACCTGCTCCCCGCCGCCCGCTGGGGCGCGCGCATGGGGAACACGGCACTCATCGACAGCATGATCCAGGACGGCCTCTGGTGCGGGCACGGCGACACCCACATGGGCATCACCGCCGAGAACGTGGCCGCCAAGCACGGCATCACCCGCGAGGCCCAGGACGCCTTCGCCCTCCAGAGCCAGATGAAGGCCGCCGCCGCCCAGGCCGCGGGCGCCTTCGATCGCGAAGTCTTCGCGGTCACCCTGGCGGGCAAGAAGGGCGACACGATCTTCAACCGCGACGAGTACATCAAGACCGACGCCTCCGCCGAGGGCCTGGCCAAGCTGAAGCCCGCCTTCAAGAAGGACGGCACCGTGACCGCCGGGAACGCCAGCGGCATCAATGACGGCGCCGGCGCCCTGGTGCTGGTCTCCGAAGCCGCCGCCAAGGCCCACAAGCCCATCGCCCGCATCCTCGGCTTCGCGCAGGCCGGCGTGGATCCCGCCACCATGGGCCTGGGCCCCGTGCCCGCCATCCAGAAGCTGCTGGCGAAGACCGGAGTGAAGCTGGCGGACATCGACCTCTTCGAGCTGAACGAGGCCTTCGCCGCCCAGAGCCTGGGCGTGCTGGCGGAGCTGCCTGAGCTTGATCCCGCCAAGGTGAACCTGCGCGGCGGCGCCATCGCCATCGGCCATCCCGTGGGCGCCAGCGGCACCCGCATCCTCGTCACCCTCCTCCATCTCCTCCAGGACCAAAACAAGCGCCTCGGCCTCGCCGCCCTCTGCGTCGGCGGCGGCCAGGGCGTGGCCATGCTGGTCGAAAGACTTTGATTTGAAACCGCAGATGACGCAGATTTCGCAGATGAAATCGGCTCTATCTGCGGCTATCTGCGCCATCTGCGGTTAAATACTTCTTGTCATGATCACCCTCCGACCGGCCGCCGGCGCACAACACGCTGAGCGCGGGCAAATGGTTCGCGCCCGGTTCGCAGGAGGTCTCCGTGGAGGAGGGCATCGCGAAAACGCTGGGCTGGAAGATGGGCGACGAGCTCAGCTTCGCGGTCGGCGGCGAATCGTTCAATGCGCGCGTTACCTCGCTGCGCAAATTGCGCTGGGACTCGATGAAGGTGAATTTCTTCGTGATCGGACCGCCGAGCCTGGTGGGGCGCTTTCCGGCGAGCTACATCTCGGCGTTCCGCCTCGGCGCCGGCGACGAACCGCTGATGAACGAACTCACCGCGCGCTTCCCGAACCTGACGCTGGTGGACGTCGGCGCCGCCGTGAAGCAGGCGCAGGACGTCATCGACCAGGTGATCGCGGCGGTCCAGGTGGTGTTCCTGTTCGCGCTCGGCGCCGGCATGCTGGTGCTGTACTCCGCGCTGGTGGCCACCGAGGACGAGCGCCGGCGCGAAGCCGCGGTCATGCGCGTCTACGGCGCATCGCGCGCGCAGGTCACCGGCAGCCAGCGCGTCGAGTTCCTCGCCATGGGACTGCTCGCGGGGCTGCTCGCCACCGCGGGTGCCGCGGCGATCGGGCAGCTGCTCGCGCGGAGCGTGTTCGAGCTCGACTTGCCGCCCAGCGCCGGGCTCTGGATCGCCGGGCCG
>CAVPLE010000175.1:0-21764 GCA_963705865.1 uncultured Holophagaceae bacterium | reverse complement strand
CACGGTGTCGGGTTCCACGAACACCGCTGTCACCTGGACGGTGGATGGCATTGCCAACGGCAACAGTACCGTAGGCACCATCACCGGCACGGGGGATACGGTTACCTACACCGCCCCTTCCGCCAGTGGAAATCACAGCGTGGCCGCCAAGAGCCAGGCTGACTCCACCAAGAGCGCTTCGTCCGCAGTGACCGTCAGCACCACGGCCTCCGTCAGCGTGGCTTTGAGCCCCGGCACCGCCAGCTTGACCACGGGCGGCACCAAGTCCTTCGTGGCCACGGTTTCAGGCTCCACCAACACCGCGGTCACCTGGACCGTGGACGGCATCGCCAACGGCAACAGCACGGTAGGCACCATTACCGGCACCGGGACCACGGTCACCTATACGGCCCCCGCCTCCGCCGGGAACCACAGCGTGGCCGCCAAGAGCCAGGCCGACACCACCAAGAGCGCTTCGGCCGCGGTGACGGTCAGTGCCCCGACCTCGGTCAGCGTGGCCGTGAGTCCTGGCACCGCCAGCCTGGCCCCCGGCGCCACCCAGGCTTTCACAGCCTCGGTATCAGGTTCCACCAACACCGCCGTCAACTGGTCGGTGGATGGGATCGCCAATGGCAACAGCACGGTGGGCACCCTCACCGGCACGGGGAATACGGTTACCTATACGGCCCCCACCGCGACCGGGAGTCATAGTGTGGCCGCGGTAAGCCAGGCCGATACCACCAAGGCCTCTTCGGCCACCGTGACGATCAGCTCTGGTTGCGCACCCGCGCCCACCTCCTCGACGGTGGTGAATGTCAAGGATCTGGCCTACGGGGCCAAGGGTGATGGCGTCACCGATGACACCGCCGCCATCCAGAGGGCCGTGAACGCCGTAGCCGGCACCGGCGGCACCGTGTCCGTCCCCGACGGCACCTACATGATCAATGCCCTCACCTCAGTCCTGCTCAAGAGCAACATGACGCTCTCCATGTCCTCCGGGGCCGTCCTCAAGGCGATCACCAATGGCTCCTCGAACTATTCCATCCTTTACGCCAGTGGCGTCAACCACGTGAACATCATTGGTGGCACCATCCTGGGTGAGCGCAGCACCCACACCGGGACTGGCGGGGAATGGGGCTTCGGTGTCCGGATCACCGGTTCCCAGCAGATCGTGGTGGAAAACGTTCTTCGCGAAGGACTGTTGGGGCGACGGCTTCTACGTGTCTTCCAGTTCCAGTGTCACGCTCTGCAACGTCACCGCGGACCACAACCGGCGCCAAGGCCTGACCATCACCAGCGTCGACGGCATGGTAGTGCGGAACTCGACCTTCAAGAACACTCCGGGGACCCTGCCCGAGGACGGCATCGACATCGAACCCAACGCCGGGGAGACAGTCAACAATGTCCTCATCACCGGGTGCACCATCACCTCCAACTCCGGCCTCGGCATGTCGATCGGTGTGCCCCAATCCTATACCGGCCTGGCCTGGATCAAGGGTGTTGTGGTGGACGGCAACACCTGCACCAGCAATGGCTTGAACTCGCTCAGCACTTCACCCCGCGCCGCAATCATGGTCTCGGACACCCCTGGTCCCGGTAACACGATCACCAACAATTACTGCGCGAACAATGGCCTGGGTATCCAACTCCGCAACGGCGCCAATGGGATCACCATCTCGGGCAACACCGTGACCCAGAACACCACGGACGGCATCCAGGTCTACAGCACCGATGGCAACACCATCACCGGCAACACGGCCACGAATAACCTGGGCCGCGGGATCTACTCCACCAGCAATACCAACATCACCATCAGCAACAACACCCTCTCAGGGAACGGTGTCGCTCCCTGATTCCGGCGGGTGTCCAAGGCAATAGAGACGAATGACCCACCACCAAGGCATCAAGAACTGCAGGAACTTCTGCTGTTCTCGGTGCCTTGGTGTTTTGGTGGTGTTCTTTCATCTTCTATAGGCAATTCGGGCTGCCGGGCAGCTCAAGGCATCATCCGATCCGGGGTTAGGGCGGGCCGTCGTGATAGCATCAACGCCACATGGCTGCGATTGTAGCGCTCACCAATGGCTCGCCCCACTCCTGGATCATCCTCAATGCGGTCGTGGAGCGATTCGGCCCGATCACAGTCCTCACCGAGGACAAGGAATCCCGGCGGGAATTGATCCGGCGCCGGCTCAAGCGGCACGGTCCCATCACCTTGGCCGGCCAGATCGGCTTCGTGCTCCTGCAGCGAATCATCGCGAAAAAAAGCCGGGCCCGCATGGCTGAGATCATTCAAGAGCAGGGCCTCAACCCGGAGCCCAACGCCGTCTGCGAAGTCATACCCGTGGGGTCCGTGAACAGTCCGGCCTGCCGCGAGGCTTTGGCGCAGCTCCGCCCGGATGTGGTGATCGTGTTCGGCACTAGGATCATCAAGGCAGACACTCTCAAGGCCATCCGGGTGCCCCTGATGAACCTGCACTCGGGCATCGCCCCCAAGTACCGGGGACAGGCGGGGGGATACTGGGCCCTCGCCAAGGGGGATCCCGATCATGCGGGGATGACCGTCCATCTGGTGGACGCTGGGGTCGATACCGGGGATGTGCTCTACCAGGCCACCTTCAAGGCCGGGAAGCAGGACAACTTCTCCACTTATTTCTATCTGCAGGCCGCCGCGTTTCGACCCATGGCCGTGCAGGCCATCGAGGACGCCTTGCGGGGTGACCTCAAGCCCTTCAAGCCGGACCTTCCCTCTGAGCAGTTCCATCACCCCACGCTCTGGGGTTACCTCTGGACGGGCCTGGCGAAGGGGGTCTGGTAGGCACCCCAGGCTGGGCCTGAGTTCCCCGGGCCCTAGTTGAACAGGGGGACTTCCTCAGACATGGGTGGAGAGGTGCCGGTTTCCGCTTCGGCGTACTTGCCCAGGCCGATGGAGGATGGCTGATAGCTGGGCACGAGCCGCTTGAAGCAGCGGAGCATCTGCCGTTGGCGCTGCCCATCCGGCAGGTGGATGACTTCCCGGAGCTGGCGCAGGGACAGGTCCAGGAGCATGGGGTCATGCGGGACCTGCACGGCCTCGAAGACCTTCGCATTCACATCGGCATTCCCCTGCTCGCCATCCGTGAAGAGCTCTTCGAAGAGTTTTTCGCCGGGGCGCATGCCCGTGAAGCGGATGTCGATGTCGACGCCCGGCGAGAGGCCGGAAAGACGGGCCATGTCCATGGCCATGTCCACGATCCGCACCGGGTCGCCCATGTTGAGGACGAAGGTCTTGCCCGTCTGCCCAAGGACGCCCGCCTGGAGCACCAGCTGGCTGGCTTCGGGGATGGTCATGAAATAGCGGGTCATGTCCGGATGAGTGACCGTGAGGGGGCCTCCCGTCCTGATCTGGTCGCGGAAGATGGGGATCACACTCCCGCGGCTGCCGAGCACATTCCCGAACCGGACACTCACGAACCGGCGGCCCGCCGGGGCCTCGTCCGCCGCCTGCAGCACCAGGGATTCCGCGATCCGCTTAGAAACACCCAGCACATTCGTGGGATTCACGGCCTTATCGGTGGAGATGTTGACAAAGATCCGCGTATCGCCAGCCAAGGCGGCCTTCAGGACATTGAGGGTGCCGAAGACATTATTCTCGATGGCCTCCTCGGGGTTCCGCTCAAGGAAGGGGACGTGTTTGTGGGCCGCGGCATGGAAGACGATCTGCGGACGGCAGGCTTCGAAGGCCCGGTCGAGTCGGAGGGTGTTGCGGATGTCGCAGAGCTCCACGGCGAGGTTCAGGCCTGGAAAGCGCTGGTGGAGTTCCCGCTCCACTTCCCAGAGGCTGTTCTCTCCCCGCCCCAGCAGCACCAGGCGGCTGGGCCGGAAGGGGGCCACTTGCCGGGCCAGCTCGCTGCCGATGGAACCGCCCGCCCCGGTGATGAGCACCACCGAGCCTTCTACCTCCTGGCTGATGGCGCTGAGGTCCAGGATGACGGGCTCGCGCCGCAGAAGATCTTCGATGGCGATATCCCTGAGTTCGGGCTTCCAGGGCCGGTCTCCGATGAGATTGAAGATGCCAGGCACGGTCTTCACCCGGACACCCTCGGCCTGGAGCAGCTCGGTCAGTTCCTTCAACCGGGCGCCCGACGCGCGCGGCATGGCCAGGATCACCTGAGTGGCACTGCGCTCCTTGAGGAAGACCGGCAGCAACTGGCTGTGCCCGAGGACCGGAATGCCCTGGATCCGGACCCCCTGCTTTTCCAGTGCGTCATCCACGAATCCCACCACCTCGCATTGCAGCTGGAGGTTCGTGCGCAGTTCCTGGCACAGGGCGGCCCCCGCCCTGCCCGCGCCGACGATGAGCGTCCGCTGCACTTCCCGGCCGCCTGCTCCCGACGTGATCAATCCTTGGCGAGCGGCGTAGGCGCGCCGTGAAAGACGCTGATAGTAGGCCACGAAGATGATCCGCAGGGTGAGCCACATGGGACAGGTGATGAGCCCCGCGACCAGGAGCAGGCTGTGCGATTCGAGGTCGAGTCCCAACTTGTCCCGGAAGGCGGACACCAGCGTCAGGGACGCCACCATGACCACGGTTCCGAAGATGAAGGATTCGGCCTCCTCAATGCCCAGCAGACGAAAGTGCTGGCCTGTGTAGCGGAAGGCGAGGTTCACCAGCATGGCGAAGGCGACCCACGAGAGGGTGCCGTACATGGTCGGCAGATCCTGCCGGACCTGACTGGTGGCCACCATCCAGGCAAGAGCCGCCACGCACCCGTCCAGAATCAGCTTGCAGCCCTGCCTGACGGCCGGCTGTTTCAGGATGGCCAGTGACTCGAGGGTCTCAATTTCCTGGGAGGATTGAGTATTCTCACGCATGACGTATCCACAATGAAGGAATTTAACAATAGCTCTCTTTCCGCCATAAGCAATATGTTAAAATAAAAGATTATCCTATGATTACCAAGACGGGTTCTGAAGGTAGCCAGGCCCCCGGGCCGTCTCAAACGTCTTAAATAAACTCAACAAGTTGGTTAGGTTGCATTTCGCTGCGCGGTCTGCCGGCCTCGCTCCCGACAGCCCCCCGGGCTGTCTCCGCGAGCCCACTGTCGCCGGGGCTGCCCCACACATACACCACACCGTTCGGACGCGGGCCCCTTCTACTTGGGCCGGAATAGCTCAGGGAGGAATCGGTCCAAGTCCACCCGGTAGGAGGCGCTGCGGGTCTCGCCATAGGGCACAAGGAGGCCCATCTCCGCCATCTTGGCGAGATCCCGCACGGCTGTTGCCCGACTCACGCCCGTGATGGCTCGGTAGCGGCGGTTGCTCACCTCGGGCGCGGGGCTCGTTGGCGAGAGAATCGCCTTCAAGACCTTCTCCTGGCGGTCATCGAGGGAATGCCTACGGGCCTCCGCCCAGAAGGCCCCTCGGGCCAATACTCGCCCTACTTCCTGCATCCCGTGACGTGTGGCGGCCTCTACCTGAAGGAGAAACCATACGAGCCAATCGGTGATGTCCAGGGTCCCGCGTTGGGTCTGTTCCAGGGCGTCGTAGTAGGTGTCCTTGGTCCGGAGGATCTGCACGGACAGGGAGTAGAAGCGCCTGGGTAACTTCTCATCCTGAGACAGCGCGAGGTCCGTAATGGTTCGAGCGAGACGGCCATTGCCATCGGCCAAGGGGTGGACCGTGATGAACCAGAGGTGGGCGAGGCCCGCTCTCAACAGCCCGTTCAGTCGGGCTGGTGGCGCGTTGAACCACGACAGGAAGGCGTCCACCTCCCGCTCCAGTCCTTCCCGGCCTGGAGCCTCGAAGTGGATGATGTCGGGATCATCTAACCGTGCCTCCTTGGGGCGGGAGGCCACCACCATCGGTTTCTCACCTCTCAGGCTTCCAGCCGGGAGCACTTCGAACCCGTCGGGGATCCCTTTCGGAAAGATGGCCCGATGCCATCCGAAGATCCGCTCCAAGGTGAGAGGGGCCTCCCAGGTCTCGGCCGCCTCAGCGAGGACGCCCACGATGGGGTCCATCCGAGCCGCCTGGCCAGTGACCTGTGTGAGGCTCGTCTCAATGCCCAAGCGGAGCATCATCGAGGCCCGGACTGACTCCAGGTCCAGGTTAACCCCCTCAATGGCGCTGTTGCTCACCACTTCGTGGGCCATGGCATCCACGGCAGCCTCGTTGGCGGCCAGTGCACCAATCGCCTTCACAACGCCCAGCAGTTCCCCTTGGGAGCGACGGGCTGAGTCGAGGGGGCCCTCCAGCCTATGTGAGTCCCAGGTAAAGTGAGGCCAATCAGGGAGTTCCCAAATGAAGGTGTGCTCTGTGGTAGCCCTGGCCATGGTCGGGCCTCCCCCCGGTTGAAGCGATTCTAAATGATTTTCGCCTCATATACATTCCTATTTTATGAGTTTCGATGAGTCGTTTTCGAGTTCTTATCGACTCATCCTTGGAAAGGTGCAGTAGTTCTGCGGTGAGAACCCCCTACCGTTCGGTCCCCTCCGACAGCACCTGCAAGACCTGGCTGTAGGCGAACAGCCGGTTCCGTTGGCCGCCGGTGATCTCTCTGACGATGCCCATCACAAGAAAGGTATCGAAACTCGGGGAGTGAGTGTCCATGCGGGTCTGCGGGGTGACCTTGGAGGCCACCCCACAGATACACCACAACCT
Organism: uncultured Holophagaceae bacterium; assembly: GCA_963705865.1. Classification (GTDB taxonomy): domain Bacteria; phylum Acidobacteriota; class Holophagae; order Holophagales; family Holophagaceae; genus Geothrix. The sequence goes on along the minus strand of CAVPLE010000175.1, from coordinate 15,146 downwards.
ATTGGGTTTCGACCATGTCATCAGCCTTCGGCTTGCCCACCCAGGCGTAGAAGCTGGGCAGTGCCAGCAGGGTGAACAGGGTGCTGGTGATGAGGCCGCCCACCATGACGATGGCCAGGGGGCGCTCCAGTTCGCTGCCGCCGATGCCGAGCAGCATGGGCATGAGGCCGAGGATGGCGCTCCCGGCGGTCATGAGCTTGGGGCGGACGCGGCCCAGGCTGGCTTCCTTGAGGGCCTCGTGGAACGGCATCCCGGAGGCCACCAGATGCTTGGCTTGGGAGATGAGGACGAGGCTGTTCTGCACGGCCACGCCGAAGAGGCCGATCATCCCCACGATGGAGCTGATGTTCCAGGTCTCCCCCGCGAGCCAGAGCGCGAAGAGCCCCCCGGCGAAGGCGTCTGGCAGGGTGAGCACGACGACCATGACCTCGCGCCAGCGCCCCAGGGCCAGGTAGAGCAGGCCCACCACGAGGGCCAGGGCGGCCCCGACGGCGACCAGCAACCGCTTCTGGGTCTCCCGGGCGTCCTCGATCTTCCCGCCCAGCTTCACGACGGTGCCCTTGGGCAACACGATGCTCTTCACGGCCTTCTCCAGGCGATCCGCCGTGCCACCAAGGTCGCCCGAGGTGCGGACGTTCAGGGCCAAGCGCCGCTGGGCCGACTCACGTCGAATCAAGCTAGGGGTGCTGGCCTCCTCGAAGCGGGCGACCTGTCCCAGCTCCACCACGCGGCCATCGTCGAGCACCAGGGGCAGGCGCTTGAGGGTCTCGGGGCTGGTGCGGCCATCATCCGGGAAGCGGACGACGCGCTCGATGCGCTGGGGGCCATCGAAGCGGGGGGTGGTGTCGAGGCCCTGGAGGGCGGTCTTCAGGGTCTTCACGATCAGCGTCCGGGGCACATCGAGACGGCGCAGGGCATCCTCGTCGGGCACCACGGTCCATTTCGGCAGGGACCCGGCTCCTTCAGGCGTGATGGAGGCCACGCCGGTCACCTTCGCCAGGGACTCCTGAATCTCGGGGAGCTTGGCTTGCAGGGCGGCCAGATTCGGGTGGAAGAGCTTCACCTGGATGTCCGCCGGTGTGCCCGCCGATGCCCTCGGCGATGCGCATCTGCATGGGCGTCGTCAGTTCCACCGGGTAGGGCAGTTCCTCAGACATCTCGGCGACTTCCTTCTGAACCTCGGGCGTCCGGCGTGTGCCATCCAGCACCACCAGCACGTCGGAGATCGTGTGGGGCATGGGGTCCTCGGTCAGCTCGGAGCGCCCGGTTCGGCGGTAGACAGAGGACACGCCAGGGAGCTTCACCAGCTTCTGTTCGAGCTGGAAGTTGGCTTCATCCACGGCGGCGAGACTGGTTTCCGCAGGCAGGATGCTGTTGAGGAGGAGGGCTCCTTCATCCAGGTTGGGGAGGAAGTTGCTCCCCAGGTGCAGGGCCAGCCAGAGGCTGGGGATGGTCAGGCCCAGGGCCAGCACCCGCACGATGGCGCCATGGCCCATGGCCCAGTCGAGGGCCGGGCGGTAGACGCGCTTCAGGGCCACCACCAGGCGGGGCTCCTCAAGCTGCGCGCCGGGTGGGAGGAACCGCTCCACGAGGGCGGGCACGAGTGTGAAGCTCAAGACCAGACTGAGGGTCATGGCCGTGGCGATGGCGACGGCCAGCGGCGCATAGAGCCTGCCCGCCAAGCCCCCGATGGCCAGCAAGGGGATGAAGACGGCCAGGATGACCAACACTGCCGTGAGGACAGGAACCCCCACTTCAGCGGCAGCCCGGGTGAGTGCGACGCGCCGTGGTTCCAGGGAATCCTTGTGCTCATGGAGGCGATGCGCGAGGTTCTCCACCATGATCACGGCGGCGTCCACCAGGAGACCCACGGCGATGGCGAGGCCGCCAAGGGTCATGGCGTTGAGGCCCATGCCTGCGGCGTTCAGGGGGATCGCGGCCCCTAGGGTGGCCAGGGGCAGCACGGCAATGACGATCAGGGCGGCCCGGAGGTTCCCCAGCAGAAGCACGAGCACCAGTGCGACGAAGAACCCGCCCAGCAGGAGGGCCAAGGTGACGCCGTTCAGGGCGTGGGTGACAAGCCCCCCCTGGTCATACATGAGGGTCAGTTCCATCCCTTCCGGCAAGCTCTGACGCAGCTCATCCAGGGCCTTCCGTGTCTCACGAGAGACCGTCAGAGTCTCCGCCGTGGGTTGGCGAACCACCCGCAGGCTCACGTCCTCGTGGCCCTGGTGACGGGCGAGCCCGCGCCGGAACCCAGCACCTTCTCGGACTTCAGCGACATCTCCCAGGAGGATCGTCCCCCGGGGGGTCTTCAGGCGGAGCTTCTTCACGGCCTCGGGCTGGGCCGCGAGGCTGCCCACGGTGATGAACCAGCCCTTGTCCTGGATCTCCATCACTCCGGCGGCGCTGTCCTGGTCGGTGCCGTCCATGGCTTCAAGGATTTGGGTGAGGCTCACGCCCTGCAGGCGCATCCGTTCGGGCTGGACGATGACCTGGAGCTGGCGCTCCTCGCCACCCAGGCGCTCCACTCGGGCGACGCCTGGGACGGCCTGAAGTCGGGGGATGATCACCTTCTCCGTGTGATCCCGCAACTTCATGGGGTCCGTGGTGGGCCCTTCCAGCACGATCTCCATGATCTCCTGGAGGCGCCCGGCGGCACTGGATACAAGCGGGGCCCGGGTCCCCTCGGGGAAGTTGCCGATGATGCCTGCAAGGCGTTCAGCGACAAGCTGTCGAGCCCGCCAGGGATCGGTGTCGCCCTCGAAGGACACCACGACCTGAACAACCTCCGCTTGCACCGTGCTCACCACGCGCTTGACGCCGGGGAGGCCCCCGATGGCCTGTTCCACCGGCTGGGCCACAGTCAGCTCCAGCTCCGTGGCGGCTCGGCCCGGGCTCTGGATGAGCAGGTTGAGGCTGGGGAGGGTGAGATCCGGGAAGAGGTCCCGCTTCAGGGTCGCGAAGCTGGCGAGCCCGGCGACACCCCACACCAGGGCCAAAGCGAAGACCCACCCCTTGCGGGGGAGCATCCAGTCGAACCAGCGGCGGATCAGGGTCCGGTGCTGGGGGGTGTAGACCTTGTAGGGATCCTCGGGCATCGCCGGATCGAGGGGAATGTCCGGATTCTGGTTCGCATTTGGCTCAGTGGTCATGGTCATCTCCTCCGCTCTTCCGCTTGATCTGGAGGGACTTCAGCAGGTAGGCGCCCTCGCCCACCACGGTCTCGCCGGGCTTCACCCCGTCGAGGACCATCACGTCGGTGCCCAGCTCCGGGCCTCGCCGGACGGGCCGGAACTCGGCCTCCTCACCCTCCTTCACGAAGACGCCCCAGGTGCCTTCCACCTGCTGCAGGGCGCTCTGGGGGAGGACGACGGTCTTCGCCAGGGGCACGTGGACCTCCAGCGGCGTGCCGGGGATCGGCAGCAGACCGCCCAGCAGGCGCAGGCGGTAGCTGAGGCGTCGGGTGTCCGTGGTGAGGGTCATGGGGGTGCCCTCCAGTCGGGCCTTCCAACGCTGGCCGTCGCCCTTGCGGACCTCGGTCATGGCGCCGGTCTGCCAGTTCTGTGGCGCGGGGAGCGGCAACTCCAACCGTGCGATGGAGGCGGAAGCGGCCTGGAAGCTGCCCAGTTCCTGCCCAGCTTCGACCCCCTGGCCGAGCTGGATCTTGTAGGCGGTGACGGTGCCCGCCTTCGGGGCCTTCACGGTCAGGACGGCGCCCGTGGTCTCGGGATTCTGTCCTCGGGCCTCCAGGGCAAGGCGGGCCGCTTCCTCGTCAGCGCGGGCTGTGGCGACTTCACTCCTGGCGACCTCCAGTTCGCGCCGAGACCCGGCCTGGGCGTCGAAGAGGCGCTGCTCGCGGGCCAGCTCGCCCTCGGCGCGGTCGCGCTTGGCCCGGGTGGACAACCAGTCGGCCTTCAGACGGGCCAGCTCAGGGCTCTGGATGGTGAACAACCCGGCTTCGGCGGCGACGTGCTGCCCGGGCGGGACCTGGATCGCCGAGACGATGCCCTTCACCGGGCTGCTAAGGATGGCCTGGGCGGATTCGTCCCCGATGGCCTCGGCGGGATACCAGGCACCCTCGGCCTTGGGCTCGGGGACGACGAGGAAGCGGAGGCCCCGGATGTCCTTCAGCGGGAGGTGCATGGGCTCGTCGCCATGGGTGGCCTCATCCTTGTGCCCCTCCTTGGATTCAGCGGGCGCCGCTGCCTTGCGTTCGCACGCTGTGGTGGCGATCAGTGCCAGGGAGAGTAGGGACAGTCGTAGAACATGAATCATGGGTTCACCCCGTTGGTGAGGGCCTGGACTTCGGCGGACAGAAGATGGGCGGCATGGAGGCGGCGGTAGGACGCGGCCTTCGCCTCCAGGAGCTGGCGGCGGATCGGCAGGGCCTCGGAAGGCTGTTCCTTGCCCTCGCTGAGGCGCAAGCTGATGGCCTTGAGGGACTGCTCGAAGCCCATGAAGGGCAAGGGCGGCGTGGCGGACTGAAGCCTGGCGAGGGCGGATTGGAAGCGGGCATCCAGCTCCAGCAGGGCCGTCTCCAGCTCACGCTTGGTGGCCTGAAAGGTGGCCTCCGTCTCCCGCCGGACGGCTTGACCTTCCCCCGGACGGGGAAAGCGATACGCGAAGCCCACCTTGCCGATGCGGTCTTCTCCCTCCTTGCCGTAGCTGCCCCGGAGGCTCCACCGGCTGGTGGCGATGGCTTCTTGGTGCCGGAGGGTCTGCTCCTCCAGGTCCAGGCGATCCTGGATGGCCCGGCGCAAGGCGCTGGCCTCAAACTTGGCCTGGAGGCCATCGACGGGTAGGAGGGGCGCATCCCCCGGGGCGGCCAACACGGAGGGTGCCGAGGGCACCTCGGCCAGGGACCGAAGCACGGCCCAGGCGTTCAGCCGCTGGCGACGGGCCTCGTCCAGATCAGTCTCGGCGCGTAGCACCTCGCCTTCGACCAGGGTCACCTGGAACGCGGGATCCGCACCGGTCTCCAGTCGCACCTGGGCGGCCTTGAACCACACCTGCACCGTCTGGAGATCCGCCTCCAGGAGGTGCAGGACTTCCTCGGCCAACCAGGCGTCCAGGTAGGCTTGGCGGAGGCGGAACCGGGCCTCGATCTTGGCGGCGCCGCGCAGGGCGGGATCGGCTTTGCCGAGGGATGCCTCCAGTCGGCTCCGGGCGCCTGGTGACAAGAACAACGGCAAGTCGAGATCCACGGTCTGGTCCGTCGTCGTCGGGGCGATGGGGTTCGTGCGGGGTCCGGCGGAGAGGCCGAGGGCAGGTCCCTCGCGCAGGAAGCTGCGTGTGCTGGCCAGGGCCCGGTGGCGCTCGGCGAGCAGGGCCTCAGTCCGGAACTGTTCGGGGCTGGTTCGGGCCCGCTGGACGATGTCGTCGTAGGAGAGGGGCGGCGCCTGCGCGAAGAGCAGGCAGGGCATCGCCCCGAGAAGGAGAGATCGCATGGGAGCCTCAGTCGGTTCGAGTGGATGGCACGGCAGGGCGAGGCCCAGCAGTGGCTTCGGAGCTGGGACCACTCAGACCCGAGGGGGATCCTTCTCGGGTTCTACGACCAAGCTGACGAGGTTCTCGGCCCGCTCGGCCTCGTAACGAGGGCGAGGCAACGGATCGGGGGCTGGCGGAACGGGTGACTCCGGGACTGGGACGCTGGCACAGCCATCGGCACAGAGGATGTGGCAGATGGGGGCACAGTCGTCGTTCACCCCCTCGGCGCACTGATCCAAACTCGTCGCGCCCAGGTAGAAGGTGGCCAGACAGAGCAGGAGGATCGCGGCCCAACGCCTCATGAGGCGCTCACGTGGGCGTGGGTATGGGCCTCCTCGTTGAGGCAGAGCCCGTGATACATGAGCTTGGTCACGCAGGGATCCACGATGCTGTAGTGGATGTGAGTCCCATGGCGGCGGGTGCCGAGGATGCCCAGGTCCACCAGACGGCGGAGCTGGTTAGAGACCGCCTGGGGCTTCATACCCACAGCTTCGGCCAGATCACTCATGCAGGGGTCGCCCAGCAGGACCAGCGCATGTAGCAGGCGGAGTCGCGTGTCGGAGGCCAGCACGTCAAAAATCCGCGCCAGCTCAGAGGACTCACCCTGGCCCAACAAGGGCCGCTCCGAGAGGGGCGCCTTGGGGGGCAGGCGGGGATCTTCAGGGGCGGCTTACCCATAGGATTAATATTACATGAATCGATGTAATACACGGCTGAGTGGATCGGTTCTTCTGATTCGATTTACTCAACCAGGAACCTGAATCCACGACGCTTGGAATCACAAGAAAGGTATCGAAGATTCCAAAGTGAGTCGGGACGCGGGTTCGCGGAAAGGTAAGCGAATAGCCACCCACAAATACAACACGATCATCAGCTTCAGATGATGGGGTTCCTAATGGACCCAATTTGGAAGCCGGAAAAGCGAGCTGACAGCTCAAACGCTTGCTGGTCAGTAAGGCTTGCGACCAAGTCGATGATTAGTCGGGTCTTTTCATCTTTAGAAGTGGCCAGTTGAAGTTTTTCTTTATACAAATTAGGAATCAAATGAAATTTGTCGTTTAATGATGCGTCTAAAAAGGTTGAAACCAACATTTCAATGCATTTTTCTTGGCCAACCTGGATAGAATTTAATGCGTAAGAGTTGATGACATAGTGAACCGTGAAATATTTTAAAACCTTTATATAATTTTTAATAGCAGGATCGAAATCAAGAAAATACCGATCAGCGTCCTTGTTCACGCGAAAGGTTTGTTCTGCAAGAAACCTATCAAGATTGTTGTTGATGAACATGTATAACTTTTCCCGTTGGGGAATAGTCCCCTGATAGGGCCCCACGATTGCTCGACTTGATATACAAGTGTCGATGATTTCAAGCGTTTCGTCTTTTGGAATGCCTTCTGAAGCCTCGACGGCCTCAGCAAACACCTTCGCTTCAAGAGACTTTACGTCCGAAAAATGTTCGAGTGGAATCAATCCAATGCGATAGAAATCGGTCAGATCATGAAGGGCGTAAGATACATCATCTGCCCATTCCATGACTTGGCACTCGATGGTGTTGTGCCCATCTATGACAGGCCCCCCCAACCAATTCCAAACGGGGCGCTCGGTTTCATAAAATCCAAATTTATCCGATCTCTTTTCTTTTGTTTTTGGGTCTGAGTAAGTCCAGGGATATTTTATTATGGCTTGGAGGGTGGCACGAGTGAGGTCAAGCCCATGGCCATACCCAGAGATCTCAAGGTTAGTTAAAATCCGAAGGTTCTGGGCGTTACCCTCATACCCGTCCGTCAGCTTGTGCTCTTTGTTCTCTTTTGCCAGCCGAGACAGTGTCTCTTCGCCAATATGACCGAATGGTGGATGGCCTAGGTCGTGTGCCAGTGCAGCTGTTTCGACCACGTCCGGATTGAGTTGATCGGTCAGCTCGACATGCCAAGTAACTAGCGATTCAGCAAGCCGCCTTCCTACTTGGGCCACCTTGAGGCTGTGAATCATTCGATTGTGATACGTCGCACCTTCAGAGGCAGAGACAACTTGTGACACGCCATTCAGGCGCCTGAATGCCTTTGAGTAGAGAACCCTGTCCCTATCTCTCTGAAACTCTGATCGAGTTCCGGCTGGGGTCGGCTTACCAGACCGACGCGAATCTCTTGGCTGCGTCATCAGAGCTTAGTTCGCGTGAGCAAGCCGAAGATATTTCCAATAGTGATCGGCAACGACTTCACCGCGAAACACAAGGGTCTCGATGGCCGGTCCAACCTCGTATTTGGCGTAGCGATCACCGAGGATATAAAAAACTTCGCTGACGGGGACATCCTGGTGCTTTTCTTCAAGGAGTTGAACAACAGCCGCTTCGACCGTTCCTGTGGGAACCGGGGCAAGGACGTTCATCAATCCTCCAGGGGGGTGGTGGTTGGCGTGGTGACCAAAGAATACATCTGAGGCAGGACGAGAACCACTAGACCTTCCATATTGGCAACTTTGGCCATGATACCTCAGTGATTGTTTCCACATGTGCCCAGCGCCCGAACCATTGACCTGGGTCGAAGTTGGTTTGCCCCTGGGGCGTGGAATGGCTGGTTAGATGATCAGGGAGGAGTCTTGTTAAATATTCACGTTCAAGTGGTTACTTCTCGGTCCCCTCGGACAACGCCTGCAAGACCTGGCCGTAGGCGAACAACCGGTTCCGCTGGCCACCGGTGATCTCCCGGACGATGCCCATCTCCGTCAGGGCCTTCAGGGCCTTGTTGACCGTGGCGGGGGAGAGGTTCTCCGCGTCACCGATGGCCGTGGCGGAGGCGATGGGGCGCCCCTGCAGGTAGTGGTGTACCTGTAAGACGGAGCCCGCGATCTTGCCGTTCGCCTGGATGCGCTTCCGGTCGTCGGCGAAGAGCTGGAGGAGCCGCTGGGCTGTTGAGACTGCGCTGTCGGAGGTCTCGGTGACGCCCTGGAAGAAGAAGTCGAGCCACGCCTCCCAGTCGCCCTCGATGCGAACCTTCTGCAGCAGCTCGTAGTAGGTCTCCCGGTGCTGCTTCAGGAAGAGGCTGAGGTAGAGCAGGGGTTCGCGCAACACGTCTTCCACGCTGAGGAGCAGGGTGATGAGCAGGCGCCCGACGCGCCCGTTGCCGTCCAGGAAGGGGTGCAAGGTCTCGAACTGCACATGCGCCAGAGCCGCCCGGGTGAGGGGATCGGCGATGATGGCGTCCCCGTGCAGGAAGGTCTCCCAGGTCTTCAGGCACTCTGGGAGTTCCTCATGTGGCGGCGGGACGAACTTGGCGTTGCCGGGGCGGCTGCCACCGATCCAGTTCTGGCTCGTCCTGAACTCCCCGGGCTGCTTCCCACTGCCCCGGCCCGAGGTGAGCAGCACCTCGTGGATCTCACGAATGAGTCGGAGGCAGAGGGGGAAGCCCTCCTTGAGGCGCTTCAACCCGTGGTTCAGGGCGGCGACGTAGTTGGACACCTCCACGACATCGTCGAGGGGGACCCCGGGGGCGTGCTGGTTCTCGTAGGCCAGCAGGTCCGAGAGGGAGGACTGCGTCCCCTCGATCTGGCTGGAGAGAACGGCTTCCTTGCGGACGTAGCTGTAGAGGAACAGGGCCGGGTCCGGCAGCAGGGCCGTGACACCGTCCAGGCGGCCCAGGGCCAGGGCGGCCCGCTGCTGGGCGGCCAGCAGCCCTGGGGTCCACTGGATGGGGGGATCAGGTGGTAAGGGGTGTGGGACGAAGGCTCGGACGGGTTCGCCCTGGGTCGTCTGCACGACGTAGCGGCCTGTGATGTCCCGCTTCATGGCGCCCCCGGCAAAGTAAAACAAGGATGATCCTTGTTTTAGAAAAGCGCAAATAACTAAAACAAGGTCTCACCTTGTTTCACGCCTTGATGAGGGCAACGGTGCCTTCTATGGTCTAGTCCAAATAGTTATCTATATTACATTGTAGATATTTACGGGATATTTGGATGGCATGCCTGCGTTCCCACCAGGAGTTCACCACCTGGATCCGTGCTGAGGTGTATTTCGGGACGTGAACAACCTGCTGTGGACCATGCGGGGTTTCCCATACCCTGTGAAGGCACCCGGCGGTCGCGACTGCCGCCGGGTCTCGGGTGGGAAACAGGCATCGACCCACCCGGACCGGACTCGAACCGGCCGCATCCCGCGTTGCGGTCTGCCGGTCTTGCTCCGACAGCGCCCCGGCAACTCCCTCCTCGCCGGGTTCCCGGCTCCGCGCGCCAAGCGCGCTCCGCCACCCGGCGGTCGGGACCGCAAGCCCACTGTCGCCGGAATTGGGATCTTGCCGAGAACCCCGACCCACCCGGACCGGACTCGAACCGGCCGCATCCCGCGTTGCGGTCTGCCGGTCTTGCTCCGACAGCGCCCCGCGCTGCCTCCGCAAGCCCACTGTCGCCGGTTCGAGTCCAACCAACCCAGATAAAAAACCCCCCATGCGGGGGGCTTTTTTATCTGGGGCGGCTGACCGGACTCGAACCGGCGACACCTGGAATCACAATCCAGTACTCTAACCAACTGAGCTACAGCCGCCGTTGGACTGCTCAGATTATCCTGATCGGCTCGGGAAGGCCAGCGGGAACCTTAAGGGGACTGCGGTCACCGAATGACATGCCGGGGATCCGGCGGAGTGAGGGATGGCATGAATCGTCAGGTGAAACAGGTCTTGGGGTTGTCGGCCTTCGCGGCCGGGTGCATGGCTCTCGGGATGGGCCTCAGCCATGGTTGGCAGGCCCAGGCGCAGGAAGAGAAACCGGTCATGGTGGAAATGAAGGGGATGGACCGCCTGCCACCCATCGCGGACGTGGCGGAGAAGCTGAACCCCACGGTGGTGGCCATCACCAACACCAGTTTTGTGAAGAATCAGCGTTTCCAGCATCCCCAGCTTGGCGGCGATGACTTCTTCGACTTCTTCTTCGGCCCTGGCGGACCGCAGCAGCGCCGGACGCCCCGGGGGGGGAACGACGAGCAGCGGGCCGTGTCGGGTGGGTCCGGCGTGATCATCAGCCCGCAGGGCGAGATCCTCACGAACTATCATGTCATCGCCAGCATGGGTGATGGCGACAACGCCCTGGAGGTGAAGACCTCCGATGGGCGCAGCTTCAAGGCCACGGTGCTCGGCAAGGACAAGGAGCTGGATATCGCGCTCATCAAGATCGACGCGTCTCACCTGCCCTTCGCCAAGCTGGGCGAGTCGGATTCCCTGCGCATCGGCGAATGGGTGGTGGCCATCGGCAACCCCTTCGGCCTGGAGCATACCGTCACCCAGGGGATCATCAGCGCCAAGGGCCGCAAGCTGGATACGGGCGTGAGCTCGTTCCTCCAGACGGACGCCGCCATCAACCGTGGCAACTCCGGCGGCCCGCTGCTCAACCTGAAGGGCGAGGTGGTGGGCATCAACACCGCCATCAACCCAGCTGGGCAGAACATCGGTTTCGCCGTGCCCATCAGCCAGGTGAACCGCATCATCAAGGACCTGCGCAGCGGCAAGCCCGTGAGCCGTGGCTATCTGGGCGTCGGTCCCACCGATCTGGATCAGGCCTACCAGGATGCCCTCGGCGCCAAGGAAGGCGTGGTGGTGAGCACCGTGGAGAAGGGCCAGGCGGCGGACAAGGCCGGCGTGCAGCGTCTGGACGTGATCACGGCCGTGGACGGCCATCCCGTGCGCAGTCAGGACGAGCTGGTGAGTGTGATCTCCAGCCGCCGGGCCGGCGAGACCATCAAGCTGTCCGTTTGGCGCGACGGCAAGACCCTCACCCTCACCGCCACCCTGGGCGACCGCAAGGCCCTGGAAGCCCAGCGCCGGGGTGACTCCGGCGAGGACTCCGAGGATGAGAGCGGCCAGAAGCCCCAGGGCGATGTGAAGAGCCTCAATCTGGACAAGCTCTACGGCTTCACCGTGGAGCCGATGGATGTGAAGCATCGGCTCAAGGGGGTGGTGGTGACCTCCGTGGATCCCCGATCCCCCGCCGCTGAACGCGGCATGGCGCCCGGCATGGTCATCACCGAGGTGGGTCGTCAGACCGTGAACAGCCTGGCCGAGTTCAACACCCAGGTGAAGAAAGCTGGCGGCAGGACCCTGCTGCTCTTCATCCAGAGCCCCAATGGCAGCCAGAAGGTGACCCTGGCCATCCCCCCGCGCTAAGCGGGCCAGCCCCCACCCGAAGCCCCGATTCGTCGGGGCTTCGGCCGTTCAGGGTAAACTCACAGGTTCAACCAGGGTAAGGAACGACCATGGGCCAACGCCTCCTACTTGTGGACAGCGACCGGAGCTTCCTCAAGGAGCACCAGGTCAGCCTGGAAGCGGCCTTCGATCTGGAGGTGGCCAAGTCGCCCGAAGGCGTGGCGACCTTCCTGGAAATGGGCGACTTCGCGGCGGTGCTCATCTGCGTCGAGGTGGCGGACAACAAGGGCTACGCCCTCTGTTCCACCCTCCGCAAGCAGCCGGCACTGAGCGGCATCAAGATCGCCCTCATCAGCGCCAAGGCCACGGAGGAGGAATACCGCCGGCACCAGAGCCTCAAGGGTAGGGCCGACCTCTACCTGCACAAGCCCATCGCCCCCAGCGCCCTGGTGGCCGCGCTGTCTCCCTTGGTACCCGGCCGCAGCGTGGATCCCGACAACCCCCTGGGCGACCTGGCGGATACGGAACTGGGCGACGATTGGCTCGATGGCTTGAAGGCATCGGTGGCCGCCCCGCCTCCGGTACCCACACCCGCCCGCCCGGCCCCCCCTCCAGCTCCTGCTGCTGCTGTACCGAAATCCGCTCGGGCCACCCAGCCCCCAGACACCACCCGTGCCCACCTGCTGGAGGAGCAGGTGGTCGCCCTCCGTGAGGAACTGCGATTGCGGGGTCAGCAGCTCCAGGAGGCCGAGGATTACCTCCATCAGCAGATCGGAGCCACAACCCTGAACCTCGACGAGATATCCGCCCGGGACGAGATGCTCGCGGTGGCCCGGAAGGAGGTGGATGATGCCAAGGAGCAGGCCAAGGACGCCAAGGAGCAGGCCAAGGACGCCAAGGAGCAGGCTCATATCCTCCAGATCAAGCTGGCCGGGGTCGAAGCTGCTTCGCGGAGCCAGGATCGAGATCTCGCGGAGCTCGCCACCCGTCTGAACCAGGTGGAGGCCGAACTCGAAGCCGCCCGGGCGCAGTCCGGGGAGCGGGAGCAGCAGGTGCAGACGCTGCAGGAACAGCTCCAGATGCGCCTAGAGGAGATCACCCGGCTGACGGTCCAGGTTGCGGGGCTGCGTCAGCAGCTCGACGAAAGCACCATCCAGCACGAAGGAGAACGGCTGGAGCTGATGAACGGGCTGGATCAGAAGGATGCCGAGCTGGCCCGATTGGCCCAGACACTGAGGGAGCAGCGGGAATCCTACACCGCCCTGGAGCGCGAGAAGCAGGCCGCCCACGGCAAGCTGTCCGAGCACCGTGATCGCCTCCAGAACCTGGAAACCCTGCTCCAGGAGGTCCAGGAACACCTGCGGCGGGGATCCGACCTCGCGAAGGGCTGACAGCCGTGACGTTAGCCGCGGCCCTCATCTGCATCACCCTCCTCCTGGCCAGCGCTTTTTTCGTGATGGCGGAATTCGCCGCCGTGCGCGTGCGGTCCACCCAGCTGGAGGCCCTGGCCGACACCGATCCCCGGGCGGCCTCGGCCCTGGAGGTCCATCGCGGCCTGGGTCACCACCTCTCAGCCATCCAGGCGGGGATCGTGTTGTGCGCCCTCGCCCTGGGCGCCGTGGGCGAGGAGTTGTTCAGCGACGCGTTCCGGGGGCTGTTCGGCCACCTGCCCTGGCCGGCCCTGGTCGCGCCCGTGAGCTCCGGCCTCGCCCTGCTGGTGATGACCACCTTGGATGTCGTGCTGGCGGAACTGGTGCCGCGGAGCCTCGCCATCCAGGCCGCGCTGCCCTGGGCCTTGCGCACCGCCGCGCCCCTGCTGGCCTGGTCGCGTCTGGTCCGCCCTCTGACCTGGATCCTCATCCACTTGAGCCATTTGGTGCTGCGGGTCGTGGGCGTCCACCCCGAAGCCGGGGCCGAAGACCTGCTCCCTTCGGAGGCGGAATTCCGCCGCATGCTCGAACGGAGCCAAGCCGAGGGTCAACTTGAGCTCGATCGCAAAGAGCTCATCGAGAACCTCTTCGACTTCAGCCGCCGCACGGTGAAGGAGATCGCGGTGCCCCGGGCCCAGGTGGTGTTCTTCGATCTGAACCAGAACCTGGACGCCAACCTCGCCCTGGCCCGCACCACCATCCACACCCGCATTCCCCTGGTGGAGGGGGACCTCGACCAAGTGGTGGGGGTGATCCACCTCAAGGAGATGCTCTGGGCCATGCAGGATGGCCCCGCCCCGGTGGACCTGCGGGCCCTGGCCCGCCCTGCCTTCTTCGTGCCGGAGATGAAGCCCATCCAGGGTCTGCTGCTGGAGTTCCAGCAACGCAAGCAGCACCTGGCCCTGGTGGTGAACGAGCATGGCGGCGTGGACGGCCTGGTGACACTGGAGGACGTGCTGGAGGAACTGGTCGGCGAGATCCAGGACGAGTTCGATCGCGAGGCCATCCAGTTGCGGAAGACCCGCGGGGGCGCGTGGCTGGCCCAGGGCAACGTCATGCTGGAGCAGCTGGTGGATCACCTGAAGCTGGATCTGGTGGCCGAGGCCGGCTCCGTGAGCCTGGGCGGCTTCTTCCAAGAGCGCCTGGGCCGCGTGCTGCGCCCCGGCGACGAGCTGCGGCTCCAGGGCTGGCGCATCCGCGTCCTCTCCATGCGCGGCCTGGCGCCCAGCCAGTTCCTGCTCAAGCCTCTGCCGCCGGCGAACGGCGACCCGGAAGCTGGCGATGCCTGAAGCGCTGGACGGCTTTCTCTTGGCGGCGGGCCTGGGCACGCGCATGGGGGCCCTGAGCGCATGCCTGCCCAAGCCCGCCTGGACGCTTGGGAAGAAGCCCCTCCTCCAGTGGGGTGCCGACGCCCTGCGTCGGGCCGGCGCCTCCCGTCTCGGCTGCAACGCCCACCTGCTGCCGGACCGCCTGCGGGCCGTGGCGGAGGGCCTCGAAGTCTTCCACGAACCCACCCTCCTGGGCAGCGCGGGGGGCCTGGTCCACGCCCGGGGCCGGGTGGAGACGGAGCTGCTCACCTGGAACGCGGACATCTGGGCGGACGAGGTGCCCTTCGACCTCCTGCGATCGCGCCACCGCGTGATGACGGGAGCCATGCCGCCCCGTATCCCGGGCGCCACGACCGCCTGCCCTGGCTTCACCTCGAACATTCCCGCGCCTACCTTCCCAGGACCGACTTGGCGATCGCAAAGGCCGACCCGATCCCGAACAGCGCCCCCATGCCCATGAAGATCCACGCTCCGCCGGTTCCGCCCAGTTCAAGGCAGCTCACCGAAGGGTCCGCAGGGTCGTAGTGCACGGTGCACGGCTTGCCGGCGGCGTACTGCGCCTTCTTGGCGTTGGCCGACGAACTCGACCCGGAGGAAGAGCTGCCGGTGGGTCTCGAGGTCGTCGCCGGTGAAGTGCTGCCCGTTGACGTCGAAGTGGTAGGTGACCTTGCAGCGGTACTTCGTGCCGCCTTTGCGGCTGCGGCTGGAAGTGAGCGGTGGAGGCTGTCCACCACGCGGGCGCCGTCGGCCACGATTCCGCGCTGCGGACGCGA
>CAVPLE010000174.1:0-5624 GCA_963705865.1 uncultured Holophagaceae bacterium | reverse complement strand
GTTCTACAAGCAGATGCTCGAAGCCGGCATCAAGGTCTACCAGCTGAAGGCTTCCGTGCTGCATGCCAAGACGGCGGTCATCGATGGCACCTGGTCCACGGTGGGCTCCACGAACCTGGATACCCGCAGCTTTCTCCACAACAAGGAAATCAACGTGGTCGTGATGGGAGATGGGTTCGGGCAGGAGATGGAGAGTGCCTTCAACGAAGATCTGAAGGACTCGAACGAAATCCAGCTCGAAACCTGGACGCACCGCTCGCTGTGGCAGCGGTTCATGGAGTGGTTCTCCCGGCGCTTTTCCTACTGGCTTTAGGGCACGCCGGAGTCGCTTCCGCAGCCTCCTTCGTATTGAAGGAGGCTGCGTGTCATTACGATGGATTGGCTCAGTCTTTCGGACTAAATATTTAGTTAAATAGTTTAAATACATAAACTTATATTAAGGCACGGAAAACGCATATTCCATGGACTCCTTCGGCGTCGGCCTCGTGGGCACCGCCGGAGATTCGCGCATCACCGAGGCCTCTGTCACGTAGCGCCTCGGCCAAGGGAGGTCGACGCCATGACAACGTTCGGACGCATCAACATCGGCATTCTGCCCTTGCTTCTCGAGGCCCTGAGTCCCGCCTATGGTCAGCACAATCCCCACGAGCAGGAGGGGAATCGTCCAAACCAGGAGCAGAAGGCCAGACCCCAGCAACAGCGAGATCAGAAAAGGCCGGAAGCGAAGAGGCAGGCGCCACAGCGGGGCGGGGGGCAGGAGAAGGCAACACCTGGGAGGCCAACCCAACAGGCCGGGCCTGACCGTCAGGGCGAGCAGAATCGGACCCGAGCACCGCAGGACCCCCGGAGGGCAGCGCAGCGACGGCCATCGACCAGCCGACCGGCCCCGCAAGCGTCGCGGGAATATGAGGGCCAGCATCGGTCCACCTGGCCAGAGCGCCGCGCGCACAACTGGCGATCCGAACACCGGACCTGGCAGGATCGCGGCGGCTACAACGGCTTCAGGATTCCCGATGCCCGCTATCGTGCCAGCTTCGGTCCCAGTCATGGGTTCCGGATGTACCGCTATCCCCTGGTGATGATCGGGGGTTTCCCCCGCTTCGAGTTCGGCGGATTGTGGTTCGCGGTCATGGATCCCTGGCCCGAATACTGGTCCGACGACTGGTACGGAAACGATGACGTGTATATCGAGTACTTCGGCGGTGGCTATTACCTGCACAACCGAAGGCACCCTTACGATCGGATTGCCATCACCGTCTACCTCAACTGAGGTGGTGCTCTTCGCCTTGATCGCAACGGGGTCCAATTCACCAGCCGAAGCGAGGTAAGGGACGTGAACGCAGCCAGAGAACAGGACCGGGAACCAGGAGAGACCACCCGTGTGGCGGTCATCGTGGCCCATCCCGACGATGAGACCCTCTGGGCAGGGGGCCTGCTCCTGAGCCACCCCGAATGGTCGACCTGCATTGTGACCCTTTGCCGGGGCAAGGATTCGGACCGGGCGCCAAAATTCCAGCGGGCCCTGGAGCGGCTGGGCGCCATCGGCGCCATGGGGGATCTGGACGATGGTCCCGCCCAGGTTCCACTCCCAGGCACCTCGATCCAGGATGCCATCCTCACCCTCCTGCCCTGGAGGGAGTTCGACCTCTTGCTGACGCACGCGCCGGATGGTGAGTACACCTGGCATCGGCGGCATGGTGAAGTGTCCCGGGCCGTCCGGGACTTATGGTGGGAAGGCCGCCTCCGCACCCGAAGGCTGTGGCAGTTCGCCTACGAAGATGGCGGCGGGGCCTACTCCCCCCAACCGCAGAAGGGCGCGGCCATCCACCTTTCCCTGTCCGAGGCGATCTGGGCGCGGAAACTCGAAATCATCTCCGAGATCTATGGCTTCAGCGACGCCAGTTGGGAGGCCCTGGCCGCTCCACGCACCGAGGCCTTCAATTGCTTCGGTGAGCTGGACTCCGTCTACCTCCCCGGCAGAATTGATCGCAGGCACAATCCATGAAAATCCTGGTGCTCTACTCCTATCCGCCTGCGCCTGGAGGCCTGGCCACTCAAGGAGATCTTCTCTACAAAGGCCTTCTGGAGATCGGTGTGGATGCGCACGCCGCCCACCTCCGATCTGATGTTGAGAAGGAGTGGTACTACCGCTGGTTCCAGCCTGATGCAGTGGTGGGAGTCGGCTTTTGGGGCGATGTGCCCGACCTCGTCCTGCACCCCCAGCGCTTCGGCATGCGAGCTGTCCCCTGGCTGCTCGCCGATGGCTACGTCGTGAACTACCGCGAAGTCCTGGAGCGGTTGCCCCTCATGCTCGTGACCTCGAATTGGGTTGGGGAGACCTTCGTGCGAGACGGCATCCGGGGGGACCACACGGTCGTTTTGCCGGTGGGCTGCGACACGGATGCGTTCGTTCCCAGGCCTCCGGATGATCCCAAGGTGCGTGCGGTCCGGGAAGTCCTGGGGGTCACCCCGGATGAATTGATGATTCTCACCGTGGGCGGAGACGCCGCTTCCAAGGGCGGTCGAGGTGTGATGGAGGCACTCGCCACGCTGGGGAACGAAGTTCCTCCTTGGCGATACGTCTGCAAGATGTGGCCCCAGAAGCGGACGGAGGTCCAGAACGCGTTGGATATCGAACTGGCTCGCGCCCTCGGGATCTCGGATCGGGTGGAATTCTGCACCCACCAGGTCTCGCGGGACCTCATGCCCTACCTTCTCGCCGCCTGCGATGTCTACGCCGCCCCGTCCAGGTTGGAGGGGTTCGGGATGTCCCAGGTGGAGGCGGGCGCTTGCGGCAAACCGGTCATCGGGATCCGGGCCATGGGCATGCTGGACACGCTGATTCACGGAGAGACGGCATTTCTCGCCGACGTGGCTCAGGAAATCCAGATCAGGGAGACGGTCCTGGGCCCGGAATCCGGTTTCGAGTCAGGTCACCGCATCGTCTTCGACCAACCCAGGGTTTCGGACTATCGCGCCTCCGTGCCGGATATCGCCCGGCACCTGAAGGTCCTGCTCAACGATGCCGAACTCCGCCAGCGGATGGGAACGGCGGGACGGCTAAGGGCCGTCGAACACTTCGACTACCGGATCGTGGCGCGACGCCTGGTGGCGATCCTCCAGGAAAGGCGGTTCTGACATGGATCCCCTGATCCAAGAAGCCAAGCGTGCCGCGCTGGACGTGCTCCTGCACAATGCGTCCGGCCCCTTCGAGGGCCTGCCCCGCACGGCAGGCTGGGGCTACCCGGAACCCTATACCCGGGACCTTCTCATCGCCTCCCTCGGCATCTTCGCCTCCGGCAACCAGGATCTCCTCAACGCGCTGCGCAGGGTGCTGGAGACGCTGGCGGGAAACCAGAGCCCGCGTGGCCAGATCCCATCCATGGTGCATGATCCAGAGAACCGGGGCGCCAGTGATACGACCCCGCTGTTCCTCCTGGTTCTGGGCCTGTACCGGCGCTTCACCAAGGAGGACACCTTCCTCCACGGAGCCGCCATCAAAGCCCTGCAGTGGATGGATTACCAGACCATTGATGATCGTGATCTGGTGGGCCAGCAGCCGACCAGCGATTGGCGGGATGAACAGTGGGTGCTCGGCCACGGGCTCTATCTGAACGCGCTCGTGCATGGCTACCTCAGGCTCCTGGGCCTGGAGGAGCGGGCGAACGCCTTTCAGATCGCCGCGAACCGGACGGACGGCAGCGGATTCGCCACCACTGGCCAGCCTGCCTATGCCGTGTGGTTCTACAAAGTATTCCGGGACTCCCGCTGCGATGTGCTCGGCAACAGCCTCGCCATCCTGACTGGGTTGGCCGATCCCGGACGCGCGCGCGCCATGGTGGTTTGGATTGAAGCCCAGTGCGCCGAGCTGCGTTCGGGGGGCGACCTGGCGCTGGAGCTGCCTCCGTGTCTTTTCCCCTTCATGAAGCCGGAAGATCCGGATTGGCAATCCAGGTACGAAACCTACAACCTCCCGGGCAACTACCACAACGGCGGGGTGTGGCCTTTCGTCTGCGGCTTCTACATCGCCGCCCTGGTGGCGGCTGGCGAGCAGCGCCTGGCCGAAGCCAAGCTCCGCGCCCTCACGTCGCTCGTGCGGGCTTCCCGCAAGCTCCCAGCCAGCCATCCTGGGGCCTTCGGCTTCAATGAGTGGTTCCGTGCCCAGGATGGCGCCCCCGCGGGCGAGGATTGGCAAACCTGGTCCGCTTCCATGTACCTTTATGCAGCCGCGAGTGTGGAGGCTGGGAAAGCCCTGTATTTATGAACCTTCCCAGCAAGGCCGGAGAAAAAAATGAGTAGGCGGCTGAACCATCAAGATCATGCTCCAGCCAGGAGAGCACAATCATGACCAGACCGAAGACTGGCACCGGGAGCCGGAAACCGAAGCCGGAGGCCACGCCCTCCGCTCCAGTCCCATCGGCTTCGCCAGTCGTGGTTCCCGGCCCCGCCGCTGCTCCCCCAGAGCCACCTTCGTCGGAGCGTTTCCCCATTGTCGGCATCGGTGCTTCGGCCGGTGGCCTGGGCGCCTTCGAAGCCTTCTTTTCCGGCATGCCGGCCGACCGGGATCCTGGGATGGCCTTCGTGCTCGTCCAGCACTTGGCCCCCGACCACAAGAGCATCCTCACCGATCTCATCCAGCGCTACACCCGCATGCGGGTGTCCGAAGTCGAGGATGGCGTGGCGGTGCGACCCAACTGCGCCTACATCATCCCTCCGGGGCGGGACATGGCGTTCCTGAATGGCACCCTGCAGCTGCTGGAGCCGTCCGCGCCCCGGGGCCAGCGGCTGCCGATTGATTTCTTCTTCCGATCCCTCGCGCAGGATCAACGCGAACGCGCGATTTGCATTGTCCTCTCCGGGACTGGCAGCGACGGCACCCTGGGCGTTCGAGCCATCAAGGGTGAAGGTGGCCTGGTCATCGCGCAAACCCCCGAATCCGCCGAGTACGACGGCATGCCGCGCAGCGCCATTGCCACCGGCATGGTGGATCTCGAACTCCCTCCCGGCGAGATGCCGGCCCAGCTCATGGCGTACGCGGGCCATGCCTTCGGACTGTCCGAAGAACCCTCCGCTGTTTCGACGCACAGGACTGAAAGCGCGATGCAGAAGATCTTCGTCCTGCTGCGCGCCCAGACAGGCCACGATTTCTCCAACTACAAGCCGAGTACCATCCACCGCCGCATCAAGCGTCGTATGGCCGTCCAGCAGATCGATGGACTGGACGGTTACATCAGGTACCTACAGCAGACACCGACCGAAGTAGAGGCGCTGTTCCGCGACCTGTTGATCGGCGTGACCAATTTCTTCCGGGATCCGGAGTCATTCAAGGTTCTGGAGGAACAGGCCATTCCGAAGGTCTTCGCGGGGAAGCCCGCGGGTTCCGCGATCCGGGTCTGGTCCGTGGGATGTTCCACGGGCGAAGAGGCCTATTCCGTCGCCATCCTCCTGCAGGAGCGGATGGAGGCGTTGAAGCAGAGCTACACGCTGCAGGTGTTCGCCACCGACATCGACCGTCAGGCGATCGCGACCGCCCGGGCGGGCGTCTATCCGGCCAGCATCGCGGCCGATATTTCGCCGGAGAGATTGGCGCGGTTCTTCACGGTCGAGCCTGGTGGCGGTGCCGA
>CAVPLE010000173.1:0-6381 GCA_963705865.1 uncultured Holophagaceae bacterium | reverse complement strand
GGCAAAAGAGAAGACCCTAGTGCTCTGGGAATCACTCTTGACCCCCCCGTAGGGCTCCACTACAGCGTCGTGGAACCATTCGCGCAGACCACCTCCTGATACCTCCCAGAACTCCCCAGACTTCTCATCGCGGTTCACAAAGTCCGTTTTCAAAGACTGAATCAGGAAGCCACCGACAACCTTGCGGTCGAGAACAACCTTGCATACGTTTCTAAAATCAAGTAGGGAGGGGGTCTCGGTCAACTTCGCGTCATCACGCATGATCCGGAAAGAGCCTCCCCCCGGTCCTCGCAACTCGTCTAGTGTTTTCAGCTCGAATCTTCTGGGCACAATGTCCAACACTTGAGTCGGATCATCAAAGGCATAGACCACCAACTCCATGCCGATACGCTGTGTGCTGGTTTCATCCCCGAGCACCTCAAAGGGGACAGGGTTCGAATCGAACTCAGCCATCTAGCTGCCCTCCACCACGACTCGGACCATAGAAGAAACTGCCCCAGAAGGGACGATAGCAACGATCCAACCGTGTTCCGGGGTGATCAGGTCTGGATCAAGAGCCATGCCGTGCTCGATGACATAACCGTCCTGATCGAACTCGGTGTAGTCAAGGGCTCCAGTGTTCGCCACATAGGTCATAACCGGGGCACTCTGATTATCGTCCCCAGTAACCCACAGCACCGGGGTCTCATCGGACTGACGAATCACAAAGGAACGAATACTTCCGGTTCTGATGGGCTGTGAAACATCACTCCCATACCACTTGACATTGAAATTGGAGATGGTCTTACCGACTAGGAAATGATCAGAAGGGATGATGAAGCGGCGATGATGCCAGGCTCCATAGGCGGCAGGCTGATCGGAGATCCAAGCGGACCCATTGATGTCATTGAGCAGTGCTGACCCATAGCCCATGTCCGTGGTGGTGGATGAAATATCGAAGCTAGGGAAGATGTCCAGCCTGGAGTTGGACGGAACCTCCCACATCATGTCGTACTCGATGATGTCTCCGGCACTCACCACCCGGGAACCGGAGTTGAGCAAAACGTAGGGCTGATCGGTGGTGCTGGCCCCAGAACGTGGCCTTCCAGAGACTTTGACCGTGGAGGCCACCAAACCGGGGGGCACGATTTCCCATCGTGAGATGGAACAAACAAGATTCCCCAGTCTCACCTCCCCGTTGTATTCGTTCTGGAACGCTCCGAACCCATGGCCGTAGATGTTGAAGACGTAGCCTTCCTTGCCCTGCTCTGGTCTAATCCACCAGATATGTGGAACCGGTGTCTCGTCAGTGACCATATTGAGGTCGGTGTAGACGGCTGCCTGGTAAGTACCGGTGGGGGGATAGACGTTCAGGTTCATGTATTCTGCGGCGAGCTTCAGCTTGCTCTCAACACCGACGTTCAAATCCAGATATCGAACAAGTGGCAGGAGACTAGTAGTCTCGATCCCCACGTTCATGTCCAGATAAGCAGCAAGCACATCAATCGTTGATGGCTGTTCGATGCCAATATTGATGTCCACATACTCGGCAGTGGAGCCAAGAATCGGGTACACGTCTAGGTAGTATTGAGAAGACCAGTCACTCCAGGTACCAGTTGATGAGTTTCCAACTCTCCCCCGGTACCACCACGTTGTGAACGTCAAATCTACTGGCGGTTCGATAATCTGTGGGGTTTCTGCCACAGCTCCTGGGAAAGAGCTTACGTAGGTCGGGGCAGGAAGCCAGGGATCTAGTGGAGTGGATCGGAAAGCCTTCTGAGTTCTCCACTCAACCTCAATATCAACCGGTGTCCCCAACAGCGAATGCCCAATGACTAGTAGATCTGGTCTCCTATCCCGGGAGTGGTAACCGTTGACTGGGGAGACGAACTCTATCCCAAACCCATTGACGAGAGGCGGTTTCCTCAGGGCACGACGGAAAACCGCACCCCCGCGTCGAGCAGGCGGGCGCGGATGATTCCGTCGTGCCCGGTAAGCCATGAACTACTCTTCGAAGAGCATGAAAGCGTTGACGTTCACAGCGGCCACGGCTAGAACTCGAATACCTAGACGACCGTTAGGAGCCACGATAGGGCGCTCATCCGGATACCCAGGGGAGAAGACCTCCACGATGTTCCCACCTGCTGGAGTGATGTAGTGAACCTCCAGAACATCCCCGGCTGTGGGCTCTGCTGTATGTGAGGTACGGGCCGACGCCAGGGAAGCCTCACTGTTCGGGTCAAGCTTCAGAGGAACGAACGCAGACGAGGTACCCGCCGACGAAAGACGGAGAAGCTCTACTCGAGCAGGCTGATCTGTCACTGTCACTCCATTGAAACTCACCCCCCATCTTGAAAGACGGACGGGCTTCGAAGCACTCGCCACCACCTGAATGATGGTCTCGACTGTGGCCGCTGCGACAGCCTCTCCGGTTACGTTGATACTGTAATGAGCCATTGGGTTCTCCTAGACGGTCCAGTTGGCGACATCGGCTGCAATCCGAGCGGACCACACCGATACCTGAGCATTGAGCGGAACAGTACGTCGTACTATCAGTACGCTAGACAAGTCTCCGGGCAACAATTCGGTAAGAGTTACAGACGACAAGAATGTTGCCCCACCATTCTCCGATATGGTATGCATCCCGGCCACGGAAGGAACCCCGGGGGTCAACGCCTCCATATAGATGGTCACGTCGTTAGCAGTCAAGTCGGAACTGACATTCTTGATCCGGAAACTCTTGTCTGCTGACGATCCACGGGGCACGTTCCCCCAGTCGAAGTAATTAGGCTCCAACTCCTCATCCAACGTTGGATGCCAGAAGGCCAAACGGTCGGTGGTGGCCAGCGTGGACACATCAGCATAGATATGGAGCGCCCGAATCGAGCTAGAAGCAGCGGAACTAGCCGATAGACGAACCCCCCGCACGTTCTGGCTTGGAGTCCCAGGAATGGTCATAAGGAGTTGAGAGATGATCCGATAGTTCGGCTTCACGTCCTTCAGAGAGTTCACAAGGGTCTGATGGGTGATCCATGTCCCATCAATCCCGGTAGTGGTGTCCACAGACGTTTCCAAACTCCATGTAGGTGAAGCAGCACTGGTGGAGAAGAAGACTGCTGCAACATCCATAGGAGCCGGGAATACGATGGCTACCCGGGATTGAGACGCCATAACCACCCCAGTCTCCGCCTCGGAGTTGATAGTCCGAAGTTCTCCTGCTGTGAGTTGGTCTAGAACACCAGCTGAAGTGAAGAATGCTCCTATTGAGCCATCCCGGTCATAGGACAACCGGGTGGCCGGAGCGTCCATATAGTTCCCTGCCATCAGACCCAACTCCCCACTTCAGCCAAGATTCGAGTCCCCCAGGGACCCATAAGACCTGGACCAGGGACAATCAGCCTCACATAGATCGTGTCAGAGTCTGATCCCGATGGGATATTCGACAGGCTGAGTGCAGACGAATAGGTCACTCCGTTCAGGGAGAACTCCATCCCCGTATGCGGGGAGGGCGCTGGCAAAGGGGTCGGGGCTGCGAACGACAGATCCACTGCCACAGCATCTTGGGTGGAAAGGTTCCTGACCCGGAACTGTTTCACCTCTTCCTGCCCTGTATGCACATCCCCCCAAGAGAAGTCCATGACGCTAGCCCCGTCGTCAGTAACGAACTCCAGACGATCAGGATCTGCGTCGTCATCCGGTTCCCCATAAACATGGAGGTACAGCAGAACACCCTCCTGAAAGGCCCCAAACCCGTTTTGGCTCCAACCAGTTCCATCTAGGGGGAGTGAGGTGAAAATAGCCCGGATGCCCCTGACATGCCTAGTTTCGGCACCCGCTACCGCCTTCCAGCCGTAACCGCTCACATCCTCGTTCTCACGATACCAGCTACCAGTGGAGACCCCACATGGGGGTGACCCAGGATCAACGGATAACCCAGATGGATCTACCGCTCTAACATACCCAGGCATGGTGTTGGTGGTGTCCACACTAGGTGGACCACTGGATGTGCCGATAGTAACCCACACCCCATCCAGCCCATTGGTGGTGTCCTGACTGGTCTGGATCTCGGCGGGGAGTCTATTCCTGGTTGTGAATGGTGAGCCTGCGGACGTTCCAGTTCTAGAGATCCGGTTGCCGATGAACACCCCCCGGATGTGCTGAGGGGTCGGGAAGACCAACGCAATGAATTGAGGTCTACTTGTCAACTGCCCTGTGGTGATGCTTCCGGCAAAGTCCCAGTAGGACCCAGAGACCCAGAGACCCTTTGACTTCTCTGAGTTGAGTCCGGACAGGGAGGGCTGTGGCAGCTCCAGGGGGGTGAAATCATTACCCACATTTCTGGAAATGAACCCCTTTGTTCCGTCCAGATCGTAGGCCATCCTGGCTCCAGGAGGTGTTGGATATCCCATCAGGACCAACTCCCTGTATCGAATCGAATCTTGGGCGACCATGTGGTCAGAGGAGAATTCAGGGGGGTCACCCTTCGAATGAAAATCTCACTACTCACAGTACTCGGCCCAATGGACGCGATATTGAGGGTTGAAGTCCACACCACCCCATCTAGGGACAAAACGAACTGGGATGCCAAAGAGGGAGACGGATAGTACAACAGATCTTCTACCGAGATAAGCACCGAATTGGCAGAGTGAGAGTCGGACTGATTCTTGATACGGAAGCTCTTATCAGCTGACGATCCTACAGGAACGTCCCCCCAACTCAGTGTCCCCCCTCCTAGTCTCATATCGGCATCAGACCTCCAGGCCTGAAGATAGTCCATACCGAAGGCTTCGGTATCCGGCTCCCCATAGAGATGCAGGTGAAACGCCCCAGACGGAAAATTGTTACTAGTCCCTAGGGAATCCGTTTTGAGTGGGTATACGCGAACAGCCTGTACGTTCCTTGTCACTGACCCTGAGAGTGTTTCAATACCAACCCCGGAATCAGACCACAATAGGCGGTAAACATCCTTAGGGGAACGGGAGTTAGGGGAAACAGCAGTATCCGACCCTGTGATAACACCCTTCCCATTCATCACCCCAGTGAAAGGAACAAGTCCTCGAATGAAGTTGCCCAACAGCTCCCAGGTCCCATCAATCCCATTACTGGAGTCGCTGGACACCTCTACTCGGTTGTAGTCCGTAGCATAGATAGAAGAATTGGGTTCACCGACATCATCATAGAAAGTGCCGATAAAGTTCCTGGAGGTAGAGAGGAAGATCCCACGGAGTCTTGTTGGAACAGGGAAGATAAGGGCCAAAAAAGGATAGTTGTATGCATCCTGATCCGAGACTGCGTTCACAGGCCTCCCATCAGCATCAGCCCAGAGGGTGGATGGAACCACCAGCCCGCCTCCGTAGGTGTCATTCATGGCTTTCAAAGCATTCGAATGGATGTCCAGAAGCCCCCCACCCAAAGACACCGATGGATGAATGAGCCCGATAGTCCCGTCAGTGTCATAGGGGATACGAAGACCAGGGGGCATAGCGAAAGGCATCAGAACCACCTTGGCTTGTATCGAAGAGAGGCCGTTCCTGTCCCAGCCTGCACACTCAACTCGATCTCGGTTTCTTCCGGATCAAGGTAGAGCCAGAACCTGTCCCCGTCATGCTGCACATAACCGGAGGACTTATAAGGAACTCCGGTTGGGTAGTGGGTAGCAGAGAAATCATGGACTCTAACTGTTGCCGACTCACCATCGGCCACCTCAGCCCCATACCGTACCCACAGTTCACCGCTTACCGAATTATTGATGAACTGTGGAGACGTGAGAGGCCCCTCGAAATCCACTTCGATCTGCGTAGTGCGATCATCCCCCAGCACCTGGATGGTTCGCACCGGGCCAGGGTTAGAACCTCCTGTAGCTGTGCTGAACGCTACCGCAATCTCTGCGCTGTAGAAGTACGGGTCTGAAAGAAGAATGTCCACAGTGAACTGAGCCCGAGCCGGTCCATTCATGGTAGGTGTGAGCCCACTCACAAAAGTGCCTTTAGCCTCGGCCTCGTACAGGGTCCAGTCACCGTCCTTCTGGAGCAGACTGGTATCCACCCCGGCAGCCACAAGATCTGCGTCTAGAACCCAGAAACGCTTGGAAAGAGTGAACTGACGACGAGGGGTCCAAAGGAGATCCCTAAGTTTGCGCCAGTTATGGTCGAACGTGCGGCGAAGGTTCTCGTCGGATGGGATGGAACCGTCCTCATTGGCCCCAATGACCCACATGCCAAGAGTGATAACACGAGCGTCCGGTACACGAGGCGTCCAGAGGCTACCGGGCATGTAGGGTACCGTCACGTCAGAGCCTCGCACAATCGGGGGGGCAAGACGGTCTCCACCAAGTGTGCTGATGTTCCATGCAAATGTTTGGAGGCTCTGACCATCGACCGCCCAAAAGGTCTCAGTGCTGTT
>CAVPLE010000172.1:0-5116 GCA_963705865.1 uncultured Holophagaceae bacterium | reverse complement strand
GACGCATCTGGAGCGCCGCCCGCGGTGGTCGCCCTTCACAGCCCTGTGCCCCAGGGATCGGGCCTGGGGGTGTCCTCCTGCCTGGGGGTGGGTCTGCTGGGCACTGCCCTGGGTGAAGAGGGCGGTGAAGGTCTTGCGCACAAAGTGCCGATTCTGCGAGACCTGGAAAGTTGCGAGCTTCAAACCCCGGCGGGCTGGCAGGACTACTATCCGGCGGCCCTGGGCGGGGCCCTGGCGCTCCACTGGGACGGCCCTGGGCCTCGCTGGGAGCGCCTGGAGCCTCATCCTGGCCTGCTGGCCGACCTGGTGGTGTTCTACACAGGCAAGCCGCACCACTCCGGCATGACCAACTGGGAGGCCTACAAACGGTTCGTCGAGGGAGACCTCCAGACTCGCCAGGCCCTGTCCGACATCCGGGGCATCGCCCGGGAGATGGCCCTGGCCGTACCGTCGGATCCCGCCGAAGTAGCCACCTTGTTGGAACGGGAGGGCCAGGCCCGGGTGCGGCTCTCTCCGGCGGTGGAGACGGATGCCATGCGGGCTGTGCGGGAACGCGGCCACCGCGAGGGCTGGTACGCGGGCATGAAGCCCTGCGGCGCGGGTGGGGGAGGCTGCTGCCTGCTGGTGGTGAAGGATGGGCAGCGGGAAGCCGCGGAGACGGCCCTGCGGGACATGGGGCTGCCCCCACTGGACCTGCGGATCACGCCGAAGGGACTGCACAGACTCGGATGAGGGCGGCCGGATCTGGCGCCTCGATGGGCGTCTGTCCCGGGGCGGCCAGCAGGTCCCGCAGGCGCTGATCCCGCTTTCCGAGGGGAAGGGCGGGTAGTTCAGTCAGCGGCACCCAGTGCAGGCCCGCTGCCGCTGCGAAGCGTGCCTCGAGGCGCAGATGCAGGGGGTTCACAGCCTCGCGGCGATGGGTGTAGACCTGGGTCCAGCCGGGCCAGGCGGCGAGGGACCGGGCGCTGGGAGCGACCGGCTGCGCCGGGATTGTCTTTGCATCGAGCGCGGGCCAACGCCAGAGACCCGCCAGCAGGCCCTTGGCGGCTGGCGGATGCAGCAGCACGTGGCCCTCGGCCTCCATGGCCACCAGCCAGAGGGAGGAGGCCTTGGGCTTCGCCCGCTTCGCCACGGGTGGAATCTCCGCCGTTCGGTTGGCGAGGGAGGCGAGGCAGCGGTCCGCCAGGGGGCAGGCTTCGCAGTTGGGGGCGGGCGAACAGACCGTGGCGCCCAGTTCCATGAGCGCCTGCGTCATCCGGGAGGGACCGTGGGTTGCGAGAGCAGGGGCGAGCCAGGCGCGCAGGTTCGCGGCTTGGCCCTTGGGATCACCCTCGATCAGCAGCAGCCGGGCCAGCACGCGGAAGGCGTTGCCATCCAGGGCTGGGGTGGGCCATTGGAAGGCGATGGACCCCACCGCGGCGGCAGTGTACGGTCCCAGCCCAGGCAGGTCGGCGAGGCCCTCAAGGTCGTCGGGCCAGCCCTCGGCAGCGATGTTGCCGGCAGTGACCTTCAGGAAGCGCGCGCGCCGATAGTAGCCGAGGCCTTCCCAGGCCTTGTGGACACTGTCCTCGTCGGCCTCCGCGAGAGTCTCGGGGCTGGGGAACCGTTCCATCCAGCGCGTGAAATACGGAATCACCGTGGCCACCTGGGTCTGCTGGAGCATCAACTCCGACACCAGCACCGCGTAGGGGTCCGGGTGGGGGGCGCCGAGGTTCCCGGCCCGCCAGGGCAGGTCCCGCCGTACGCTGTCGAACCAGGGTGCGAGGGGAGCAAGGAGATCAGCAGCGGTGGGCCAGGACATGGTTTGAAGCTATCAGCTATTGGCTGTCAGCCATCGGCAACTGAGAGCTGACAGCAAAAGAGCGCCGGAACCGGCGCTCTTTCATTTGGTGCCCGCGAGCAGACTCGAACTGCTACGGCTTGTGGCCACCACCCCCTCAAGATGGCGTGTCTACCAATTTCACCACGCGGGCACGTGGAACAACCATCTTCACCCAAAGCGCGAATGCGGTCAATGCCCCGTTTCGCGCGGGGCGAGCCTACTTCTTCGCAGGAGCGGGTGTGGGCGTGTGGGCAGGAGCGGGAGCGGGCGCAGGTACGATGGGCGCGGGCACGGTGATGGCCGGCTTGTCGGAGATCTTCTCCAGCACGGAGCGGTTGCCGCGGATGATCAGGACTTCGATGAGCAGCGTGGTGCCCAGGAAGCCGGCAGCCAGCCAATACGTGGCCTTGGAGAGGAAGGGCGTGGCGCCCTGGGCGCCGAAGGCCGAGTTCGCGCCGCCGCCGCCGAAGGAGGCGCCAAGGCCTCCCTTGGTGCCGGGCTGCAGCAGGATCGTCCCGATGAGCAGGACACCGAAAAGGATCAAAATCGCGAGGGCGAGGCCATTCATGGAAACTCCGAACCACTTAGTCTGGCACAGGGATGGAGTTACATCCAGAGCCCAGTGAGGCTGGGCGTCTGCAGCGCGCGATGGACAGCCTGGGCCTGTTCCACAAGACGGATGAAGTCCGAGGGCAGCAGGGCCTGGGGGCCGTCGCTCAGGGCCTTCTCGGGGTTGCAGTGGGTCTCCACCAGCAGGCCGTCGGCGCCCGCCGCCACGCCCGCCAGGCCGCAGGGGATCACGAGCTCCCGCCGCCCGGTTGCGTGGCTGGGGTCGACCATGATCGGCAGATGAGTGAGGATCTTCGCCGCCGGGACCACGCTGACATCCAACGTATTGCGGGCGTGATCGGACCAGGTCCGGATGCCCCGCTCGCAGAGCACCAGGTTGCGGTTGCCCTCGCCCAGCACGTATTCGGCGGCGTAGAGCCATTCCTCCAGGGTGGCCGAAGGGCCCCGCTTGAGGAGCACGGGCTTTTCGCAGCGCCCGGCCCGGCGCAGCAGGGCGAAGTTCTGCATGTTGCGGGCGCCGATCTGCACCATGTCGGCGCTGCGCTCCACATCATCGAAGGTCTCGATTTCCGTGGCCTCGGTGACGATGCCGAGGCCGAACTCGGCGCGGGCCTCCTCGAGCAGCCGCAGACCTTCGAGGCCCAGTCCCTGGAAGGCGTAGGGACTGGTGCGCGGCTTGAAGGCACCGGCCCTCAGCAGCTTCACACCGGCCTCGGCCACATAGCGGGCGACGGTGAAGAGCTGTTCCCGGCTTTCCACACCACAGGGGCCGCCCACCAGGGCCAACTCGGGTCCGCCAATCCGCACGCCATGCACCTCCACCACCGTGCGACCCGCGGCCGCGTCAGCGCTGGCCAGCTTGTAGGGGCTGGTGATGGGCACCACTCGCCGCACGCCCGCCATGGGTTCGATGCGATCCGGCTTCAGCGCCTTGGAGGCGTTCGGCGCCACGATGCTGAGGGCCTCCGGGGTTCCGTTCACCTGGCTGCGGATGCCGGCGGATTCCAGGAGGGCCAGAACTTCGCCTACCTGGTCACGGGTGGCGGAGGGTTCCATGAGAATGAGCATGCGGCCTCGCGAAGGAGCCTGATTCTACCGCCCAGAAAGGAAGAGGCGTCTGGACATGGAGCGGATCGGCCCCCACTCTTAGATTCGGAGGTCACCATGCGGCGCACTCCCATCCTGCTCCTCGCATCCCTGTTGCTGGCCCTTGGCTGCACGCGGCCCGAGGTGGAAGCCTTCCGGCAGCATCCCGGGCCCGTGAGCGTGTCGGTGAGCCTGCCCGCGGGCCTGGCCGATCGCGAGGGTTTCCAGAAGGAATATGCCTCGGCCCTGCGCGCCCGGCTGGCCACCCGGGTGGTGGTCGTTCCAGAAGGCGTGAAGCCTCCGGTGGGCGCCGCGGAACTCCAGGTGGATATCCGGGATGTGTCGCCGGCGCCGCGTCAGCCGGATCCCGCCACCGTCGGTGTGGCCGTGGGCGCCAGCGTGGGCGCGCTGAGCGCCGCCTCGGGCAACCGGGGCTGGAGCGTGGTGGACGGCCTGTTCTGGGGGCTGTGGGCCGGCAGCCAGGCGGCCATGGCGCAGGATCACTCGCGGAACCGGCTGGGCTATCGGCCCCAGGTGGTGCGGGCCCAGGTCCGGCTGGTGCAGTCTGGGAACCCGGAGCCGCTCTGGACGGAGGCCATCGAACCCCAGGAGGTGGTGGAGGCCATGGATCCGCTGCCGCCCGGATCGCGGGATGATGATGGCCGCATCCGCGAGGAGGAGGCCAAGGGGTTCGCGCGGGTGGTGGTGCAGAAGCTCTCCACCGAGTTCCACTGGATGCGGCTGACGGAGCAGCACTTCTACCAGGATCCCGCGGCGCAGAAGAACGGGGTCTCGCCGCTGAGGCAAGAGTCAGAGGCCAAGAAGGACTGATGGAAGCCAAGGCGCTCCGCTGCCCCGGTTGCGGCGCTCCGGCCCCGCCGGATGCGTCCCAGTGTCCCTACTGCCAGGCCCAGTTGGCCACGGTGGCCTGCCCTGCCTGTTTCGCCCTGGTGCCGCTCTCGGCGGACCATTGCCCTGCCTGCGGGGCGGCGATGGCCCCCAGAACGCCGGCCGTGGCCGACGGAGCCCCTTGCCCCGCCTGCGCGAAACCCCTCGCCGGCAGTCAGGTGGGCGGTCTGGAGACACGGACCTGCCTGGCCTGCGGAGGATTGTGGCTGGACCGGGCCGCGTTCGAGCAGCTGGGCGCCAGCCGGGAGCGGCAGGGGGCCGTGCTGGGGGCCCTTCCGGCGCCCCCGGTCCCGCCGGTGGCGGCGCTGGAGCCGGTGCAGTACCGTCCCTGTCCCGCTTGCGGAGAGCGCATGAACCGGGTGAATTACGCGCGGCGGTCGGGCGTGGTGCTGGATGTCTGCAAGGCCCACGGCCTCTGGTTCGACCGGGACGAGCTGCGGCGCCTGCTCGCCTTCATCGCCGGTGGCGGCCTGGACCGCGCCCGAGAGAGGGAACTGGAGGAGCTGAGGGAAGTGAAACGTACCCAAGGTCCGCAGCCTGTGGCTGGCCTGGGCCTTGAGTCGCAGGCCGGCGCTCTGCCATCTTGGCTCATGACTTCGGAGTTGGTGGGGCTGGCCCTGGAATGGGTTCTTCTGTTTCCGGAGCGTGACTAAATAAGATCGGTGCCCGCGTTGCGGCCAGCCTCATTCAGAGGCAAATTCACTTCTCGACAAGGGAGTGTAGTGATAC
>CAVPLE010000171.1:0-12732 GCA_963705865.1 uncultured Holophagaceae bacterium | reverse complement strand
TATGTCGTCTACTTTAACCAACTATCGTATTGCTCTAGACGACTTTAACGCCTTAAGTGTAATGCTCGGCATAATCAAGGGAACAGAAACCTCTGTTCAAAGCTTTATCAATCAGAACTTTGATTTATTGAAAACTGTTTCAGAAACTCCTGACATTGAGCGATATTTTATGCAGGCAAGAGATGCAACTGTACGTGAATTAAAATTTTTAATTCAGAACTCTGAAAAAACTCTCTCAGTGTTTTCTCACTCGCGCGCGATGGGCAATATCCTACTCGAATCATTTAACACCAAAGTCAGTGAATAGCCGTTCGCGAACTAACCTTGCGTTCAACCCGGACCCCGCCTGCATTACCCTCCTCTCTCTCAGGGTTTTCGCTTTCTCGGCTCCACTCATCATCTCGGCGCAGGCGGGGCCGGTTGGTTTCATTCGGTAGGCCTCTCTCCCATGTCAACGCGTCGCCAGTTTGGTTTCATCAACCGCCTTGTCGCGGCGATGCTTTCGCTGGCCTGGGGTTGTGGCGCCGTGTTGGGGCTGTCCGCCGCCTTCACCCATGGCCGCTGGATGCTGGTCTTGGCGGCGGCCTTCTCGCTTTGGTTTTCGGTCCTTTGGGCCCGCGTGGCTTGCCGCGCACGGCGGCTAACATGGAAGGAAGCCCTCGCACCCTGGCGTACAAGCGCGTGAGCCTGACCTCATTCAAGGCCAGGTGGCTTCGATGGAACGAAACACGGCCCGCGCTCCCCTCCGGCCCCGCTCTGAGGAACCCATGACCACCCTCGTCTGCACCGCGCTCCTCGTGGCCCTCTTCTTCGGCCTCGCCCTTTATGCCATCCGCCGGGAGGATCGGCGCACGGCCGATCGCCGGCAGCAGTCCGTGCCGAGCCTCCCCTCCGACCAGCGCAAGGCCGAGCGGCGCAGCGGGAGCGTGGTGATGTTCCTGCGCTGGGTGCTGCGCTCGCTCGCGGCGCGGTTCAAGCGGTAGCGGGGCTCCAGCCGCGCCTAGCGGGGCGGCCGCGTGACGGCGAAAGCCTGGAAACCCTCGCCTTCCCAGCGCCCGGGATGGGGCCGGAAGAAGGCCGTGGTGTCGCCGTCGGCCTCCGAGGCCACGCCCAGGGCCGCGGGCCATACCGCGGCCGGGCGCAGGTCGGGCTGGACTTCGGCCAGCCATTCGCGGTGGGCCTCGCCTTCCTCGGGAAGCCAGGAGCACACCGCGTAGATGAGCAGGCCCCCGGGGGCCAGGCGCCCGGCGGCGGCAGCGAGGAGGCGCCGCTGGATCCCCGTGAGCCGGGGCAGGTCGTCATGGGCCAGCCAGGGCCACTCGGGATGCTTCTGGAGGGTGCCGCTGCCGGAGCAGGGGGCGTCCAGCAGGATCAGGTCGAAGGTTCCGTCATTGGTCTCCAGCCATTCGGCCGCGTCGGCCTGGATCACCTGGGCGGTGAGGCCCCGCTGCTGAAGGGTCTGCCGGAGCCGGGCGACCCGTCGCGGATGCACCTCCAGGGCCGTGAGCGCGGCCCCGGGGTGGCGCAGGGCCAGGGTGGTGGTCTTGCCGCCGGGGGCGGCGCAGGCATCGAGGATGCGGGTGACGGGGCGCTCCCAGGCGTAGGCCAGCAGGGCCTGGGAGCTGCGGTCCTGCACCATCCCCGCGCCGGCTTCCAGCCAGGGGCGGGGGAAGGGGGCGCCCTCGGCCAGGCGCAGGCAGCCGGGCAGGTCCGCGTCGGGCTCCAGGCCTTCGGGCACCTCGCCCTCCAGAAGCCGGAAGGAGGGCCGGGGAGGCTGCTGGAGACGGGTCCACAGGGTTTCCAGGTCGCCCTCGGCGCCCACTCTTGATGGCTTGACGCCATGGGGGGCCAGGGCCGCCCGCAGGGCCCGCTCGGCGGCGGCGGGCCGGTCGAGGGTGGCGGGCAGGGCGTCCAGTTCGGCGGCCAGGGCGGCGCGATCCTTGGCGGCCCGGCGCAGGATGGCGTTCACCAGGCCCTTGTGGGGAAGGAAGCCCAGGTCGCGGGTCGCGGCCAGCTCCACGGCTTCGTTCACGGCGGCATGGTCGCTGACGCCAGGCAGCCAGGCCAACTGGACCAGCCCCACGGCCAGCGCCACCTGGGTGCCCAGGGGTACGCCCCGATCGGGATCCTTCAGCTTGGGCTTCACCCAGGCCTGGAGCCGGCCCCAGCGGCGCAGACAAAGGCCGAGCATGGCCTGGGCCAGATGCGCGTCCTCGCCCAGCTCCCGGTCCCAGATATCCGGCACCCGGCCCTTCTCCCCGAACACTTCGTGCAAGGCGTGGGCGACGTGGAGGCGGGCGGGCGTGGGCATGGGGCTCCGGAGGGCAGAACCCCGATTATCCCGCGTCGGGGCCTATAACTCCTTCAGGATCTCGGCCTTCTTGGCTTCGTACTCCTTCTTGTCCAGCAGACCCTTTTTGTAGAGCTCCTGGAGCTTCTGGAGGCGGGCTTCGGGACTGGCCTTGGCGGGTTCAGAAATGGCGGGCGCAGGGCGGGATGAGGTGCTGGGGGCGGGACCGGCGACCGGCTCACTGCGGCTTTCAGCCCGGCGGAGCGCCTCCTGGAGCGCGATGGCCTCCTGGCACTCCTTCAGGGCGGTCTGGAAGATGCTGGCGTCGGGCTGCCTGTCCAGGGCGGCGCGGAGGTAGGGCAGGGCCTCCTCGTAGCGTCCCAGGGCGAACTGGATGATGCCGACGTTGTACTCGGCGCGTGGGTAGTACTTGGGCTTCTGACCCTTGTCCTGGCGCGAGCGCTCCAGGCCGTCCAGGGCCAGCTCCAGGGCGCCCCGGGTGTCGCGGGCCTTTAGGCGCTCGTGGGCCTTGGCCATGCCGAAGACCTCGTCGTCGAAGAAGGTGAGCTTGCGGGTTTCGCTCCAAGACAGGAGCATCCGCAGCACCTTCACCTTGGCGGTCTCGAAGGCCAGGCGGCGTACGTCGGAATCTCGCGGGTAGGCCGGGAAGCCGTCGTACGAGCTGTTGCTGAGGCTGGGGGTGTCCTCCAGGCGCTGGGCCCCGAAGACGCGGCCGGTGCTGAGGTCCACCACCTGCACCGT
The DNA here is from genome assembly GCA_963705865.1 of uncultured Holophagaceae bacterium. Classification (GTDB taxonomy): domain Bacteria; phylum Acidobacteriota; class Holophagae; order Holophagales; family Holophagaceae; genus Geothrix. Next base: position 9,680 of record CAVPLE010000171.1, on the reverse strand, counting down.
GGCGCTGAAATCCAGGCTCGTGATGCTGGTGCGCTTGTGGCGCACGATCTCCTGCTTGGTCTTGTAGTCGGTGCTGCGCTCTTCCTTGCTGGACTGGTTCCGGCTCACATCCGAGCGGTTCACGTTCACGATCACCAGGACGCTGGGGCCCAGGAGCTTGCCCAGGCGGGCGATGGTGGCGGGCTCCACGTAGCCGCTGGCGCCCAGTTCCTGCTCCTTCAGCACCGCGTCGAGGTGGGCCCGGTCCACCACCTCCACCTGGTGGCTCTGCACCAGATCAGCCGTGAGGGCGTCGGCCAGCTCGCGGGAGTTCAGATCCCGGGAGGGGGCGAAGGCCAGCCGCTCCACCTTGAGGCCCAGGCCCGGCGGATGGACGACCACCACCTCGACCTTGGGATTGGCCAGCTCGCTCCAGAACTGGGCCTGGACGGGCAGTGACAGCAGGGCCAGGGCGGCGAATGGCAGCGGGCGCATGGAAACTCCGGGGGTGGATCCAGGCTAGCAGGTGGGCGCTGTGGCATCCTGGGCGCAGGCTTCCCCGAGGAGAACCCCATGGCCCACCACTATCCCCTCACCCTCTCCTGGACCGGCAGCACCCACGACGCCAGCTACACCCGCAACGCCACCGTCACCACCACCGGCAAGCACCCCCTGGCCGTGAGCAGTGCGCCGGAGTATGCGGGCGATCCAGCCCGCTGGAACCCCGAGGATCTGCTGGGCTCGGCCCTGGCGACCTGCCACATGCTCACGTTCCTGGCCCTCTGCGCGAAAGCCAAGGTCGAGGTGGTGGGCTACGAGGACCACGCGGAAGCCGTGCTCGACACGGTGGACAAGGTCACGCGCATCACCCGGGTGCACCTGCGCCCGGCCATCCGCGTGCCGCGGGGCACCAGCATGGCCAAGGTGACCGAGCTCTTCGAGAAGGCCCACAAATACTGCTTCGTGGCCAATTCCGTCACCTGCGAAGTGGTCATGGAACCGCGCGTGGTCGAGGTCTAGGACCGGTCCGGGAGCCACCGTGCGCTGTCCCTTCTGCGGGCACATCGAGGACAAGGTGGTGGACTCGCGCGAGTCCCGCGAGGGCGATTCCATCCGCCGCCGCCGGGAATGCCTGTCCTGCGCCCGGCGCTTCACCAGCTACGAGCGGGTGGAGGAGGTGCCCCTGGTGATCCTCAAGAAAGACGGCCGGCGGGAGCCCTTCGACCGGCAGAAGCTCATGAAGGGCCTGCTGTTGGCCTGCCAGAAGCGGCCCGTCTCCCTGGCCCGCATCGAGGAGCTGGTGGCGGACGTGCAGGCCCGGCTCATGGAGCGACCCGACCGCGAGATCCGCAGCCGGGAACTGGGTGAGCTGGTCATGGACGAACTGAAGGCCCTGGACCAGGTGGCCTACGTGCGGTTCGCCAGCGTGTACCGCGATTTCAAGGACCTGCCGGACTTCGTGAAGGCCCTGGAAGGCCTCATGCACAAGGAGGCCCACAAGGAGGCCCACAATGAGACGGTGGCAGGGCGGGGCGGGCCGCCGCCCGCCGCCACGCCATCGACCCCGGAACCCGCCAAACCCATCTCCCCGGCCCTGTTCCCGGGCGAGGCCGAGGCTCCAACCCTGAGGACCCGCAAGAAGTAGGTATATCCTGGGGTCCGAGGTTTTTGTGGCTGACGATATCCTCCTGCCCCCCACCCCCGACGAAATCCCCAAGCTGCCCGAAGAACTGCCGGTGCTGCCCTTGCGGGACGTGGTGGTCTACCCCTACGTGATCCTGCCCCTCAGCGTCAGCCGGGAGAAGTCCATCCGTGCCATCGATACGGCCCTGGTGGAGAACCGGATGATCCTGCTGCTGTCGCAAAAGCAGACGGAGATGGACAACCCCAAGCCGGAGGACCTGTACCAGGTGGGCACGGCGGCCCTGATCATGCGGGTGCTGAAGCTGCCGGACGGCCGCATCCGGGCCCTGGTGCAGGGCCTCCAGCGCGTGCGCGTGGAGTACTTCACGGAGACGGAGAACCTCTTCAAGGCGCGGGTGGAGCCCCTGGCCGAGCCCGAGATGAAATCCCCGGACCTGGAGCAGGACGCCCTGCTGCGCAGCGTGAAGCAGACGCTGGAGAAGGCCGTGGCCCTGGGCAAGACCCTGCCCCAGGAAGTGCTGGTCATCGCCAGCAACCTGGACAACCCGGGCCGCCTGGCGGATCTGGTGGCCTCCAACCTGGACCTCAAGCTGGCGCAAACCCAGGAAGTGCTGGAGATCGCCCATCCCGGCCTGCGGCTGAAACGCGTGAACGAGCTGCTGCAGCGGGAGATCCAGCTGCTGGAGGTGCAACAGAAGATCACCATGGAGGCCCGCGGCGAGATGGACAAGAGCCAGCGGGAGTACTACCTCCGCCAGCAGCTCAAGGCCATCCAGCAGGAGCTGGGCGAGGGTTCGGAGCTGGCCGAGGAGATCACCGCCTTCCGCGAGAAGCTGGCCAAGATGACCGTGCCCGAGGATCCGATGGTGGAGATCGAGCGCAACCTGAAGAAGCTGGAGCGCATGCATCCGGATTCCAGCGAGACCGCCGTGACGCGGACCTACCTGGAGTGGATGACGGAGCTGCCCTGGGGCACCTTCACTGAGGACAACCTGGATCTCAAGCAGGCCCAAGAAGTGCTGGACGAGGACCACTTCGGCCTGGCGAAGATCAAGGACCGCATCCTGGAATTCCTGGCCGTCCGCAAGCTGAAGCCCGATCTCCGCGGCACCATCCTCTGCTTCGTGGGCCCGCCGGGCGTGGGCAAGACCTCGCTCGGCAAGTCCATCGCCCGGGCCCTGGGCCGCAAGTACTCGCGCATCTCGCTCGGCGGCGTGCATGACGAGAGTGAGATCCGGGGCCATCGCCGCACCTACGTGGGCGCCATGCCGGGCCGCATCGTGCAGGCCCTCCACCAGGTGAAGAGCATGAACCCCGTGATCATGCTCGACGAGGTGGACAAGATCGGCCGCGACCAGCGGGGCGACCCCAGCGCGGCCCTGCTGGAGGTGCTGGACCCCGAACAGAACCACACCTTCCGCGACCACTACCTGAACGTGCCCCTGGACCTCAGCCAGGTGCTCTTCCTGGCCAACGCCAACGAGCTGGAGCCCATCCACCCGGCCTTCAAGGACCGCATGGAGATCATCTACCTCAACAGCTACACGCTGGAGGAGAAGCTGGGCATCGCCGAGCAACACCTGATCCCCAAGCAGCTGGAAAAGCACGGGGTCACGCGACAACAGCTCTCCATCCCCAAGAAGGCGCTGAAGGCCATCATCACGGGCTACACCCGCGAGGCGGGCCTGCGCCAGCTGGAGCGCGAGATCGGCGCCGTCTGCCGCAAGGTGGCCCGCCGGGTGGCCGAGGGGGCGTTGAAGAAGAAGCTCGTGCTCACCGACGAGTCCATCCACGAGCTGCTGGGCCCCGTGAAGCTCCTGCAGGACGAGCGGTTGAAGGCCCCCCGGGTGGGTGTGGTGACGGGCCTGGCCTGGACCTCCGTGGGGGGCGACGTGCTCTTTGTCGAGGCCCTCAGGATGCCCGGCAAGGGCCTGCTCACCCTCACGGGCCAGCTGGGCGACGTCATGAAGGAAAGCGCCCAGGCGGCCCTGAGCTACATCCGCAGCCGGGGCGAGGCCTTCCAGATCGATCCCGAAGTCTTCCAGAAGCAGGATCTCCACATCCACTTCCCCGAGGGCGCCATCCCCAAGGACGGCCCCAGCGCGGGCCTGGCCATCGCCACCGTGCTGCTGTCCGTGCTCAAGGACATCCCGGTGAAGAACACCCTGGCCATGACCGGCGAGATCGACCTCCGTGGCGAGGCCCTGGCCATCGGCGGTCTGAAGGAGAAGGCCCTGGCGGCCCTCCGGCTCGGCATCAAGGACATCCTCATCCCCCACGCCAACCAGAAGGATCTGGAGGAGATCGATCCCGAGCTGCGCAAGCAGCTGCGCTTCCACCCCGTGAAGCACGTGGAAGAGGTCTTCGAGCACGCGCTGGTGGGCTGGAAGCGGCCCGAATCCGTGGTATCCAAGTCGAAGCCCAAATCCAGGCCCAAAACCAAGCGTTGAGGTTCCCATGTTGCTGTTGTTCACCGCGGCTCCCCCGCCCAAGCCCCCGGCTGTCCAGACCCAGGTGCTCGAGATGGGCACCGACAAGGGCCTTCCACCCGCCATGGAGGCCCTGCTGCAGGCCGACGACTGGCCGGGTCTCGCGGACTGGTTCGAGAAGGCCTCGCCCAAGGTCCGCCGCCAGCACTACGAGTACTGGCTCCAGGCCCTGAACCGGAGCCAGCGCTGGGCCCGCCTCGTCGAGGCCTGCAGGGCCCTCACGCCCCAGATCGAGGGCAAAGGCAAGCCCCGCCTGGGCACCTACCGGCTCTACCGGGCCCAGGCCCTCAGCCAGCTCGGCCGGCACCGGGAGGCCATGGCGGCCCATGCGGAGAATGGGCGGCTGGGCCAACCCGAGGGCTACGCCAACGCCTGTGTCGAGGCCCGGCTGGCCGGGGACTGGAAGGCCCTCCTGGCCTATTCGGGGACCCTCCTTGCCCGCAAGCCCCGAGATGCCGAGGCCTTGGGCTGGAAAGGGGAGGCCCTCTCCCATCTGGGACGTTTCGACGAGGCGACCGCTGTGCTCAAGCAGGCGGTCCAGACCAATCCCAAGGCCGCCTACGCCTGGAACAACCTGGGGCGCGCGGCCCTGCAGCACAAAGCCTGGGCTGATGCCCAGGCGGCCTTCGACCAGGCCCTGAAGCTGGAGCCTGGCCAGATGGAGGCCTTGTTCAACCGCGGCATCGCCCAGTTCAACCTCAAGCGATACGCCGCCAGCCGGGATGACTTCAAGGCCGCCTTGGCCCTGCGGCCCGGCGATCCGGTGCTCCAGGAGAACCTGCGGCAGGCGGAAAAGATGGTGGCCGCCTACCCGCAGCCCTGAGCTCCTTGGTTGGCGCCTGACACATGGGCAAAGCCTGGGTTCTAGACCAGTTGTTCCACGTGGAACTCCGTTAAAGAAGGCCGGGAACCGGTCCCCTTCGGTAGACTGGATCCGCGAGGTGGGCGTGGGTCTTCTGGGTGGCCTGTTCGACAAATTCAAGCAGGGGCTGAAGCGCACCCAGGAGCTGGTGCTGGCGCCCATGGGCCGCCTGCTGGGCCTGCGGCGCCTGGATGAGGACCAGCTGGAGGAGCTGGAGGACCTGCTGCTCCAGGCGGACCTGGGTGTGAGGGCCGTGGACCAGCTCCTGGCCCGGCTCCGCTTCGAGCTGAGGGGTGGGTCCGAGATCGACCCCAAGGCCGTGCTGAAGGATGAACTGCTGAAGCTCCTCCGGCAGCGGCTGGCGCAACCCTTCGCCGCGGCCGGAACGCAGGTGGTGCTGCTGGTGGGTGTCAATGGCGTCGGCAAGACCACCACCCTGGGCAAACTGGCCGCCCACCTGAAACAGCGGGGCGAGGGCGTCCTGGTGGTGGCGGGGGACACCTTCCGCGCCGCCGCCATCGATCAGCTGGAACGCTGGGGCGAACGGGCCGGGGTTCCCGTCATCCGCAACCACATGGGGGGCGACCCGGCGGCCATCGCCTTCGATGGGGCCACCAGCGCCAAGGCCAAGGGCACGCCCTGGGTGCTCATCGACACGGCGGGGCGGCTCCACACCAAGGACCACCTCATGAAGGAGCTGGACAAGATCCGCCGCAGTCTACAGAAGGTGATCCCCGACGCCCCCCACCGGGTGCTGCTGGTGCTGGATGCCACCACGGGCCAGAACGGTCTGCAACAGGCCGAGGTCTTCGCGCGGGTCGCGGGCGTCACGGATCTGGTGCTCACCAAGCTGGATGGCAGCGCCAAGGGCGGGGTTGTGGTCCCCATCCTGGACCGCCTGAAGCTCCCCATCGCCTTCGTGGGTGTGGGCGAGGGCGTGGACGACCTCATCCCCTTCGACGCCGAGGCCTTCGTGGACGGGTTGCTGGATGCTTGAATTCTCGTTGGCAATTGCCTCGGACTTCTTTAGATTGGAGAAGTCATCCCATCCCCGGCTCCCGCCTCTTCACCCCATCCAGAAGAGCTCGGACCCGGGGATTCATTTATTCGGAGCATTCCATGGCAACTGCCATTCTCATTGATGGGGGCTTTTTCTTGCGCTGTCTCCGCCGGGTCTACAAAGAAATTGACCCTCATGACCCGGTTGCCGTTGCTAAGAAGGCCCACGAAATGGCCCTTGACCATCTCCGGAGCCCCCGGAACACCGATCGGAAAGACCTGTACCGGATTTTCTTTTACGACTGCCCCCCTCTTGTCAAACGCGTTCATGGCCCCATCAGCAAAAAATCGGTCAATTTTGGTGTCTCTGTTACCGCTCAGTTCCGTTTGTCTCTTCACGAAGAATTAAAAAAGCTTAGAAAGGTGGCCCTCCGGCTTGGCCGCCTCTCCGAGTACGGCTCTTGGCGCTTAAAGCCAGATTCACTCAAACCCCTTCTTGAGGGGGCCAGGGCCTTCGATTCGCTGACTGACGATGATTTTGAATATGATGTCCGCCAAAAAGGTGTGGACATCCGGATCGGGCTGGATATCGCGTCGCTCACCTTTAAAAAGCAGGTGGACCAGATCGTTCTTGTTTCAGGGGACAGCGACTTTGTCCCTGCGGCCAAACTGGCGCGTCGGGAAGGGATTGATTTCATCCTGGATCCTATGTGGCAGCCCGTTGCCTCGGATCTCTACGAACACATTGATGGTCTGCGATCCACTTGCCCTAAGCCTCGATCTCTCTCTGACGGCATGCATGAACGCTGATCTGACCCCCGAGCTGGCCTGGGCCCTGGCCACCGGCGGCCCCTGGCCAAATCCCGAGGCTCTGGAAGGCGATGCCCGCTTCATGGCCATGGCCCTGCGGGAAGGCCTCCAGGGCGTGGGTCTCTCCAGCCCCAACCCGCCCGTGGGCTGCGTCCTGGTGAAAGCAGGCCGCGTCCTGGGCGTCGGCGCCCACACCCGGGCGGGGGACCCCCACGGCGAGATCATGGCCCTGCGGGATGCCGAGGCGCGGGACGAAGATGTGCGGGGCGCCACCGCCTACGTGACACTGGAGCCCTGCTGTCACCAGGGGCGCACGGGACCGTGCACCCTGGCCCTCCTCCAGGCGGGTATTTTCCGGGTGGTGGTGGGCGTGCGCGATCCCAACCCCCGGGTGGACGGCGGCGGCCTGGCCATCCTCAGAGCCCAGGGGGTCACGGTGGAGGAGGGCCTGCTGGGCGAGGCCTGCGCCCGGTTCCACGCGCCCTTCTTCAAGCTCATCCATACGGGCCTGCCCTGGGTGAGCCTCAAGCTGGCGCTGGGAGCGGACGGTTCCCTGGGTCCTCCGGGGCGAACCACCCCCATCACGCCACCGGCGGTTCAGCGCCTGGGCCACGCCCTGCGACGGGCCTCGGAAGCCATCGTGGTCGGCCGCCACACGGCCGAAGTGGATGATCCCCAGCTCACGGACCGCTGGCCCGCGCCCACGGCCCCCCACCGGCTCTTCCACCGGGTGGTCCTGGACAATGCCGGTCAGGTGCCGGCCGGCGCCCGGGTCTGGCAACCCGTGGCCGGCCAACCCGCCCTGCGGGCCGTCACGGGGGATCCGGAGCCTCTGCGCGGCGTGGAGGATCTCCGCCTGCCCCCGGGACCTCAAGGATGCAGTTTGCGCCATCTGTTGCACGAACTGACCGCCCGCGGCGTGGGCCGGGTGCTCGTTGAGGGTGGCGGCACCCTGGCCCGGGCCTTCCTGGACCAGGGCCTGGTCGACGAATTCCACCGTTTCCAAAGCGAGGCCCCCGCGGGCGGAACCCCGGTCCCACTGGCCCTTCCGACCGCCTGGGCCCTCCGCGCCCTGGGCCGGTGGCCGGGCGGCCGCTGGGAAGTTTGGCGCTAGCCAACTTGGGCCTGGCCCTGGACCAATCCTGGCACGACCCTTGACCCTGGACGTTTCTACCCCCTTCGGAGCTCCCATGCGCCCACCCACCTGGCGATTCCTCACAGGCCTCATCGCCCTCTCGCTCATGGTCGCCTGCGGCGGCAGTTCCAGCTCCAGTTCCTCCTATGGCTCCGACGCCCAGATCACCCTCCAGGCCCAGTTCGAGAAGCCGACCCTCAGTGCCTCGGGCTTCGGCGCCACCACCCTCCGCCCCGCCCGGGTACTGCTGGGCGGAAGTCAGGGACCTGGCCTCGGGCGCCCTGCTGTCCTCCGGCTACCTGGGCAGCGATGGGACAGGCACGACCAGCGTGCCCCGAGGCTTGTCGGTCTACGTGCAGGTGTTCGCCCAGTACCAGGTACCCAGCGCGGATCCCACCAGCTTCTTCATGCGGGGCAGCGTGAAGAACGCGCCCCTGCCGTCCGGGGCCGTGAGCCTCAGCGCGTTCACCGCCATCCCCACCTGGAGCGTCACCAGCGGCACCTTCCTGGCGGATCGGGACGGCACCCTGTCCGTCACCGCCCTGGCCAGCAACCGCATCGCCGGGGCCTTCAACATCGCCGACCAGGGCGTGACCTTCGCGGCCGCCGTGCGCGACATGGATGGCTCCACCACCCTGCGCCTGCCCAACCTCCACACCTTCTGGACCACCAGCACGAACGTGGCGGACCAGCAGCGCACCTATCCCACGGTCATGACCAGCTCCGGGTCCACCATTCTGGTCTCCGACAGCGGACGCGCCCTCTTCAGCCACCAGGTCTACGGCCTGGGTAGCGGCGCGGCCGGCACGGAAACGGACGAGTGGGATGATGGCGTGCTGCAGGAAACCTATGCCCGTCTGCTCTTCGCGGACTACAGCTTCCTGCCCGACGGCAGCAGCAGCCTCTCCCTGCTGCGCCGGGACAACGACAACGCCTGGGTGGACCGCGGCGTGCAAAGCGAATCCACGGCCGCCTTCGTGGCGGGATTCTCGGACTTCCTCTCCGCGGCGGTCCGCAACAACAACCAGATCCTCGACAGCTACGTGGACGGCGGCGGGGTGCCCCGGGTGGATGTCTTCGACCTGACCGACCACACCTACGTGCCCACCGCCGCCAAGGGGGAATTCGCCCGGGGCTCGGTTGCCGTGAGCCTGTGGGGCATCTGGAAGAACGCCGCCATCTTCAACGGCACCCCGACGGGTCTGCAGACGATGTGGAAGGCCGCGAACCCAGCCTTCACCCCGAACCTCTTCGAATTCGGAAACACCCCGCTGGCCTGCTATCCCACCTACCTCACCGGCCTCAAGCGTCTGGCTGGCATTGCCGCCGCCACGCCCCTCGCCAACGAGTTGAACCTGGAGAACGTGGGCAACGGGACGGACCCCACCTCTTCCATCTATCTGGAGGGCCCCACCCTGTGGACGGTGTCTCCCCTTCAGATCAGCGCATCCGGCAGCTTCCCCACCGACCGGGCCGCCCAAGGCTACTTCTATGACCGGGATACCGCGCAATCCTTCCGTTTCGTCCAGGGCTCCACGGGCCCCCGGACCCTGACCCTAACCGCCCCTGGCGCCGGCCTCCTGATGGAGCTCTTTGACACGTTCGGGCTTCTGACCTGGGCAGAAGCTTCGAGCGCCGGCAATGGGGTCATCAACGAAACGAGCTTGCCTGCGGGAACCTACGTAGTGCGGGTCCGAGTGGATCCTCTCCGGACCTACTCAAGCGGCACCATCTCCTATACGCTGACCTCGAACTGACTCAT
>CAVPLE010000170.1:0-3428 GCA_963705865.1 uncultured Holophagaceae bacterium | reverse complement strand
CCACGTATTGCTCGGCGGGCGGCGCGGCGGCGGTGGGCCGTCAGCTTGAAGCGCAGGATCTGGAAGGCCAGAGGGACCAGGTCCTCCGCCCGTTCCAGATGACCGTACTTCGTATGGAGCAGCACCAGCACCTCCTGCGCCAGGTCCTCCGCATGGGCGCCTGCACCCCGGGATGCCGCGAAGGCCACGATCCTTTCACGAAGCCGGGCCAGAACTTCGAGCCGACCCGCCGAAACCCCCACGGCCTCACCCTCCCCTTCGGGGATCGGGAGGGCGGAGGTCAGGGCGAGGTTGGGATCCATGGGGACCGCCTCATCCTACCCCACGAGGTAGACTGGTCCCATGTCCGAACGCCTGATCCTGCTCACGAACGACGACGGCCTCTGGGCCCCGGGGCTGGCGGCGCTGGCCCGCGTGGCCTCCCGGTTCGGCCGGGTGGTCACCGTGGCCCCCGACCGCAACCGCTCGGCGGTCTCCTCCGCCATGAGCCTGCACAACATCCTCCGCCTGCATGAGATCGGCCCGGACCGCCACGCCTGTGACGGCACCCCGGTGGACTGCGTGCTGCTGGGCGTCTGCGAGGTGCTGGACCGCCGGCCGGACTGGGTGCTCTCGGGCATCAACCACGGCTTCAACCTGGGCGAGGACGTGTTCTATTCGGGCACCGTGGGCGCCGCCTTCGAAGGCCGGCTCCAGGGCGCCCGGGCCGCGGCCTTCTCCATCCATCCCCACGGGTCGCTGGAGCAGGCCGAACCCTGGATCGGCCACTTCCTGGAGCGCTGGGGGGCCATGGACCTGCCCGGCAACCGCATCTGGAACGTGAACTTCCCGAAGGGCGGACCCAAGGGCTTCCGCCTCACGGGCCAGGACAGCCGCGCCTACCACGACCTGGTGGAACGGCGCACCGACCCCCGCAACACACCGTACTTCTGGATCGGCGGCGATGCGGGCCCCACCTATGCCAAGGCCCCGGGCAGCGACGCCGAAGCCGTGTTCGAGGGCTTCGCCAGCGTCACGCCCCTGCGCCTGGACCTGGGCTGCCCCGAGACCCTGGCGCGGCAGGCCGACTTCGACGCGGCCTTCAACGGGCCCACCGGAGCGTAGTTCGTGCCCGCCCGCTTCCGCGTCCACGGGGCCGTCCAGGGGGTGGGCTACCGCCGCTACGCCGAGCGGGAGGCCCGGGCGCTGGAGCTGGCAGGCTGGGTGCGCAACGAGCCGGATGGCTCCGTGAGCGGCGAGGTGGAAGGTCCCGAAGCCGCCCTGGCGGCCTTCCGGGCGCGGCTGGCGGAGGGCCCGGCCTACGCCGCCGTACGACGGCTGGACTGGGAGGCCCTGGGTGTGCGATCCTCGCTTCCCTTTCCTTTCCAGATCCTCAGGTAGCCATGACCCTTACGACCCCCCTCAGCGCCTTCGTCCGGGACGTGCCGGACTTCCCCAAAGCCGGAATCCTCTTCCGGGACATCACGCCCCTGCTCTCCCACGCCGAGGCCTTCAGCGAGGCCGTGGCGGCCATGGCCCAGCCGGTGCTCACCCTCCAGCCCACCCATGTGCTGGGCCTGGAGTCCCGCGGCTTCATCTTCGGCAGTGCCCTGGCCCAGAAGCTGGGCGTGGGCTTCGTGCCCGCCCGCAAGCCCGGCAAGCTGCCCATGGCCACCCACAAGGAGGCCTACGGCCTCGAGTACGGCAGCGACGCGCTGGAGATCCATATGGACGCCTTCGGCCCCGGCGACCGCGTGCTCATCGTGGATGACGTCATGGCGACAGGAGGAACCGCGGCTGCGGCCCAGCGCCTCGTGCAGAAGACCGGCGCGCAGCCCGTGGCCCTCACCGTCTTCATCGAGCTGACCTCCCTGCCCGGCCGCGAAAAGGTCGAGGGCCTGCCCGTCTTCAGCGTCCTGCGGTACTGAGGGGGCTTTCACTCATCCAGACTCCCCAGGATCCGGATCTTCGGCCCCTCCACCGCGATCAGCCCAGCGTCCCTCAGCTGGCGCAGGTGGCGGCTGAAGGTCTCCGGGGCCATGCCCAGCTGAGCCGCCTGCACCTTCTTCGACACGCGCAGCAGGATCTCCCGGTTCGGCGCCCGCCGGGCCTCGTCCGCCAGCCAGGAACGCAGACGCCCCGCCGTGTCCTGGGCGCGGAGCGTCTGGATCTGGAAGGTGAGCCGGTGGTGCCAGGCGGCCAGGCTCTCCAGCATCCGCAGGCAGAGCTCCGCATCTGAGCGGAGCAGTGCCAGGAAGGGGGTTCGGGGCACCTTGGCCAGCAGCGTCGGCTCCAGGGCCCGTGCCGTGGCGGGGAAGTCAGTTCCTGCGAACAGCGCCGCCTCGGCGAAGGACTGCCCGGGCCGCACGAGGTTCAGCTGCGTCTCCCCGCCGTCGTCCGCTGGGCGGAGAAGCTGGATGGCGCCTTCCAGCACCACGAAGAAGCCCGTGCAGGGTTCGCCGGCCAGGAAGAGGGTCTGGCCGGGATCCAGGGAGCGGATCTCCACCAGCGCCCCCACCCGGGCGATCTGCGAGGCATCGAGGGTCCGGAGGAGCGGTGCCTTGGACCAGAGACCTTGATAGCGGGTGGCCATGGCCTCATTGTGCGCCCTCCGGTCCAGTTGCGACGGCGTCTTGAGATCGGTCAAGGCGGCCGGGTCCCCCGGGCGGGATCCTGGCCCTGCGTCCAGGTGGGCGGAGGGGGGCCTGATGAGTCAGGAATGGGAGAACCGCAGCGTGGGCGAACTGGTGCTGGAAAAGCCCAGCCGTTCGAAGGTCTTCGAGAAAGTGGGGCTGGACTACTGCTGCAAGGGCCAGGATGCCCTGGGCAAGGCCTGCCAGCAGAAGGGGATCGCGCTGGAGGGCGTGGTGGCCGCGCTGCAGGAGATGGAGGCGAAGGCCCCCGAGGACGAGGACCAGAGCTGGAGGCAGGATGTCCCCACGGCCGTGGAGCACATCCTCAGGATCCACCATGACTACACCAAGGAGGCCCTCCCCCGCCTGCTCTTCCTCACCGGCAAGGTGGCGAAGGTCCACGGCGACGAGGATCCCCGCCTGATCGAGCTGGACCGCGCCTTCCAAGCCTTCGCCCAGGAGACCTTCGACCACCTGGCCAAGGAGGAGCAGATGCTCTTCCCCATGTTCCTGGCCTTGGCCAAGGGCGAGCGGTGGCCCGCGCCCCCCACCGTGCAGATGCCCATCGCCCGCATGCTCGAGGAGCACCTGCAGCACGGGGAGAACCTCGAACTGTTCCGGCACCTCACGGACGGCTTCGTGCCGCCGCCGGGCGCCTGCAACAGCTGGCGCGCCATGCTCGATGGCCTGGCCGAGCTGGAGTACGACCTGCACCGGCACATCCACAAGGAGAACAGCTGGCTCTACCCCGCCGCCATCGAGCTGGAAGCCAAGCTCTAGGACGCGCCGTCGCGCGGGAAGGCCGGGTCATATCAT
>CAVPLE010000169.1:0-9793 GCA_963705865.1 uncultured Holophagaceae bacterium | reverse complement strand
CCACCATGCTGGTCGGCTGTTTCGTGGGCATCCTGGCCGGCTTCCTGCCCATCGACGCCCTGCTGCACCTGGCCAATATCGGCACCCTACTGGCCTTCGTCATCGTCTGCGCCGCCGTCCTGATCATGCGCAAGAAGCACCCCGAAGCCGAGCGTCCCTTCCGCTGCCCCTGGGTCCCCTTCGTGCCGGTCATGGGTGTCCTCAGCTGCCTCATGCTGATGTTCTCCCTGCCCGTGGCCAACTGGTGGCGACTCATCACCTGGCTGGCCATCGGCTTCGTCATCTACTTCCTCTACGGCAAGAAGCACAGCGTCATGCGACACAACAGCGCAGGCTGATTTCCAGAAGCCATGGACCTGAAAAAACGGAACACAGAGGACACAGAAATTCCACAGAGGCCACAGAGAAAGGCACTGGTCACGGAAGCCACGGAAGAAAGCTGGAACCCACGGAAAAAGGCAGGGGCGTCCGCTCCAAAAGCGCGGGCTGTATCCCGGGGGCGCCTGAGCCGCGCTTCTTGGGACGCAGCTCAGACGCCCCCGGGATCACTTCCGGCCGTGCCGGAAGCCGCCTTCGGCGGGCCCGTGCGGCGAGTGCCACACTTCCTTCCGCGTCTTCCGTGGAATTCTGTGTCTTCTGTGACCAGGCAAGCCTTGAATGAATTACGGCCCACAAGATGGGATCTGCATCTGGTAGGTCTCTGCGTCTTCTGCGGCCCTCCGTGTCTTCTGCGTTCCTGCTCTCCCAGGGCCCCTGAAGAACCTTTTCTTTCGAGATTTGATGGATCAGCCAAAGTGTTCCTTGGAACCTGCTTGAGGAAAGCCCAATGTCTCTCTGGAATGACCTGACCCCATCCAAGCGCTGCGACTGGATCGACCAGTTGCGGGGCTGGGCGGTGATCGTGATGATCGAGGTCCATGCCGTGAACGTGTGGCTGCACGCCGGGTTGCGGCCCGACTGGCTGAACTACCTCAACGGCCTGGTGGCGCCCAGCTTCACCATGGCCGCGGGCTACAGCCTGGCGATCTCCACCTTCCGGACGGATGGCACGCTGCGACCCTTCTGGCCGGACACGGCCCGGCGCCTGGGCTTCATCCTGCTCTGCGCCTATGCCCTGCATGCCCCTGGCCTCACCGCCGCCGACTGGACGGTGCTCAACACCACGCAGAAGGCCCGGGAGCTGTTCAAGATCGACGTGCTCCAGTGCATCGTCTTCTCCCTCCTGATCCTCCAGGGCCTGGCCCGTCTGGTGCGGAACCCGCGGATCTTCACCGCGCTCGCCCTGGCGATCGCCGTGTTCGTGCCGGTGATCGCGCCCCACCTCTGGGCCACGGGCGTGGCGGACGGCATGTGGTTGCCCCTCCGCGGGCTCTTCAACGGCAATCCCGATCGCGGCGTGCAGGCCCTGTTCCCGCTGTTCCCCTGGATCGCCTTCCCGGCTTTCGGTGCCTTCCTGGGGGGGCTGTACCGGCACTTCCGCGTCGAGGCCGCCGACGGGAAGGCCCGCTGGAGCGAGGCCCGCTTCCTCGCCGGACTGGCCGCCATCGGCGCCTTCCTGCTGGTCTGGGGCGCCTCCACGCCAGCACGCCTGGCTCTGGGCCGGGACCTGGCTCCAGGAGAACGGCGTGTGGCTGCTGCACAGCCGCGCCGGCGCCTTCACCTTCAGCGAGCTCGGCGCCATCTCCAACACCACCCTGCCCAGCGTGGCCGCCCGCCTGGGCTGGATCCTCCTTGGCGGCACGGTCATGGGCACGGTGGACCTGCTCCGGCCCCGATGGAAGGGCCCCAACCCCATCGATGCCGCCAGCCGGGAATCCCTGCTGCTCTACATGCTGCACCTCAACCTGATCTTCGGCCTCCTGCTGGCACCGGCGGTCGTCGCCGTCACCGGCTGGGGTTGGGGCAGCCAGGGCTGGACGGGCACCCTGCTGATGACCGCGGCCCTCATCGCCCTGACCCTCGCCGCCGGCGTCTGGTGGCAGAAGGTGCGGAAGACGCCGGACCTCATGCGCAAGCTTCAGCACCGGGCCGTGGCCGTGCTGGGCGTCTGGTTCGTGCTGGGGGGCTGGTGGACCTTCCGCCATTTCCTCCAAAGCCCCGAATTGGCGAAGGAACCCTACGGCTTCCTACACGCCGCCCGGGCCCGCAAGGGACTGCCTCCCACGCCTGACGGCCTCTGTCGCGACCCCGAGGAATACTTCCGCGAGGCCGAGCGGCGGAAACTGCACCTCAGCGCCGAGGCCAAGGCCGACCTGACCCGGCAGATCCTGGCCAGGCAGGAAACCCGTTAGAATCAATCCAATCATGGCTGATCCCGGCGGCAGCGCCCTCCCATCCTGGCTCCTCCTCGCCGCTTTGGCGCTGCTCCTCTACCGGATCGGAGTCACAGCCCTGCTCTCGGCGTTCCATGCCCTGCCCTCGCTCCAGCGCCGGCGGCTCCTGGAGGAAGACGCCATCCGGGATCCGCGCCTGGCAGTGTTGCTGGAGCGGCCCAGAGCCCTGGGCATGGGCCTCGAATTCTGGAACAAGACCCTCTTGTTGGTCCTTCTGGGCCTGCTCTGGCCCTTCCGCCTCGCCCTTCCCGGCGGCGGGTGGAGCCTGGGCTTCCTCGTGCTGGTGGGACTCTGGGGCCTGGACCTGGCCCTGCCCGCCCTCCTCACCTCCGGCGATCCAGGCCGTTGGCTGATCCGTCTCTTCCCCCTCTACTCGCCCATCCAGCCCCTGCTGGGGCCGCTGGTGGAGCCCGTGGCCCGGCTCATCGACCGGCGCTCCCAGGAACGGGCGAAGGACGCCGAGCCCGAGGACGCCACGGAGGAGGCGGTCACCGCCCTGCTGGAGGAGGGCGAGGCCGAGGGCATCCTGGAGGCCGGCGACCGGGAACTCATCCGGAATGTCGTGACCTTCGGCGACACCCTGGTGCGCGAGGTGATGACCCCCCGTACGCGCATCGCGGCCCTCCCCCTGGAAGCCACCATTCCGGAAGCCTGGCAGACCTTCACCCACACCCGCCATTCGCGGCTGCCCGTCTTCGAGGGCGGCATCGACCACATCCGCGGCGTGCTGCTGCTCAAGGACCTCATCCAGCTTCCGGACAGCGAGCGTCCCCCGCTTTCTGCGCTGATGAAGCCCCCCCGCTTCGTGCCCGAGAGCAAGCCTGTGATGGACCTGCTCCGCGAGATGCAGCGCACCCGCACCCAGCTCGCCATCGTGGTGGACGAGTTCGGTGGCGTCTCCGGCCTGGCCACCATGGAGGATCTGCTGGAGGAGGTCTTCGGGGAGATCCAGGACGAGCACGAGGCCCCCGCCGGCGTGGTGGTGCAGTCCCCCGGCGTCTACCTGGTCTCCGGCCAGGCCCACGTGGAGGATGTGGCCCAGCGTCTGGGCCTCGCCTGGGAACGGAATGGTTTCGACACCCTGGCCGGCCTGGTCCTGGCCCGCCTGGGCCGCGTGCCCCACCCCCAGGAGGCCGTGAACGTCGAAGGCGCCCGCCTCACCGTGCTGAAGATGGAAGGGGCGAGGATCGTGCAGGTTCGGGTCGAACGGACCTAGGGCTGGAGACGGAGACTGGAGGCTGGAGGTACTGCTTTCTGGGCGGCCAAAGGCCGCGATGATGGTTTCAAGTTGGGCCGCTCAAATGGGTAGGCGCCAAATTCAAACCATGGATGCGCCGCGTAGCGGCGCCCCAGGGATCAGTACCTCCAGCCTCCAGCCTCCAGCCTCCGGACTCCAACCTCCAGACTCCATGCCCCCCCGCTAACCTGGAAGCTGGAGTCTTCATGCCCCGTCGCACCCTCGCCCTGATGGCCGTCCTGGCCTTGCCCGTCGCCCTCTGGGTCATCCGCCGCTCGCAGCGGAAGGCGCTGGTGCCGCAGCCGCGGGGCATGGTGCTGGGGCTCTATGCCGGCGTGCCGGACTACGACTATCACGAGGAGCTGGACCGTATCGCGGCCACCGGGGCCACCTGCGTGAGTCTCCAGGCCATCTACCGCATGGACACGGGCCACAGCACCGAGATCCGCCGCCATCCCACGTCGAGCCCCACGGAGGAGAGCCTGCGCCGCACCTTCCACCAGGCCAAGGTGCGCGGCTTGCGCATGATGTTCTTCCCCACCATCAACCTGCGGGACGAGGCGGACAACGCGGACTGGTGGCGCGGCAACATCGAGCCATCAACCTGGGACCTCTGGTGGCGGAACTACACGGACTTCAACGTGCGCCTGGCGGCTCTGGCCCAGGAGGGCGGCGTGGAGTGGTACAGCCTCGGCACCGAGATGGCCTCCACCCACGCCTTTCCCGATCGCTGGCGGGCGCTGGCCGCGGCGGTCCGCAAGGTCTTCAAGGGCAAGCTGGTCTACAGCGTGAACTTCGACAGCCACGACAGCTTCACCTTCGGCGACTGCCTGGATGTGATCGGCATCAACACCTA
The DNA here is from genome assembly GCA_963705865.1 of uncultured Holophagaceae bacterium. Lineage (GTDB taxonomy): Bacteria > Acidobacteriota > Holophagae > Holophagales > Holophagaceae > Geothrix. The sequence goes on along the minus strand of CAVPLE010000169.1, from coordinate 5,367 downwards.
CGATCCCATCGCCAAATACGACGAATACCCCACGCCGGACCAGATCCGCGACGCCTGGTGGTGGATCGTCTACAAGGCCCGCACGCTGTCCGCCCGCTTCGCCGATGCCAAGGGCCCCAAGCCCGTGATGATCACCGAAGTAGGCTACCCCAGCGTGGCCCACGCCCATGTGGGCCCCTGGGACTTCCGCACGGACAAGCCGGTGGACCTGGCCCTGCAGAACCTGCTGCTGAAGGGCGCCCTGGGCGTGCTGCGCTACTGGAGCGACGGCGACGCGGTGTTCTACTACCTCTACGGGGAGAACCTCAACGAGAAGCCCATCGGCGGCCCGCTCGACCGCACATACGCCGTGTGGGGCAAGCCCGCCGAGGCCACGCTGCGGACCTACTTCCACGAACCCATCTGGGAGGGCCACATCCCCCCCAAGGCCGAGGACCGCCACGAGGCCATGGTGCAGTCCCTCGTAAGCTGGCATCGCAAGGTGCGGGACTACGAGGACGCAGAGCTGCCCCCCTGGGTGCTGGACTGGGAGGCCCAGCACCCCCTGGACACCTCCGAAGCGCTGGCGATTCTGGCGAAAGAACCCATCCCGGCGCGTAAAATACCCAAAGGGGAGGCCCACTGACGGTATTCTCGGAGGCATCTCATGAACGCCTCCCCGCGCCCCCGCTCCCTGCCCAACTTCGAGGCCCCGTCCCGGACTCTGCTCGTGGTGGAGGACGACCGGGCCACCCTCAGTCTCTACCGGGCTGGTCTGAAGGGCCTGCAGGGCTTCCGGATCCTCTCGGCCCAGAACGGCCACGAGGCGCTGGACGTGCTCAAACAGGAAGTGGTCCACGTGCTGGTCACGGATCTCGACATGCCCATCATGGATGGCTTCAACCTCATCACCAAGGTGGGGCGGCTGTATCCCCAGATCCCCGTGATCGTCATGACCGGCCTCGACGAGAGCCAGCATCTGAACACCCCCCTGGACCTGGGGGCGGTCCGCATCCTCAGCAAGCCGCTCCGCCTGGGTTTCCTCATGGAGGTGATCCGCACGGCGGTCCAGGCTGAACCCGTGGGACTGATCCGCGGCCTCAGCCTCGGCAGCATCCTCCAGCTCCTGGCCTGGGAGCAGAAGTCCTGCACCCTCACGGTGAAATCCGCGACCGGGGTGGGCCACCTCTACCTGCACCGGGGCGAGGTGATCCACGCCGCCTACCGCAACCAGGAGGGTTTCCCCGCGGCCTACGAAATCCTCACCTGGGACCATCCGGACATCGAGTTCGTGGAGACCTGCCGAGTCGAGCGGACCATGGACCTCCCCCTCACCGAGCTGCTGCTGAACGTGGCCCTGATCACCGACTCCCTGGGGCCCAATCCTGAAGGTGGTCCTGAAGCCGCCCCTGAAGTCCGTCTTGAAGCCAGCCCGGGCCCCGACCCGTCTGCGGTTCAGCCCGGAATTTGACAGATCGCGCCATCCAGGCCCCAAGTCTGGGACTTTCGTCAAAACCAGGCCGACGGGCCCACCAAAGGGCACCCGCCGGGGAATAATGGCGCGTGTGTGCGGCCCCACGGGGGGCCCCTTTCCAGGCAGGTGTGCATGTCCCAGCTGAAGCCCTTCCGCGCCTACCGCCCCCGGCCCGAGCTTGCGGCCCAGGTGGCCGCCGTGCCCTACGACGTGGTGAACACCCAGGAGGCCGCCGAGCTGGCCAAGGGGAACCCCCACTCCTTCCTCCACGTGGGCCGCCCCGAAATCGATCTGCCCGCGGGCACGGATGTCCACGCCGACGAGGTCTACGCCAAGGGCGTGGCGAACCTCATGCGCCTGATCGAGACGGGCACCCTCATGCACGAAGGCCTGCCCAGCCTCTACGTCTACCAGCAGCGCATGGGCGACCACGTCCAGGCGGGCCTGGTGGGCCTCTGCTCCGTGCAGGAGTACGAGAACGGCCTCATCAAGCGCCACGAGTTCACCCGCAAGGACAAGGAAGACGACCGCACGCGCCACGTCACGGAACAGAACGCCAACGCCGAGCCCGTCTTCCTCACCTACCGGGCCGTGCCCTACATCGATCACATCGTCGATGACATCCGGAAGCTGCCGCCGGTCTACGACGTGGTCACGCCGGATGGCATCGGCCACACCGTGTGGGTCGTCACCGGCGAGACCGTGATCCGCGAGCTGGTGAACCTCTTCAACGGCGTCCCGGCCCTCTACATCGCCGATGGCCACCACCGCACGGCCGCCGCCATCCGCTACGGCCAGGCCCGCCGTGCCGCCGCAGGGGCGGCCGCCACGGGCGACGAATCCTTCGAAAGCTTCATGGCCGTGGTCTTCCCCCACGACCAGCTGAAGATCATGGACTACAACCGCGTGGTGAAGGATCTGAACGGCCTCAGCCCGGAAGCCTTCCTGGCCAAGGTGCGCGAGGCGTTCGACGTGGCCCCCTCGGCCCACCGGAACCCCCAGGCCCCCACCACCTTCGGCATGTACCTCGGCGGCACCTGGTATGAGCTGAAGGCCAAGCCCGGCACCTACCCCGCCAGCGACCCCGTGCGCGGCCTCGATGTGAGCATCCTCCAGGAGAACCTGCTCAGCCCGATCCTCGGCATCGACGATCCCCGCACCAACACCCGCATCGACTTCGTGGGCGGCATCCGGGGCATGGACGAGCTGGAGCGCCGCGTGAAGGAGGGCTACGCCGTGGCCTTCTCGGTGTATCCCACCTCGCTCACCCAGCTCATGTCCGTGGCCGACGCCGGCGAAGTGATGCCGCCCAAGTCCACCTGGTTCGAACCCAAGCTGCGCTCCGGACTGCTGGTCCGGATGTACGAAGGCTGAGGCCGTATCCACAGCAAGACAAAAAACCTCAGACCTTAACCGCAGATGACGCAGATTTCGCAGATGGAAAACAAATCAGATCTTTTATCTGCGCCATCTGCGACATCTGCGGTTTCAAATTCAGTTGATTGCTTTCGATTGAATTGACACGACACTCCATCGGAGCACCCATGCAGATCCTCATCGCTGAAGCCTTCGACGCCAAACTCCCCGAGCGCCTCGCCCCCTTTGGCCAGGTCAGCTCCGACATGGCCACCCTCGATCGGGCCGATGTCCTCCTGGTCCGTTCCAAGACCAAGGTGAATGCCGATCTCCTGGCCCAGGCCCCCAACCTGAAGCTCGTCATCCGCGGCGGCGTGGGCATGGACAACGTGGACAAGCAGCACTGTGCCGAGCGCGGCGTCCAGGCCATGAACACGCCGAAGGCCAGCAGCGTGGCCGTGGCGGAAATGGCCATGGCCTTCATGGTGGCCATTCCCGCCCGCCTGATCGAGGCCCATACCTCCATGAAGGAGGGCAAGTTCCTCAAGAGCGAGCTGAAGCGCACCGAGCTCTTCAAGAAGACCCTGGGCCTCATCGGCGCCGGCAACATCGCCACGGAAGTCGCCAAGCGCGCCCAGGCCTTCGGCATGGAGGTGATCGCCTTCGATCCCTACCTCAAGGCGCACCCCATCGCGAAGCTGGTGAGCCTGGACGAGCTGGCCGCCAAGGCCGACGTCATCAGCCTGCACCTGCCCCTCACGGACGAGACCCGGGGCATGATCAACGCCGCCTTCCTCGCCAAGGTGAAGGACGGCGTCATTCTCATCAACACCGGCCGGGGCAAGTGCGTGGTGGATGCCGACCTCGCCGCCGCGCTCCACAGCGGCAAGGTGCGGGCCTACGGCACCGACGTGTGGCCCAGCGATCCGCCCCCCGCCGATTGCCCCCTGCTCACCGCCCCCAACGTATTCATGGCCCCCCACCTCGGCGCCAGCTCCAAAGAGAACCTCGGCCGCATCGGCGACGAGGTAGTGGCTATCCTTCAGGATTTCAAAGCGTAAATATCACCGCCAAGACGCCAAGGGCGCCAAGAAAAACACCTTTCTTGCTTCCTTGGCGTTCTTGGCGACTTCTCGGCATCGCCTCCGGCGATACACGAGACAAACTGAAATCTGGCGGTAATCCTTTTCTTTGACCTTCTGGAGGAACCCATGACCCATCGTGTGATCAACTTCTACGCTGGCCCCGCGGGGCTGCCCCTGCCCGCGCTGGAGCGCGCCCAGGAGGAACTGCTCGACTTCGCCGGTACCGGCATGTCCGTCATGGAGGTCAGCCACCGGTCGAAGGAATACGACGCGGTGCATGAGGAAGCCATCGCCCTCACGAAGGAGCTGATGGGCCTGCCCTCCAACTACAAGGTGCTGCTGCTCCAGGGCGGCGCGCACCTCAGCTTCGGCATGATCCCCCTGAACCTGCTGCGCGGCGGTCGGAAGGCGGACTACATCAACACCGGCAACTGGGCGGAAAAGGCCACCAAGGAGGCCAAGCTCGTGGGCGGCGACAACGTCCGCGTGGCCGCCAGCACCAAGGAGCTGAAGTACAGCCGCCTGCCCCACGCCGACGAGATCAAAGTCGGCCCTGACAGCGCGTTCGTCCACTTCACGTCGAACAACACCGTGGAAGGCACGCAGTGGCACGAGTTCCCCAAGGTAGGCGACGTGCCCTATGTCTGCGACATGAGCAGCGACATCATGTGGCGGCCGTTCGACGTGAGCCCCTTCGGCCTCATCTACGGCGGCGCCCAGAAGAACCTCGGCCCCAGCGGCGTGACGCTCACCATCATCCGCGAGGACTTCCTCGAGATGTGCGAGGCCCAGGACCTGCCCAGCTACCTGCGCTACAAGATCCACGCCGAGAAGAACTCGCTCTACAACACCCCGCCGACTTTTGGCATCTACATCCTGCGCAACGTGCTGGCCTACAACAAGAGCATCGGCGGCCTGAAAGCCATCGAGGCCGCCAACCTCAAGAAGGCCGAGCTGCTCTACGGCTGCATCGACAAGCACAGCGGCTTCTACAAGGGCTTCGTCACCGAGAAGGCCCACCGCAGCGTCATGAACGTGGACTTCTTCCTGCCCACCCCCGAGCTGGACGACCAGTTCGTCAAGGAAGCCAAGAAGGCCGGCATGGTGGGCCTCAAGGGCTACCGTGACATCGGCGGCATCCGCGTCAGCACCTACAACGCCGTCACCGTGGACAACGTGAAGACCCTCGTGGACTTCATGGAGCAGTTCATGAAGGTGAACGGGTAGTTAGCTATTCTCATGGCGCAAAAGGGGCGCCGTTTCCGGCGCCCCTTTTGCGCCCAGGGGAAAGCGTGGTCAGGGCCTCATACCAGGTAGCGTTCAAAGATAGAGATCCACCACGGAGACACCGAGGCCACAGAGGAGGCACGGAGGCCTCGGTGATCCTCCGTCATGGGCCCGCCGCCTACCGTGTGCCCATGCTCTGTGCCTCCGTGGTGGATTCTTTTACGATTGAACGCGAATGGGTATCAT
>CAVPLE010000168.1:0-7631 GCA_963705865.1 uncultured Holophagaceae bacterium | reverse complement strand
CCCTCTACCTCATTCCCCTGTGTCCCTTCACTTTGGGGCAACTAGCAGAAAATCCCGATTGGATGGGGGATTTCGCACAGCTTTCCAGAAATATCGCACAGGGAACAAGGATTATCTTGTATGATTACCTTACAGGGATTAAGGGAACTGCTGGGGGAGTTCTTATAAGGAACAAGGAATCCCGAACCCGGTTACCTTGGTTCCTTATCTTCCAGTTCCCTGCCTACCTGCCCGAAGGCTAGTTCTCCCCCGGAATTATTAATTAGTAATTCCGGCGGATAACCTCCCTCCCCTAACCTTCAAGGAGTAAGCAGTCCAGCTCGAAACTTCGATTTTTCCGGGTAAACCGGCCGGATCGCTTAAAGGTGACAGGTAAACCGTTGGAATTGAACAGTGAACGGGATGGTGAACGGATTGGATGGTAATTGGCATGGGAAATGCTCTACGCGCGCGCGCGGATCAGTTATACATGGGGAATTCCTGCAGCCCCATCCATAGCCGTGAACCATTCCCCTACCCAGTTCCAATTCCATCGAAAATAATTGTTGACAACGACGCTGGGACAGGGTAGCATTGTCCCATGGTTCGGGAATGGCCCCGGATCATGAAACCATCGACACAATGGAGCAAACTAAAATGACCACCAAAACCACCGACCGCAAAACCGCCGAAACCCGTAAACCGTCCGCCGTTCCCGTGGTGGAATCGGCCCAGGAAACTGTTCCGGAAACTGCTATGGAGGCTCCAACCCCGGCCCAGGTACCAACCCCAGCCCAACCCGAACCCATGCGGAAAAACTCCATCCTGAAAATCGAAACGTCCGCCGAAGTGGTCACGATGACCTGGGCCGATGGGATTGTGGATAAACTGGAAATTGCCAGACTGTCTAAATCCATCATCGAAGCAGCGATTGAAAACGGAATCAAACAGAAACTCGGTGACGCTGCAGCAATCTCCCGTGATCCGATTACCGGACGGAGTGCCACGATTCAAACGAAACGGGAACGGGTTCGGGCAGTCGCGCAGAATCTATTGGACGGTCATTGGATCGCTCCAACCCGTTCCGGGAATGGTGGTGGTGATTCCATCCGCCGGACACTGACCGACGCCCTGCTCCAATTGAATCCAGCCCTGGACCGGGAACGGGTTACGGCAGCAATCACCGCAAAATCCCATGCGGAAATCTTGGCCATGCGCGCCGTTCCCCGTGTGGCAGCGGTTATTGCCCAATTGGCCGGCGCTGGGAACGTCGATGCGGATGGGATGCTGGGGGAATTGGGAATCTAACGATTCATCGTTAACCTGAGACAGAATGGAGCGGCTGGGAGCAATCCCAGCCGTTTTTCTTTGTGGGCGATGGGAACGTAGGGCGTTCTAACGGGCGCCACGCCCGGACCCGGTACTACCCTAGCACCCATGCCCCGATCGCCCGGCATACGCCATCCTATGCGGTCCTACGCCCATCCATGCCCATGGTCCATGCCCATCCATGCGCCGCGCCCGCCGTTCACCGTTCACCGTTCACCGTTCACCGTTCACCGTTCACCTGGGCGGATAGGCCGGGGTGGTCAAGCGGCAGGTAGGGGGGTGTTGGGGGGCAGCTTTACGGTTGGTCCACCTCGGCACGCATTCTTCCCACTTTTTCCGGTTGGTAAGCGTCCATCTCGATGTGCATTTCCCGATTTTTCGGATTCCCGGTTCTTTTCAAATTCCCAGCAGACTCGGTCCCAAAATTTTTTCAAAAAGGAAATTCCACTTCTTTCTCTTAGTTGTTAACAGTGAACGGGGTAAGTGACCTGTTTCCGGATTCAAAAAAGCCATAGGAATCAATGGGTTAGGTAAACCGGCGGGATTATCCCATAGTAATCCCAGGGAACTATCCCCTTCCCCATCCCTTTTGACAGTTCCATCCGGTGGTGGGAAAATGCTTTGGAATTGTCGTTGTCGCCATTTCGGCGGGATGGGGGAAGGGTTATGAGTGAGGAAAAGGTTGACGGGGAAGAGATTTTGGACCTGGATTCTCTCCTGATGGGGGAGGAAGGGGAACCTGCGAAAGCGAAACGGGGCCGGCCAAAGGGCTCCACCGGGGTCGGAAACCATATCCCCTACACCCATGACGCCTTAATCGACGCCATGATTATGAACCCTTCCATGTCCAGGACGGAATTAGGAGCGATGTTCGGGTTTACTTCCCAGTGGGTTTACTCCGTGACCAATTCCGATGGATTTCGAGCGCGGTATGAGGCGCGGCGGAAGGAAGTGGTGAACCCGGAAATCGTGGCCTCGGTGAAGGAAAGGTTCGACGCCCTGGCCTCCCAGTCGATTGACGTCATTGCTCATCGGTTAACTGCGACGAATGATCCGCTCTTGGCGCTGAAGACTCTTGAAATCTCCGCCAAGGCCAGTTCCTACGGCGCTCGGAACGAAGCAGTAACCGTTAACCAGTCCTTCGTCGTGGCCCTCCCGGAAAAGTCCCAATCTGCTGACGACTGGGCGAAGAAGTACTCCGGCCGGACGGTGGAGCAGGAGGGAGGGGAGTGAATCCGGGGCGCTTCGCCCCCAAACAGGGAGCTTTAGCCCAGGGTTCTTCCGACGCCCCCAAACAGTGGGCCTTTCCTGTGGGAATCTTCCACATTCCCGTCCTCGACTTTTCCGTTAACTCCAACGGGTCACTTCAATGAGCGCCGTGATGGAGGGATTGGGCTGGAAACCTGCAGCTCCCCGGCCGGAGTTGGACCTTCCCGAAGGGGTGAAGTTAATCTGGTCTCCGCAACCTGGGCCGCAGGAAGCTCTTATCGCCTGCCCAGTCTTCGAGGTCTTTTTCGGCGGTGCGCGAGGGGGAGGGAAGACGGAAGCCTCCCTCGGCGACTGGCTCCACCATTCGGAGATGTATAAGGAAAACGCCATTGGGCTCTTCGTCCGGCGGAAGTTAACGGAATTAAGTGAGGCCATCGCCCGGTCAAAGCAACTGTTTACTCCACTCGGAGCCAAGTACAACGAACAGAAAAAAGAATGGAAGATGAAGTCCGGGGCGAGGTTAAGATTCGCTTACCTCGAAAGGGACTCCGATGCGGAAGCTTACCAGGGGCACTCCTACACCCGGATTTATGTGGAAGAATTATGTAACTTCCCCTCCCCGGCTCCGATCAATAAGCTCCGGGCGACTCTCCGAAGCGGGGCGGGGGTTCCTTGCGGGATGCGGTTAACTGGAAACCCCGGCGGTCCGGGACATAACTGGGTAAAAGCCCGGTACGTCGATCCCGCTCCCATGGGATGGAAGATTATAACTGAATCCGTTGAGATTGAAATCGACGGGATTAGGGAAGTTGTCTCCCTGGATCGGGTCTTTATCCCTTCCAAACTCGTGGACAACAAGCTCCTAATGCGGAACGATCCTACTTACGTCCTGCGGTTAAGGCAGTCTGGGTCGGAAGCCCTTGTCCGGGCATGGTTGGAAGGAGATTGGAGCGTCGTTGATGGGGCCTTTTTCAATGAAATCGATTATAAGGTCCACGTCCTAGACGCCCTTGCCGTTCGGGAGTTCTGCCGGGCCAACCCTCAAGCTCTTCGTTTCCGGTCTTTCGACTGGGGATCGGCCAAACCTTTCTCCGTCATTTGGTACATTTTAACTGACCGGGACGCGGCCCTTGGCCGAAACACCATCCCGAAGAACTCTCTGATTGCTTATAAGGAATGGTACGGGGCAAGCGGTCCGAACGTTGGACTTAAGATGTCGGCGGAAAATGTTGCTCGGGGGATTAAGGAAAGGGAAAAAGGCGAACGCATCTCCTACGGCGTCGCTGATCCGGCCATCTTCACCCGAGACGGCGGCCCTTCCATTGCGGAAATGATGGCGATTGTTGGAATCTCCTGGCGCCGGGCGGATAATAAGCGGAAACCGGGGTGGGAAAAGGTTCGCCAAATGCTGCACCACTCCCCAACTGTTGTTCCCAGGCTCTATTTCTCGGAAGATTGCAGCGACCTGCTCCGGACCCTTCCCACTCTCCAACACGATGATCTGGACTCCGAAGACCTGGACACGGAAGGTGAGGATCACGCGGCTGACTCCCTCCGTTATGGGGTGATGAGCCGGCCTTCCTCCCATGAGCATCAGGAAGAGGTTTTCCGCGAATATCCCAAGGCCCCAAATGAAATGACGTTTAAGGATATGATGGAACATGGGAAAAAGAGTCGGGAGATGGATGAAAACTGGGACTGATGGCATTATCCCCCTGAATTATTAATTAGTAATCCCGGAGCAAAACTCAATGGCACTCCTTAACTGGACCGACTACCCAAGATTCTGGCTCTCGGCCCTTCCTCCCGCAAGTGAACACTACGATATGGTGATCCTTGCGAACGATGATGATAAGCTCTATCGCAGTGATGGATCTGCCTGGGTGCCTTATAGCCCACAAACTTCAGGCGGGCTTGTTCCGCCTACGGCTTACTTGAACGAAGGTGTGGCTCTGGTTTCGGAGGCTTCCAGCCTGAATGTCGTTGGGGTTAATCTCGAACTCACCGCGGCCGGGAATGCTTTAACCCTCACCGCCGAAGGGCCGGAGATCCGAAATGCCGGGAATTCCCTTGGTCCCAACCCCAACCTCCATCGACTTCACCGGAACGGGGATCGCTGCAAGTGCGGCCGGAACGGCGATCACAGTCACGGTGGAAGGGAATCCGATCCAGCTCCTGGACGAAGGTTCACTGTTAACCTCGAATCTGACGTCCCTGAATTTCGTCGGAGCAGGGATCACGGCGACAGCCTCCGGAGGAACGGGAACCATAACCGTCCCTTCCATCCCTCCTGCGTTAGCCGTTTCCGACGAAGGTACCACTCCTAACCCCCAGTGCCAGTTCCCTGAATTTCGTCGGAGGGGCAGTTTCCGCCACTGTCGCAGGATCTTCCGTAACCGTCACGATCAACGACACGACGACTTTCGGTTCCGCCCCTCCCCCCATCGCTTCCGTCCAGCACGGCAGGCGTACGCCTCCAGCGTCTCCCGCTCCGACCACACCCATGAGGGAGTTCTGAGCGTTAACGGAGCGAAGGGAGTCGTGACGGTTGCTGTCCCGGTCCCGTCTTCCGTCACTCCTGCCCCGATCGCAGCGACTGGAGCAGCGGGAAGTTCAGCAGACTACTCCCGCCAGGACCATACCCACGAAGGTGTTCTTAGCGTCAACGGAGCTAAAGGCGCGGTCACGGTCACGGTTCCAGTCCCTTCCAACGCCGTTCCGAGTTCCTTGGGAGCTGCCGCGGCCGGGACCTCTGCCGACCTTTCCCGAAGCGACCACGTCCACGACCACGGGAACCAAGCCGGCGGAACCCTCCACTCCACCGCGACAACGAGCACCAACGGCTTCATGTCCGCGGCGGATAAGGTGAAAGCGGATGCCTACACTCCCTCCGCTTTGACCGTTGCCGCGAGCGCTCCTGGCTCTCCAACCTCCGGCGACTTGTGGGTGGACACCTCCGCCGCGATCGACGCTTGGACCTACGTCTACCTCACAAGTGACCAGACCACGAATCTAACAACTCCCACCGGGATCACCGGGATGAACTTCACTCCCGCGGCGAACGGGATCTACGTCTTCGAAGCGCAGTTGATCCTGCGCACAACGGCGACTGGAGTCGGCCCGCGGCCAGGCGTGGCGTGGTCAACTGGTCTAGACGACGGCATCGCTTCCCTCACCCAGAACTTCAACACCACAAGTGTGGACTTGACCTATGGGACCTCCGCCGCGGACTTCGCCGGGCAGAACGGCGGGTTCACCTCCACGACTGTGAGCCAGATGGCGAAGATGGAAGGGACGGTGGTTGCGGGGGCCAGTCCCTCCGGCACGACGGGACTCACGATTCAGTCGGAAACCGGGGGGACGACAGTCTCGGTGAGGAAGGGTTCCTGGTTCCGATGGAAGAAGGTGAACTAAATGGCGATCGGGACTCCAACCTACAACGGCGGAGCGACGACGAACGCGGGAGGGACTTCCCTCTCCGTCGCGCCTTCCACTTCCATCCCTGCGGATTCTGCGGTTCTCCTCGTCATCAACAGGGACAACGATGGCACGACCGACGGGGATCTGGGAGAAGTCACCGGCGTCACCGACACCCAAGGCAACACGTGGACGAAGCTGAAGGAAATGACCAACGGCCAGGGGGCGGCAGCCGCTGGCGCGATGATCAGCGTTTGGGGCTGCCGGCCCTCGGGAACCTACGGCACGACCAGCGCGACGATTACCTTCGGGACGGCAAGGAATGCGCTCGCAGCCTACTTCATCGCCATTCCCCTTGGAGCCGGGGAGAACCTGCTCCTCGACGCAACGGACAGCATCGCGATTGATGGAGCACCGGCTTCGGCTCGCAAAGCGTACCGGTCTCTCATCGAAGTCACGGGCGTGGATCTCCGCTTGCTGTAAGGAAGGTAACGGAACGGCGGCGATCACCGCCACTTCCGGTTGGACTTCCTTCGGCCTTACGGGCCAGAACGGCCCTACGATCACCGGCAATAACCATATCATGTACCGCTCGGAGTACAAGGTTGCGACCAGCACCGGGGAGACTTCCAACCCCACCTGGGCGACAACTGGTGACGCGGCGAGCGTGCTCATCGCGCTTTCCGTCGATGCCGGGAATCAAGCCGGAACATCCAGTTCAAAAACCAGTGTCCCCTCCCGGGTGAAGCAGTGGAACGGCAGCGCGTGGATCTCTCGGGAAGTGCGGGATCACGAAGGGTCCGAATGGGTCCCTCGTGCTGTGCGGTATTGGGACGGCACGCAGTGGGTTTATTTTTGAAGTTCGGCGATTTGACAGCATCGCCTTCAACGTGGATTATTCCATTCCATCCGGTGTGCCTGGGGATGTTAAGGTCTACTCCGGGTCAGCGTTCACCCAAAGGCCTTTGATGGTCTGGGACGGGACGGAGTGGAGGCGGAGAGAGGTCCGGTACTGGGATGGTTCGGCTTGGGTTTTGAGTTAAACTATACTTAAGGAGCAATCATGAGCAACAACGAACGTGAGATTGAAGAAGAAATCCAGGCCAAGGGTCTCAATGCCCCGCGCCTTTCCCCAGAAACGATTGACGCAACTATTATTGAAGAAGCCTTCTACGTGTTTCCAGGGACCGCTCTTACCATCTGTTGTTTAAAACTAAAGAATGGTTTCCTGGTAACAGGGGAGAGTTCTGCAGTTAGTCTCGCAAACTTCGACGCAGAAATTGGGCGGAAAATTGCCAAGCAAAATGCCAGGGATAAGATTTGGATGTTGGAGGGATATCTGCTAAAAGAACGCCTTTGCGAGCGCGCCAAACAGGTTTAAGATAATCACGAACTCAAAAGAGATTGAGGCCGTATAACCATGAAGTCCAAATCTGTCCAAGAATGGATCACCGAGCTTCAAGCCGCGAAAAAGCGAGAGGACAAATACCGCAGTTCTTCCCGCAAGATCACCAAGCTCTACGAGGCGGACCGTTCCACCGTGTCTTCCGGGATCGAGTCCAATTCCGGCACTCCTTTCAACATCCTCTATTCCAACACTGAAACCTTGGCCCCGGCGCTGTACAACTCCCAGCCGAAGCCAAAGGTCAATCGGAGGTTTCTGGACAAGGATCCGATGGGGGCTGACGCTTCGGAAT
>CAVPLE010000167.1:0-5923 GCA_963705865.1 uncultured Holophagaceae bacterium | reverse complement strand
CACGTATCGCTGAGGTACTCGGCCCGCACGTCCGTAAGACCCCTAAGAAACCTAGTGGAACCACCCGTCGTCCCGGGCGTCCTTCTCTCATCTACCAGCTGAACGACCTGGGCATTGGACTCACGGCATCCGCAGCGGTGCTTTCGTGGGCCTCCCGCTTTGGCATTGAGACCGATTGGTCGACGAACCAACTCGCCCAACATGCCAAGAAGTGCGACCGGAAGACCATCTCCAACGCCATGCCGGCGCTGATGGCAGAAGGACTCGTGATTCAATCCAGTGACTACGTCTTCAATGGGTTCAAGAAGCCAGGTAACCGTAGGGGAACCTACCGCTTCACGGAGAAGCTCTACACCTTGCTGGGCAAGGCCCGGAAGGCTTCTCATCAGAGGAAAAAATTCCCCATGCCTTTAGTTCTTGAAGTACCCATCTATGAGGTTCCAACAAACGTACAGCATCAGCATGAGGACCAGACGCAGGGCTCCAATGCCATGCCTGTTGCCAATTACCTCAAGAAAGCTCTTCAGGAGGGTGTTGAGATCACTGTTGAACCTGCCGTTGAGGATTTTGTTGAGCCGATGGTTGAAGCGGACCAAGTCACCAGGACCCTCATCGAAGTTGCCGGATTGGACGAGGCTGGGGCCCTCGCTGCTGCCAAGGCTCTTCCGTCGGCCTGTTCTGGGGAGTTGCTGAGGTTCTTGATCCAGGCGGCTCAGGACGTGGTAGGCCGGCGCGGCCATGGAGTCCGAGATCCCAAGGCCTACCTCCATCGCCTCCTGACCTCCAATGACCGAGGGATCCTCCGTTCTGCTCGCAAGCTCTACGAGGATTCCAAAGCCGCGGGCAAGGTGGCCCGGTCCCTGGGAGTCGACCAGGTCTTCAGCCAGAGTCATCCGTCCTTCCGCGCTCTTCCCGGAGCTTTTGAGGCCATTCGGGAATGGCTCAAGGCCAAGAAGGAGTTGGAGGACTTGCCCGAAGGGCACCGATCGAGGGAGTACTTCAGCGACAGCCTGATTAAGGCCAAGCACGTGGTGGTGGGCCTTGCCGCGCGGAGTGTGGGGGCAGGGGAGCCCCCGCAGCCCCTTTTGGACCGACTGACCTGGAGGCGAAACGTGTTGGAGCAAGCCGGCCTGAATCTGAACAATCCTGCACAGGCCGGTCCCGAGAGTTCCATTCGCGGTGGGGCAGGGGGGTGCGTTGGCCGAGCTGAGAGGATTGACTCTTGAGGCAGGGAAGCCCCCAGGTAGGGGGAGGACTCCCCTTGACGGGGGTCCAAACCCCAGCAGACCCTGGCCGACAGGGCAGGGGGTCACCCCCTGACGGCGGCTTTTGGGGTCTGGGGCTTGGAGGGCGAGGAACCGGCCTGGCCGCAGGACAGGATGGCAGCCCGACCCCGGTCAAGAGAGCCCGGACACCGGACCAACCAAAGCACGCAACAAAGGCCTCCGGTGGGCCGAGATACCAGAGTCGATCCGGGCGAAATCCCCTCTCTTCTGATTCCGTTTTCGTAGCGTTGGTTCAAATACGGACTACACTGAGAGGTGGAAGGTGAACACCATGCTCAAGAAAACCAAAGCCAAGCCCAAGGCCGCGACGATGAAGTCAGCTGCCAGCCCTAGCTTCAAGCGAGCTTCCAGCTCGGTACTGGAGCACCGGCCGGCCACGCCGACCGAGCCCAAGCTCACCCCTCTGGCGGCAGCGCTCAGGACCTTCAACCGGGTGACAGAAAGCCTGGGCATGGTCACCGACCAGAAGTTGAAGATCATCAACCTAGGGAAGACCAAATATTTCGACTCCCTAAAGCAGCCTGCCCCCTCCCTCAACCTCGATTCCGAGGACCGGCTGGGTTACTTCCTCTTGATCGTCGAGCTGGCTGGAGACTTGGTTGGGGACACCGGCGACTGGCTGCGTTCTCCCAACACGGCCCCAATCTTCGGGGGGAAGGCTCCGCTGGACCTGCTCCTCGCAGGCCGGATGGAAGGGATGTTCACCACTCTGAACTACCTCAAGGCTTCCTACGGCGGCTGGGCGTGACTGCAGAGTCGCCGATCCCAACCCATCACCACGAGGGCAGCAAGGTCTTCAACCTGCGTGCCCTCAGGGAACCCTCTGCCGTCGATCGACACACCGAGCCAGAGGAACGGGAGGGCGTGCAGAACTTCATGGCTCGGTATCGGCTACCTGTCGTGGATCGCTTGGCCAGCCCCCTTTCCAGGCTGAAGGCCTACCTAGGGTCTTCTGGCTCTTCCTTCTCTATCAGCCGTTTCAGTGATGGGTCCTATCCTGCCGTGTACATGGCCGACTCAGATGAGACCAGCTTGGCCGAAGTCTCCTTCCACCTCGCAGAGAGGCTGCGCGAGACCTCCGCGGAGAAAACCAAGATCCACACCTTCCAGCTCTCCATGTTCATCCTGAAGGGTGAAACGGTGGATGTTCGCGTTGGCTTCCCCAAACTGCACCTGAAGGACGATTGGAGCCCAGCACAAGCGTTTGGGGCCGAGATGCGAACTGCCGGAGCCAAGGGCATCACCTTCAAGTCAGTGCGGAACCGCGGTGGTGTCTGCACGGCCGTCTTCAGGGCTACCCTGGTCGAAGATGGACTGCCGCTGCCGGCGGTCAGTCTCCAGTGGGACGGCCGAGATCTCATCCGGGTTTAGGTCGCCTCAGTCTAAGGGTGTTCGCACACTTTGGCGTTCCCGATGGGCCTCATAGAGGAGACCCGACTGCTGGCAGTGCGTGATGATTCGCGGAAGTTGTTCCCATGCCGGGTCGATTCTAATGGCTGGAACAGGAAGCATCACATCCACCTCTGTGCCCCAAGCCCATAGCGTGGCTGGCCCCCCATAGCCCAATTCCTCCTTCTCCGCAGATTTCAAGACGACCAATTCAGTACTGGTGACGGTCTGAACCACGGCGGCCCAATAGGTCATATCTCCAGGATCCGTGGGGCCCGCCACCACCGTCTTGGAGCCGGTAAATCGCGATTCGCTGTTGGTGTAATGGTCCACGAGGACGCGAAAGCGGATCTTTGCCAAGGAGGCATCGTACGTTCTGATGGGAAGCGCCCAAGGCTGTTTGGGCCATTCTTTATCCGTCGATGCGAGGTGAAAATCAATATCCTTTGGCAGGGGAAGAGATAGAGGATTGCGGCAATCCGCCAAAAATTGGTTCAACTGCTCATCCCCCCAGGGGCGGACCGCCGCAATGTTGAAGGTTCTGTCCCAGGGCAGGACTTCTGCCACTGCCCAAGCCCAGATCATGTCCGCAGGTTTAATTTCCCGGAGCGTTTCCTCAAGCTTCAGCCGAACCTTTGCAGCCAGGGATTCATCACTCCTCTCAAGTTCGTCTGCGTAGACCCATTCCGGTGGAGCTGCGACCAACGCCCCACAGATCGTGCGCCAGGCTTGCCGATGGGTGTTCATCCAAAAGGGTAGGTCCTTTCTGATTCCCGTCTGAAAACCTCCATGCGGAACATCACGCACCCAGTCGGGAACTGACTTCTTATTTCCGAATCCCATGTCCGATCTCCTTTGAGGGCGTCGACGCTGTCGGTGAGCTGTGGTGCGTCCGATGCGCAGGCTGGACAGCCGCCGCTTCCATTTCCTTCTTCTTGCGCTCCGCCTCGGCGGCTTCGGCGGCCGTCCTCGCCGCGAGCTCCCCACGCCTCACTAGGTCCTGGTGACGGGCCAGATCCGCGGCCTCCTGTCCCGCCGCGTGGCTCCATCGACGGGCCCACTCTGCTGGGGACAGGATGGCCCGCCGCAGGATATCGGGCAGATCGCGCCGCATGTCCCAGAGCCTCTTCCACCAGGCCCGGTCCGGTGCAGAGGGGGTCTCAGTCTGGATGGCCGTTTTCGCCATCAGTTCGGAATCTGTGACGGTGCGGCCGGCAGCCCCGATTTCGAACCGCCCAGCCTCAGGGACGACCTGGATACCAGCGCTTTCAAGACGGCCCCTGACCCGGTCCGGGGAGACGGTGCGCTCCACAGCCGCGGCTACCATGTTCTCTACGGCCTTGACTGTTTGGGCCTGGTCCCGGCGCCCCTTCTCGAGGCGATTGAGGCCCGCCGGAGCGAGGGTATAGAGCATGAGGCCACCCTGTTTCTCGCCCGCCAGGATCCCGGCCCGCTTCAGCTTCGAGAGGTTGTCCCGGGTCTTCTTGTCGAGGTCGGCCGTGCCGAGGCCTTCGGGGTTCGCAGCGACCAATTCGAGGACCTGGTCGTAGCTGGCTGTCCAGCGGATCCGGGCCTTGTCCGTATCTGGGGTGATGGCTGGGACCTGGGCCATCAGACCCTTTCGGCGACCCTTCGTGAGGTCCGCGGCCTCCTGAGCATGGGGCATGGCCTCCAGCTCTTGGAGGGAGACCTGGGCCACAGCCAGCCCAGCCTCCACCTCCTGCAGAGCCTCCTCCAATTCGTTGGGTCCCTGGATCCGGCCTTCCCCATCCAGGAGGCCGAAGGCACGCAGTTTCTTTTCGAGCAGATCCTGGCGCTTCACCCCCTTGATCGAGGAGGGGATCTTGCCGCTCTCCCGACGGACAAGCTCGAGCTCCCGGTGGGTCAGGGGGGCCTGCCCGAGCTCGCGTTTTATCTCCTGGGCGGCCAGGATCTCGGCCCGTCGTTCCCGGAACACTGACCCCCGCTCGATGACCCGCCCATCAGGGCAAATCACCCTGGCTCCCTGGGCTCCCTCCCCATCGGCTCGACCCGGTTCGATTTCAACGATGTAGCCCCGTTCGGCCGCAGCTTGGACCACCGCCTGTGTGATCCGGTCTCGGGCGCCACCCTCCTTGCTGAGCCTGGCGACGTGCAGGCCATTGTCGAAAGCCCGGAAGCCGTCTTCAGCTAAGGCCACCGGGAAAATGTACCCATGCAGGTGAAGGTCCGG
The DNA here is from genome assembly GCA_963705865.1 of uncultured Holophagaceae bacterium. GTDB lineage: Bacteria > Acidobacteriota > Holophagae > Holophagales > Holophagaceae > Geothrix. Next base: position 1,036 of record CAVPLE010000167.1, on the reverse strand, counting down.
CTCCTTGGCGCGGTTCTCCGCATGCAGGTAATTCAAGACGAGAGGCTTGGCCTCGACCCAGTCCGGTTGTGCCTTCCGCCCCTTACCCGAGCGCCCACGCGTGCACCCCTCCTCGAGGGACTCCAGGTTGGCCAGGGCCGCCACCTGAAGGAACGCGTGGGCGCTCTCTGGGTCATCTTTCGTGGCCTCCGACAGCTCGCAGGGCAGGGAGATCACAACCTCCCTCGGGGTCCGAAAGAGGACCTGCTGGCGGGTGATCTTGTTCCCCTCGAGGTCGCATCCCTGGCAAAGATTTCGGAGGAGACGGGGAGGGGGGAGGCCTATGCCATCCCACCCCACCCTGGCCCAAGGCTCTGGGTCGATTACAGGCTCGATCAGGCCCTCCCGGGAGAGATAACCCTTCACCCGGGAGAAGGAGCCGACCTCCTTGGAATCCTGCAGATGCCCCCCCACATAGTCCACGGCACCCTGGGCGGATTTAGCTGGCGGACCATCGTAGTAGCGGGCCATGATCCACATGCACGCCCCCTAGTCCCGGCGGGCCTTGTTGGGGGTCCTGGGTGCGTAACTAGAGTCGCTCTTTACCCCCGCAGCCACCTGGTTGTTGTCGCGTAGATCCCGATGGTGACCCCCTGTGCTGCCCTCGATCCTTCGGGGGGGCCTTGGTCCTGGGCTGCTGTGGTTCTGGGCCAACATCCACATAGGTTTCCCCTAGCTCCGAGGGACTTGTTTCAGGGCCTTGGCCACTGCTCCGAAGCCATGCTCAACCAGGACAGCGAAGAGGTCGCTGTCGCTCAGGTTGAGGCCCTCGGCAGCCTCTCGAAGCGTGGTCCAAGCGTCGGCTGCCGGGCCTGTAAGCCGGGCTGAAACCTTCACTACCCGGGATGCCTTTCCAGCCAGTGCCACCTCAAGCCGCTTGAGCAGCTTTGCCTGCCTCTTTGTTGTTCCTTCGACCATAATTACCCCATGGGTGATATCCTAATAGCTTAGGTCACCGTCTTCGGCTCGCAACCCCCAATGGGGAATTTATCAGATA
>CAVPLE010000166.1:0-21174 GCA_963705865.1 uncultured Holophagaceae bacterium | reverse complement strand
TCGGCGACGTGCATGTGAGCAAGCGCACCCTCAGCTGGCGCACGGCCCTGGTCCTGCGCGAACTGGACGCCGAGGTGGCAGCCTTGGAAACCTTCCAGCCCATCGAGCTGCGCCTCATGGCCATGATGCGGGAAAAAGGGACGATGGAGACACGGCTGTCCCAGGCGCGCCTGGCTCTCCAGCGCCTCCATGCGGGGTACGGCCCCGCTCCCGCGGTGGACGCGACCACCCTGGAGGCGCGCGTCCAGGACCTCCGGGGCCAACTGGTGGCCCTCGACGCCGAGATCGGTCCCCTGGCCAAGGCTGGCACCGAACTCGTCAATGCCCGATGGGGCCTGCTCACCCGGGCCGGCAACGACAAGAGCCACCTCACGCGTCAGATCGAGCGCTACGCCGACATCTACACCAGCCGCGTGTCGAACTTCCTGCACGCCACGCCCTTCGCCTACTTCCGTTCGCCGCGGGGAAGCCTGCCGCACGACCCGGGCAGACCCACCCCCACCTCCGATTAGGAGCGCGGTTTCCCGGCCCCTTGCGGCCCTCAGAGACACCAAGCCATGTCGAATCCGCTTTCTTTCACCCAGTTTCCCTGCGCCCACAGCCACTCCTGCCCGTTCTCCAAGGGGGCCTGCCCGGGTGTATGCGTCTTCGCCGACGGGATGCAATCCATGCACCTCATGATCCTCGTCCTCGATGTGGGGCACCGCATGGTGGTTTTCGAGAATCAGGCCGCGAGACGGTTGCTAGATGAAGTATGAGATCACTCCTACCAGGGGTTGACCGCCCTCCTGATGAAGAGCGGCAATACCTTCGAAGGCCTGTTCGGTGATCACGTAAAGGGTGATTCCATCCGCGTGGGATCCCGCCTCTACGGCTACTCGTTCTATCGGTCAGACGGGTTTGTCTGGATCTTCCTGCTCGACATCACGGAGCGGCATCGCCTTGAGGCGATTGCCGAGTCTGTGGAACAGATGAACAGCCTCGGATTCATCTTCTCGGCCGTGCGCCATGAACTCGGCAATCCGATCCACTCGATAAAGGCGGCGGTGAGCGTGCTCCGTAGCGGACTGGATCGGTTTCCCAAAGAGACGGTCACCGACTACCTGGAAGGCATCGAGAGCGAGCTCGGCCGGGCCGAAAACCTCCTCCGGTCCCTGAGGAATTTCTCGCTCTTCGAGCAGCCGGAAATGAAAGCCGTGGATCTCGCCTCCTTTTTCGAGCAGCTGAAACCCCTGGTCGAACCGGACCTCCGTGCCCGGGGCATCGAACTCGAAATCGAAGTCGACCCGGGGCTCCCGCTAGTGGGGGCGGATGTCCGCGCCCTGCACCAGATCCTGATCAACCTGGTGGCGAACGCGGCGGATGCCTTCGGGAGTGGACCCGATCCCCTCATTCGGATCCACGTAGTACCTGGCGAGGGAGGAGCGTCCGTGATCGTGGAAGACAATGGCCCTGGGATTCCGGACCATCTCAGGCCACGGATCTTCACGCCGTTCTTCACGACCAAGGAACACGGGACGGGCCTTGGCCTCATCATCGTGAAGAAAATGGTGACCGGGATGAACGGAACGATCTGGATGGATCCAGCGCTCCCCCGGGGCACCCGCGTGACGTTCACCCTGGGGGGCGCCTGACATGGAATCTCAGAAGAAGGTGTTGATCGTCGACGACAACCCCCTGTTCCGGAAGGCGGCCGCAGGGTTCTTCGGGGATCGGTTCAAGGTCCTGGAGGCCGGGACCTGCGCCCAGGGGCAGGAACTCCTCGGGCGGGAGTCCGTGGACCTCGCCATCCTCGACGAACGGCTACCGGATGGCAGTGGTCTCGACCTTTGCCGCAATCTCTTCCAACTCCACCCCTTCGCCAAGGTCATCTACGTCACGGCCTTCCCCTCGTTCGACCACGCGGTCAATGCCCTGAAGGTGGGGGCCCACGACTATCTCTCCAAGCCCTTTGAAGTCGCGGCCCTGGGCCATGCTGTCGATCGGCTGATGTCTGTCTCGGCCCTCGAGCGGGCAGGACGCCTGGAAGCCTGGCGGGCCCAGGCGGACAGTCACCAGGCCATCCTGGTGGGCAGATCAGCTCGCATGTCGGAAATTCGCAGAATCGTCCATCTGGCAGCCGGATCAGACGCCTCCGTGCTGATCACTGGAGAGACGGGAACAGGCAAAGGCCTGGTCGCAAGGGCGATCCATCACGCCAGTCCCCGGACGCAAGCGCCCTTCGTAACTATCAACTGCTCTGCCTTACCGGAGAACCTCATCGAGGCAGAACTGTTCGGCTGGACTCGGGGGGCCTTCACAGGGGCCGTCAATTCCAGGGAAGGCGTGCTGGAAATGGCCGAGGGCGGAACCCTGTTCCTGGATGAGATCGGGGAGATGCCCATGCACCTCCAGGTCAAGCTCTTGTCGGTGCTCGAGGACCACATGGTCACGCCCCTGGGTGGCCGGGTGGGAAAGCGGATCAACGTCCGGATCGTGGCGGCCACCAATGCCCAGCTCGAGGAGGCCATCAAGGCCCGCCAGTTCCGGGCGGATCTGTACTTCCGCCTCAACGTGCTCCGCATCGAAATGCCAGCGCTCCGTGATCACCTCGAGGATCTGCCGGAACTCTGCGCCTTTCTCCAGTCCCACCTGACGGGTCACGGGTCGGCCGCCTCGGTGCCCCAGGGAGAACTGGCCCTCCTGGCCACCTATGCCTGGCCGGGGAACGTGCGAGAGCTGAAGAACGTGCTCGAACGCGCCTACCTCCTGGAATCCCCACCTTCCACCTTCCTGGTAGGTGAAGGCGGGACCCGGTCGGCTCCCGTGGCCTCTGACCCGGTGGCGCACCCCCTCCAGACCCTTGAGGAGTTAGAGCAGGAACACCTCCTTCGCGCCCTCCACTTGCATCAGGGCAACCTCACTCGCGCGGCTGAGGTTCTCGGCATCTCCCTTTCGACCCTGAAGCGCCGAGTGAAGGCACTGCCCAGCATCGGGCCAAAGTGACCTTCGCTGATCAAATCGGCTGGTTCAATCTGGGCCGGCACCCCCTGAACTTCTTGTGCACGGGTTGATTATGAACGACTTAGCTTAAAGATGATCTTGGCATCATCCATGCTCTGACCGAGGTATGGACGGATTGCGATGACCCCCCTTCCGACCGTGCTGGTCGTGGATGACGAGGAACTGTTCCTGAGGACCGCTCTGGATGGGTTCTCTGGTTCGGCCTCGGAGATGACAGTGCTCACGGCCAAGAACGGCCGGGTGGCGGCTCAGATTCTCGATGCCCGCCACGTGGATCTCGTCGTAACCGATCTGAAGATGCCCGAGATGGACGGCTATGGCCTGCTCTCCCACATGAGCCCGCATCACCCGGGCATTCCCGCCATCGTCATGACCGCCTTCGGTACACCCGAGATCGAAAGCCGCCTGCGCGAGCAGGGGGTCACCAGCGTCCTCGATAAGCCCTTCGATTTCCCCCGGCTCCGAAAAGCTGTCACCGACGCCCTTTCCGCCATGGCCAGCGGCCACCTCACCGGCATCAGCCTGGCCACCTTTCTCCAGATGATCCAGATCGAGCGGAAAACCTGCGCGGTGCGTGTGGGATCAAGAGAAGGCCAGGGGCTCCTCCACTTCAGAGACGGTCAGCTGATCCAGGCTGAGACCGGGGAAACCTCGGGGGATGCGGCGGCCATGGCCATCCTTGCCTGGGACGAGCCCGTCATTGAATTCCTGAAGGTCCGCACCACCGTTCCTGGCCAAGCCATGCAGTCCCTGCAGGCCCTGCTCATGGAGGCCTTTCGCCTCAAGGATGAGTCCCACCGGAGCCGCGGCGCCGATACCCACCATCTATCTCCGGGGGCCGTTCCGCTCTCCCCCGAGGATCTGGAAGATTCCCCGTCCCCTCAACCACCCACACCCACCCTCACTTCCCACAAGGAGCCCACCATGGCTCCTGCTGACAAACTGAAAGAACTGGCCCAGATCGACGGGTTCGCGGGCTGCGGCCTGTTCACCCCCACCGGCGAAGCGCTCGCCATGCTCGCCGCTGATGGTGTGAACCTCAAGGACATCGGGGTCCTCGCCAACAACGTGCTGATGAACGCCCAGAAGGCCTCTCTGGACATGGGGACCGGCCGTGGCCAGCAGGTGCATGTGGAAGCGGAACACGCCCACATCCTGGTGCGCTGCCTCAACGAAGGCACGGATCCCCTCCGTTCCCTCCCCGGCAAGGCCCATATCCACCTGGTCCTGATCCTGAAGAGCGATTCGTCCATCGGCATGGCCAAGCTCAAGATTAATTCTGTCATCGGCAAGCTAGCTGACGATTTCCGCGCCTGAAGCATGCCGAACGCCGAGGCGGCAGGAGAACCGGTCCTCACCGGGGCCCCTGCCGCCTTCGGCGTTCAGGCCATCTTCAGGCGCGGAAATGGTCGCTAGCTTGCCGATGACAGAATTAATCTTGCATTCGCCGATGGACGAATCGCTCTTCAGGATCAGGACCAGGTGGATATGGCGCACCTACCGGGAGGGAACGGAGGGGATCCGTGCCTTCGTTGAGGCAGCGCACCAGGATGTGGGCGTGTTTCGCTTCCACATGGGCCTCCTCGGCCACGGCCGGTCCCCATGTCCAGAGAGGCCTTCTGGGCGTTCATCGGCGGCTGAGCAAGGACCCCGATGTCCTTGAGGTTCACACCATCAGCGGCGAGCATGGCGGACGCTTCCGCCGGTGGGGGTGAACAGGCCGCAGCCCCGCGAACCCGTCGATCTGGGCCAGTTCTTTCAGTTTGTCAGCAGGAGCCATGGTGGGCTCCTTGTGGGAAGTGAGGGTGGGTGTGGGTGGTCGAGGGGACGGGGAATCTTCCAGATCCTCGGGGGAGAGCGGAACGGCCCCCGGAGATAGATGGTGGGTATCGGCGCCGCGGCTCCGGTGGGACTCATCCTTGAGGCGAAAGGCCTCCATGAGCAGGGCCTGCAGGGACTGCATGGCTTGGCCAGGAACGGTGGTGCGGACCTTCAGGAATTCAATGACGGGCTCGTCCCAGGCAAGGATGGCCATGGCCGCCGCATCCCCCGAGGTTTCCCCGGTCTCAGCCTGGATCAGCTGACCGTCTCTGAAGTGGAGGAGCCCCTGGCCTTCTCTTGATCCCACACGCACCGCGCAGGTTTTCCGCTCGATCTGGATCATCTGGAGAAAGGTGGCCAGGCTGATGCCGGTGAGGTGGCCGCTGGCCATGGCGGAAAGGGCGTTGGTGACAGCTTTTCGGAGCCGGGGGAAATCGAAGGGCTTATCGAGGACGCTGGTGACCCCCTGCTCGCGCAGGCGGCTTTCGATCTCGGGTGTACCGAAGGCGGTCATGACGATGGCGGGAATGCCCGGGTGATGCGGGCTCATGTGGGAGAGCAGGCCATAGCCGTCCATCTCGGGCATCTTCAGATCGGTTACGACGAGATCCACGTGGCGGGCATCGAGAATCTGAGCCGCCACCCGGCCGTTCTTGGCCGTGAGCACTGTCATTGTCCGAGGCCGAACCAGAGACCCATCCAGAGCGGTCCTCAGGAACAGTTACAAATTCATCCACGACCAGCACGGTCGGAAGGGGGGTCATCGCAATCCATCATACCTCGGTCAAGGCGTGTGTGATGCCAAGATCATCTTTAAGCTAGTCGTTCATAATCAACCCGTGCACAAGAAGTTGAGATCGCCCCAGGGGATTTGAAGCCAGCCGATTTGATCAGCGAAGGTCACTTTGGCCCGATGGCAGTGCCTTCACTCGGCGCTTCAGGTCGAAAGGGAGATGCCGAGAACCTCAGCCGCGCGAATAATCTACCTGGATGTCAAGTGGAGGGCGCGAAGGAGGTGTTCCTGCTCTAACTCCTCGAGGTCTTGGAGGGGGGAGTCCACCGGGTCAGGGCCACGGGAGCCGACCGGGTCCCGCCTTCACCTACCAGGAGGTGGAAGGTGGGGATTCCAGGAGCTAGGCGCGTTCGAGCACGTTCTTCAGCTCTCGCACGTTCCCCGGCCAGGCATAGGCGGCGAGGAGGGCCAGTTCTCCCTGGGGCACCGAGGCGGCCGACCGTGACCCGTCAGGTGGACTGGAGAAAGGCGCACAGTTCCGGCAGATCCTCGAGGTGATCACGGAGCGCTGGCATTTCGATGCGGAGCATGTCGAGGCGGAGTGACAGATCCGCCCGGAACTGGCCGGCCTTGATGGCCTCCTCGAGCTGGGCATTGGCGGCCGCCACGATCCGGACGTCGATCTGCTTTCCCACCCGGCCACCCAGGGCGTGACCATGTGGTCCTCGAGCACCGACAAGAGCTTGACCTGGAGGTGCATGGGCATCTCCCCGATCTCATCCAGGAACAGGGTTCCGCCCTCGGCCATTTCCAGCACGCCTTCCCTGGAATTGACGGCCCCTGTGAAGGCCCCCCGAGTCCAGCCGAACAGTTCTGCCTCGATGAGGTTCTCCGGTAAGGCAGAGCAGTTGATAGTTACGAAGGGCGCTTGCGTCCGGGGACTGGCGTGATGGATCGCCCTTGCGACCAGGCCTTTGCCTGTTCCCGTCTCTCCAGTGATCAGCACGGAGGCGTCTGATCCGGCTGCCAGATGGACGATTCTGCGAATTTCCGACATGCGAGCTGATCTGCCCACCAGGATGGCCTGGTGACTGTCCGCCTGGGCCCGCCAGGCTTCCAGGCGTCCTGCCCGCTCGAGGGCCGAGACAGACATCAGCCGATCGACAGCATGGCCCAGGGCCGCGACTTCAAAGGGCTTGGAGAGATAGTCGTGGGCCCCCACCTTCAGGGCATTGACCGCGTGGTCGAACGAGGGGAAGGCCGTGACGTAGATGACCTTGGCGAAGGGGTGGAGTTGGAAGAGATTGCGGCAAAGGTCGAGACCACTGCCATCCGGTAGCCGTTCGTCGAGGATGGCGAGGTCCACGGACTCCCGCCCGAGGAGTTCCTGCCCCTGGGCGCAGGTCCCGGCCTCCAGGACCTTGAACCGATCCCCGAAGAACCCTGCGGCCGCCTTCCGGAACAGGGGGTTGTCGTCGACGATCAACACCTTCTTCTGAGATTCCATGTCAGGCGCCCCCCAGGGTGAACGTCACGCGGGTGCCCCGGGGGAGCGCTGGATCCATCCAGATCGTTCCGTTCATCCCGGTCACCATTTTCTTCACGATGATGAGGCCAAGGCCCGTCCCGTGTTCCTTGGTCGTGAAGAACGGCGTGAAGATCCGTGGCCTGAGATGGTCCGGAATCCCAGGGCCATTGTCTTCCACGATCACGGACGCTCCTCCCTCGCCAGGTACTACGTGGATCCGAATGAGGGGATCGGGTCCACTCCCGAAGGCATCCGCCGCGTTCGCCACCAGGTTGATCAGGATCTGGTGCAGGGCGCGGACATCCGCCCCCACTAGCGGGAGCCCCGGGTCGACTTCGATTTCGAGTTCGATGCCCCGGGCACGGAGGTCCGGTTCGACCAGGGGTTTCAGCTGCTCGAAAAAGGAGGCGAGATCCACGGCTTTCATTTCCGGCTGCTCGAAGAGCGAGAAATTCCTCAGGGACCGGAGGAGGTTTTCGGCCCGGCCGAGCTCGCTCTCGATGCCTTCCAGGTAGTCGGTGACCGTCTCTTTGGGAAACCGATCCAGTCCGCTACGGAGCACGCTCACCGCCGCCTTTATCGAGTGGATCGGATTGCCGAGTTCATGGCGCACGGCCGAGAAGATGAATCCGAGGCTGTTCATCTGTTCCACAGACTCGGCAATCGCCTCAAGGCGATGCCGCTCCGTGATGTCGAGCAGGAAGATCCAGACAAACCCGTCTGACCGATAGAACGAGTAGCCGTAGAGGCGGGATCCCACGCGGATGGAATCACCCTTTACGTGATCACCGAACAGGCCTTCGAAGGTATTGCCGCTCTTCATCAGGAGGGCGGTCAACCCCTGGTAGGAGTGATCTCATACTTCATCTAGCAACCGTCTCGCGGCCTGATTCTCGAAAACCACCATGCGGTGCCCCACATCGAGGACGAGGATCATGAGGTGCATGGATTGCATCCCGTCGGCGAAGACGCATACACCCGGGCAGGCCCCCTTGGAGAACGGGCAGGAGTGGCTGTGGGCGCAGGGAAACTGGGTGAAAGAAAGCGGATTCGACATGGCTTGGTGTCTCTGAGGGCCGCAAGGGGCCGGGAAACCGCGCTCCTAATCGGAGGTGGGGGTGGGTCTGCCCGGGTCGTGCGGCAGGCTTCCCCGCGGCGAACGGAAGTAGGCGAAGGGCGTGGCGTGCAGGAAGTTCGACACGCGGCTGGTGTAGATGTCGGCGTAGCGCTCGATCTGACGCGTGAGGTGGCTCTTGTCGTTGCCGGCCCGGGTGAGCAGGCCCCATCGGGCATTGACGAGTTCGGTGCCAGCCTTGGCCAGGGGACCGATCTCGGCGTCGAGGGCCACCAGTTGGCCCCGGAGGTCCTGGACGCGCGCCTCCAGGGTGGTCGCGTCCACCGCGGGAGCGGGGCCGTACCCCGCATGGAGGCGCTGGAGAGCCAGGCGCGCCTGGGACAGCCGTGTCTCCATCGTCCCTTTTTCCCGCATCATGGCCATGAGGCGCAGCTCGATGGGCTGGAAGGTTTCCAAGGCTGCCACCTCGGCGTCCAGTTCGCGCAGTACCAGGGCCGTGCGCCAGCTGAGGGTGCGCTTGCTCACATGCACGTCGCCGAACATGTGGTCGCCCACGTAGAGGATCTCGTCGCCCGAAATGCCCAGGTCGCGCTCCACCTGGGCCGCGCAGCCGCCCAGATAGAGGCCGCCGGGACGCAAAGGGCCCATCAGGGGACGAAGCAGGCCCGCCTCGTCCACCACCTCGAAAAAGGGGCCGCGCTCGGTGAAGAAGGCGGGCTTGCGGGCGGCGACGATCACCACGTCGAAGAGCTGGCGCCAGGTCATGCCCTCCGGCAGGTGCCTGTCATAGGCATGGGCCATCATCTTGGCGGTGAAGGTCCATTCCGAGTTGGTGATGAGCAGCAGCTTCTTGCCAGCGGCCTTCTGATCCAGCAGGGCCAGGGCCGCCTCGGGATCCTGCACCACGTAGCGTTCCGGGGCCGAAGCGATCTCGGCCTTCAGGTGGCCCTCGAGGTGCTGGGCATCCACGCGGGCCCGCACATGGCGGTAGAGGCTCACGTATTCGAAGGCGCGGGGCAGGGCGCCACGGTCCAGCAGATCCACGGCCTGGGCGTAGAGGCAACCCTCCGAGAGCGAGAACAAGGTGTTGAGGAAGACCCAGCGGGGATCGCCCAGATCCACCAGCGTCTGGGCGTAAGCGTCCCGCTGCTCGGCGTGTTCGAGCATCCGCGTGCCGTGCATGGCCCGCTTCACGAAGCCGAATCGGTTGGCCTTCACCAGGTTGCCGAGCTCCGTGTCGATCACCAGGCCCCGAGTCACCATCCGCGGGTCAAACGCCATGTCCTCCACGGGCCAACCTTCCGAGGCGAGCCGCTCCCGGGCCTGGGCGTAGACCATCTGCTCGAAGGCCGCCACCCGGTAGTCCACCAGGGTGTAGTCCATGTCGTAGCCGATGGCCCGCACGGAGCGCAGATTCAGGGTGCGATTGCAGAAGATCCCGCGGCCGGGGGGGAGGTTGTGGAGGCTGTCCAAGGTTTCCATGTCCAGGGCAGGATACCAAGCTGCGCCGTCAGCGGCGTGTCATCGCCAGGATCTGCTTGGCGTTGGCGAGGATGGCCGACACGATGGCCTTGCGCTGTTCCAGGAGATCCATCAGCTCGGGACTGGTGGCGGTGGGACGGCCATCATCCTCGCCCAACTCCCTCAACTCCGCTGGCAGGAGGAATCGGCGGCGGCCAGCTTCCTGCTGCAACCGCTGGACGCCATCCGCCGCTTGACGGTTCAAGGCGTCCTGCTCCTGGGACTCCCGGGCCTGCCGCAGGCGCCGAATGTCCATGTCCATCCTCAGCAGGGTCTTCTCCATCCGGGCCAGAAAATCCTCTGCTGCAGCCCCATCGAGGTCCCGCAGATGGGAGGCGAGGGACTTCACCTTCCAGTCCACCAGCGCATCGTTGAAGGCGAGGGCCAGGCCTTCCTGGGTGTTGGCTTCGGACTTGCCCGTCAAGAAGAAGGGCAGGGCATCAGGCTTCCAGGGCTCCAGTTCGAGGCGGGTCAGGCGTCCCGTGCCGGGGTCCCAGACCGCGTCGCGAATGCGGGCCGCCTGGCCCCCGGGGGAGAGGACCGCGCCAATGGCGCTGGAGGCCGCTGGAAGATCGAAGGTGGCCTCTGGTCTCGAACCCCTGGTGTCAGGACCGGGAGCATCGGCCCAGAATTCGAGCTGGAGGGGGCGTCCGGAACGGGATGGACCCACCACCGCCCACTTTCGGCCAGCCCAGTCGACAGCGAGGGGCTGGTAGGCCGCGCGGGCTGTGCGCAGGACGAGGAGACGCGCGGAGGCTTGTTTGAGCCACGCGCCAGCCTCGACCGGAATCGGTCCGTCCGGGTTGAAGGTGGCTGGCAGCTGGGCTGGTGTCTCGGTGCGCGCCACGCTCTGGACTCCGCCGCTGCCTCGTTTTTCGAAGAGCTTGTTCGGCATGTACACAGGGAACATGGAGCCCGGCAGGTTTGACATCCGATACTGGAACAGGAAGAGCCCCAGGGTCAGATCGTGGAAGACCGCAGGGTAATGGAATTTGGCAGGGTCTTCGATGAAGTCACCGACGCCCCATGAATGACGCCGGTCGATGCCCAGCTCGTCTCGGATGGCTGTGATCCGGGCCATGCCCTGTGTGTCTCCCGGCTCGGAGACCATCTCCAGAGACAGGCCGTGTTCGTAGGGGCCAAGGCCGGCCGGGCCTTCCACCCGCAGCGCCCGCCACCGCAGGCGTCCCTGGGTATCGAAGCGCGTGGGATAGACCACGAACCGACCGAGGTAGGTGGTGAGCATGGCCCCGGCGAGGGGCGCGCCCGGGAGCTGCGGCCCCCAGTGGGCTGGCATGGGTTCCTCGCGGAGGTCATCCGCTTTCACCACAGCGGGGTAGCGCGGAATGGGCTTCTGCCACCCCGCCAGGAGCGGGAGGGACAGGCCGGCGACAAGCAGGATGGCGGAGGTGCGGATCATGTCAGCCTCAAAGCGGGGTCACATTGGAACCCAGCCCTTTGGGCCGGGCCTGGACGGGGATCAGATCCTCGGGCTTCACACCCAGCTGGGTGGCGATCTGGGCGCGGGAGGCCTGGAGGTCGCGGATCATGGTCTCGAGGGGTCGCTTGAGGGCCTGCTGCTTCTGGAGGATCAGTGACACATCGCCCTGGCGCTCCAGGATGGCGCCCCAGCCGTCGAGCTCTGCCGCCAGGTCCACGCTGGTGCCGATGATGGTCTTGCCCAGATTCCAGGTCGTGCTCACGGGCTTGAAGACCGGTGAGACGTTCTGGAGGTTGGAAGCGATGAAGTCGACATTCTCCATGAGGGTGTGTTTGGCCTTGGGCCAGTCCAGGGCCTGTCCTGCGGCATCGTAGCGATCCCCCAGGGTGGATGTGAACTCGGTGTAGTCGTTGAGTTGCGAGCAGGCCTGGACGAGCCTGTTGAAGGTCTTGGGATTCTTCTTGAGGCGGGCCAGCCCAGCGCTATTGCCCTCCGGAATGATGATGTCGGTGAGCAGGCTCGTGCCCCGCTCCATGCAGGCCTGGGTCGCCTGATCGATTCTCCAGCCCCAGAAGTCCATGTCCCGCTGGATGGCGCGGCCCTCGGAGCCGAGGCTGGCGGCCTGCCGCTTCAGCCGTTCCAGTTGGGCTTCCAGTTCGTAGAAGCGCTGGCCCAGCAGGCGCAGGTCCTTGTTCTCCGCCATCATCCTCTTGAGCCTGGCCTGGGCGGCCTCCCGGCGCTTCAGCAGATCGTCCGCCGTGATGGGCTTGGTGCGCTTGGTGCCATTGGCCTCCCGGAGGAGGCTGGGGGTAAAGGTTTGGCTCTGGCTCAGGTCCACCACGGGTGCAGGATCGCTGAGGGCACCAGCCAGGCCACCCCCGGCGGCGGAGTCGAAGCCGTCCGAAAGGGAAGCCCGAAGCCCCTCCAGGCTATCCTTGTTCTGGGCCGTGCGCTCCTGCCGCTGGTGCTCGATGAGCCCATTCATCCGGGTGGCATACCTGTTGGTCCAGGCCTGCAACTCGGCTTGCTCCCGCTGAAGCGCGGCCTGCCGCTCCGCCTCGATGCGGGCGAGCTCTGCGGGACTCGGGCCCGTTGGGGAAGGGGGCGTCAGGGCCTGGCTCAGAAGGTCGCCGAAGATGCCCACAAGCATCGTGGCGTTCCGGCCACTGGTTGTATTGATCCACGGGACTGGTTTCAGCTTCGGAATGACGGTCTTTTTGACCTGGAAGGAGGTTCCGACCTTGCTCCGATCCACCTTGGTGTTGGTGAGTGACTCCAGCAGGCTGAGGGAATCCCCACCTTGATTGCTCTGGGGTTTGGGTGGAGGTGCCTCATTGTGGAGGCCGATCTGGGCCCGGAGAAGGGTAGAGACGAAGACGGCAAGGACTGAAAGCGCGGGTCGGTGCATGAATCACCTCCGCAAGTTCGCGAGCGACTGTTTGGCGCTGCCCAGGATGGCCATGAGGATGGCCTTGCGCTGCTCCAGCAGGTCGGCGAGACGTTCGCTTTCCATGGTCGGAGTTGCCTGCACTTGGGGTGTGGGCTGCCCGCTTTTGGCGGCGAGTTCCGCCTGGGCCTTGCGCTCGGCCTCGGCACGGGCGGCGGCGTCCAGGCGGGCGCGGATGCCCTTGGCCTCGAGATCGAGCGCGAGGACGCCCTTCTCGATCCGGATCACGAGGTCCTCCGCCGGTCCGAGATTCTGTGTGGCCAGCAGGCCCGGCAGGGTGCGCGTCTTCCATTCCACCAGGGACTCGTTGGCCAGCAGTTCGATGGATTCCTGGAGGGGAGGGGCGTTCAGTCCGCCCAGATCCTTCGCCAGGGTGGTGCCCCCCAGCAGCGCAACGATGTCGGGCTCCCAGGGACGGAGCTCCAGGCGGTCGAGGCGCCCGGTCACCGGATCCTGGCCGCTGCCAAGGATCCGGTACCAGTGATCCTCGATCCGGATGGCCCTGCCAGGCCGGAGGCCATCCGGGGGCTCAGGCCAGAGGTCGAGGAGCCCGGTATCCCAAGCGCCTGTGAGCGGATCCTCCCGCCAGAATTCGAGCACACGGGATGCATCCGGGGACGGCTGCCCGGAGGTGCGAACCACCCAAATCCTGTGGCCAGCCAGATCGATGGGAAGGGGCGCGAATCGCGCCTGCCGTGACCGCAGGATGAGCAGGTCGCGCCAAGTCTGCCTGCCGTTCAACCATTCCTGGATCTCACTGTTGGCCTGGACGGGTTCGAGGGTCCCATCACCAGGGTCCACGGGCCCATCCACCTTGCGCATGGTGATCCGGAAGGTCTTCCGCGACGGGCCTCCGAACATCGGCAGCTTCGCTGCGTCCACGTTGATGACGGGGCTATTGGAGATGTGGAAGATGAGGGCTCCCAGATCCCATCCGAAGCTGCTTCCATCGATGCGTTCAATGACCCAGCGCCCCTCCAGACCGGCTTCCTTCGCCGGGAAGCCGTCCTGGGCGCTCGCGATGGCGAAATAGTTGGCATACCAGATCGGATGAAGGACGTCGTTCGGGGCTTGCTGTTGCGGATGGAACTGCAACTGGACTCCGAGCCGGTAGGGCCCCATGCCCGCCGGCCCGTGAATCCGGTAGAGCTGCGCCTGCACCTTGCGAGTGACGGGATGGAACCGGAGGTTGGTGAGCAGGATCTTGCCCGAGTGGGTGGTGGTCTGGAGGCCGTAACCGGGAGCGCCTGGCGCCTTGGCCGCCAGGGCGGGCGCGGAGGGCTCGTACACGCGGGCGCCTGACTGTGCGGGAGGCAGTTGGGCCTGCGGCAGACCTAGGAGGAGCGCAGGGATCAGCATGGTGCCTCCGGCACGGCGGATGGGTCGGCTGGAAAGAGGGGTGCTTTCATGGTAGTCCCGCACCAGTCGAACATGATCACAAGGTCATCGTTTCTTCCATGCGATGCTGAAGGCCTCCTTCGGAGGGTTTGTGCGCCATTTTTGCCTCGTCCCAGCCACCGCCCTGCTGCTTGCGTTGCCCCTGAGGGCCGTGGAGAAGCGGGCCTTCCAGATCGAGGACTTGTACCGTCTCAAGGGTGTGCAGCATCTGGCCCTGAGCCCGGACGGATCGAAGCTGGCCTTCGAGGTGTCCAGCCAGGACTTGAAGGCCGCCACGCGCAACACGCAGATCTGGATGCTCGACACAGCCACGGGCACCACGAAGCAGCTCACTTTCTCAGGCAAGGCGGACACGGCACCCCAGTGGTCGAAGGATGGGAAGACGCTCTATTTCCTTTCCAGCCGTGCGGAGGGCAGCCAGCTCTGGGCGCTCGATCTGGCGGGCGGCGAGGCCCGCAAAGTGACCGCTTTCGAGGCCGGCGTCGGATCACCCAAGGTGATGCCGGGCGGGAACCAGGTGGTGTTCCAGGCCACGGTCTTCCCTGAAGCCATGGCGGACAGCGCGAAGCAGAAGGAACTGGCGGACAAGCTGGAGAAGGGGCCCGTGCAGGCCCACCTGGCGGATACGCTGCTCTACCGGCACTGGACCGAATGGCGCGACTTCCAGTATTCCCATCTCTTCACCGCCACCTTCGGAGGCAAGGTGGAGGCGCTCACCTCCGGGAAGCAGGACTACCCGGCGGATGCCACGACGCCGGGCTCCCAGAGCTTCGACCTCAGCCCGGATGGCAAGGAAGTCTGCGTGGTCACCAACACGGATCCCGTGCCGGCGCGCTCGACCAACCAGGATCTCTTCCTGATCTCCCTGGATGGCGACCGCACGCCCCGCCGCATCACCGACAACCCGGCCTACGATGGCGACCCCAAATACTCACCGGACGGTCGCTACCTCGCCTACAAGTTCCAGACCCGCCCCGCCGTGGAATCCGACCGCTTCCGCCTGGCGGTCTACGACCGGCAGACGAAGGCGCGGAAGGTGCTGACCGAAGCCATCGACAACTGGGTGGACAGCTTCCAGTGGTCCGAGGATGGCAAGACCCTCTGGTTCACGGTGCAGGAGAAGGGCCGCTGGCCGCTGTTCCGCGTGGAAGTGGCCACCGGTAAGACGACCCGCATGCTCGACGGCCAGAGCATCCGCGAGTTCGTGGTGAGCCCTGACCAGAAGGCCGTCTACCTCAGCAAGACCCGGGTGGGTGAGCCCGTGGAGATCTGGCGCTACACCTTCGAGGCGAAGGCGCTGAAGCGGCTGACCTCGTTCAATCAAGCCGTGGCCGACGAGGTGGACATCCGCCCCGCCGAAGAGCAATGGGTGAAGGGGGCCGACGGTAAGGACATCCAGGTGTACCTGGTGAAACCCCACGGCTTCGATCCCGCGAAGAAGTATCCCCTCATCCTCAACGTCCATGGCGGGCCACAAATGATGTGGTCCGACACCCTGCGCGGCGACTGGCAGGTCTACCCCGGCGCGGGCTACATCGTGGCCTTCCCCAATCCGCACGGCTCCACGGGCTTCGGCCAGGCCTTCACGGACGCCATCAGCGGCGACTGGGACGGCAAGGTGCAGACGGACATCGCGAAGGTGGCCGATCATCTCGCGGCGCTGCCCTACGTGGACAAGGACCGCATGGGCGCCATGGGCTGGAGCTGGGGTGGCTACGCCATGATGTGGCTGGAAGGCCACACCACGCGCTTCAAGGCCATCGCCGCCATGATGGGCGTCTACGACTTGCGCGCCATGCACGGTGCCACCGAGGAGCTCTGGTTCCCCGAGCACGACCTCACGGGCACGCCCTGGGACCAGGCCGCCGCCTACGACCGCATGAACCCCAGCAGCCATGTGAAGGCCTTCAAGACGCCCTGCCTGGTCATCACCGGCGAGCGCGACTACCGCGTGCCCTACACTCAGAGCCTCCAGTTCTTCACGGGTCTGCAGGAGATGGGCGTGCCCAGCCGCCTCATCGTCTTCAAGAACGACGGCCACTGGCCGGACGGACTGAAGTCCATGCCCGTCTACTACAACGCCCACCTCGAGTGGTTCCAGAAGTACCTGGGCGGCGGCGCCGCGCCCTGGAAGACCGAGGACATGGTGCGGAACCTGGTGTTCGGCTCCGCCGGGAAGTAGCATCAGGTCAGCCCCCGGAGATCCCATGCGTCGATTGGCCGTGCCTGCCCTGATGCTCGCCTTCCTCTTGGCCTGCGCCGAGAAGGAGGTGCCCACTCCGGCCGCAGCGCCGGCCACGACACCAGCCACGACACCGGCCACAACTCCGGCCGCTGGCGCACCCGCCGCCCAGCCATCGGCCCAGCCGGCCACTGCCGGGACGAAGGCAGAGCCAACGGCCCCTGCTCCCAAGGCCGCCGAGACGGCTCCCAAACCGCCCGCGCCCGCGTCCGCCGCCACACCCACTACTGCGCCCGCTCCCGCGCCCGTGGCCGCGCCGGTCCCCGCCCCTGCTCCCGCGCCCGTCGCGCCCCAGGCTCCCGCCCCCAGGCCGGTGCCCGCGCCCCCTGCGGGGCCCATGCCCTCCCTGGCCAACAACGGCCATGCCGCGGTGGGCGCCAGCGCCTGCCGGATGTGCCACCGCCTCCAGCACGACTCCTGGTCGGCCACGGCCCATGCCAAGAAGGGCCTCGACTGCGAGGCCTGCCACGGCAACGGCGCCGACTACAAAGCCATGTCCGTCATGAAGAACCTGACGGCGGCGAAGGCCGCGGGCCTGGTCCTGCCCACCCTGGACTTCTGCCGGAAGTGCCACGGCGCCAAGGCCGATGCCGCGCTCCTGCCCCGGGCGCACGCGCACAAGGCTTAGAGCGTCCGACGGAACCGCCTGGCAAAGCCGGTGGAGGAACTATTTCTTCTTCTTGGCCGGAGTGAGGGCCGCCGGTGCCACGGGCGCGGTCAAGCGGCCGGACAACTCCGAACCACGGGAGGTCGCCCCGTGCACGACGGGGGGTTTGGCTTTCTTGGGTTTCTTGTCATTGGACATACATCCTCGTTTCCGAGCCCCGGGCAGGTCGAGCCGGGACCCGTCGCGAGCATGGGCGCAATGGCTGGAATCCATTGAATTTTTTTCGTCAGGGTTTCGCGCCCTTCAGCTTCCAGTAACTCCCAGCCCCGGCGACATGCGGTTCCAGGCCGCGGCGGGCGGCGCGGAGACCGTCCTGGAGCACCCGGCGGATGTCGCTGATCACCGGTGGGGCTGTGGCGAAGTAGGAGTGTTCCAGGAAGCTGGTGTCCAGTCCCGAGGCGTCGATGGTCTCGATGCCCGGTACCACGACGATGCCCTCGGCGGTGTCGCCCGCCCGCGGGTAGCCGTGGACCTTCTTGGAGGCCAGCAGGGCATTGTCCCCATCCGAGGCGTAGAGGGTGATGCGCTGGCAGCCGGCGGCGAGGGCGGGGGCGATGTCCCGCTTGAAGATCTCCGCGTCGATGTCCGGGGCGGTGAGGATGATCTCCTTGAAGCGCCCCTTGAGCTTTGGCTGTTCCGTGAAGAGTTGGCGCAGGGCGCCTGTCAGGGCGCGGTTCCCCATGGAGTGCGCGATGAGGTAGATATCCTTCACGCCGCTCTTCTGGGCGAAGTCCATCAGGAACCGCTTCAGGTTCGCCTCGCTCCACTGCACGTTGTTCTCGTCCGTGGTGTAGCCCTGGAGGGTGCCCTGGGAAGGCCAGCTGTAGAACACGGGCACGCCGCGGTAGTCCAGGTCGTAGGTGATCTGCGCCGTGCGCCGGGCCGCATCGCTGAAGGACACGTTGTAGCCGTGGACGAACACGAAGCTGGAACCGGAGGAACCCTGAGCCTGGACCTTGGCCCTCACGCGGTTCAGGAAGCCCATCCGGGTGTGCGGGGTCCAGTCCAGGATGGTCATGTGCTTGCGGGGATCCTCGCGGAACTCCAGCCGCCAGATGGATGGCGCCTCGATCTCGCCGGTCTTGTGGCCGTGGGGGACGCTGACGACCACCTCGCCATAGGCGATCCGCTCTCCCCGGCCGCCGCCGAAGCTGCCGGTGCGGGGGTCCAGCTTCCGGTCGGTGCCGAACATCACTGACACGCGGGCATAGGCCTGATCGCCCTCCACATTGGGATTGGCCCCCACGGGCGTGGGGCGTGGCGGTGGCAGGGGTGGGCGGGTGGAAGCCTCTCGTCGAGGCATGTCGGCCCTTTCCTCCATCCGGTGCGTATCGCGTTCCCGGGGTGCATCCAGGTCCTGCGACGGTCGTGGGGATGGGGCAGGCGCGGGAGGCGCGGACGCCCCGGGCGCCCCGGGCGCTGGGGCTGGCGGTGGCGGCGCCGGGTGGACCACCGGCGGGCGGGTGGCACAGGCCACCAGGAGCCCCGCGAACACCGCAGGCCACAGGCTTCGGGAAGACATCGCTCGGTGCTGGGGAATGGGCATGGCACCCTCGGTGGGGGACGCTCTGACGGCAGGGAAGGGGATTCCAGACTTTCTCGGGATCTCCGGATTCTACGACCTGGGCGCCCAGGGCGAGCATTTCTACCTCAACCCCATGGGGGACATGGTGTTCGTGAAATAGGCCAGGTCAGGGTCGCTGGCTGGTGGGGGCCGCGCCGGAGGTGTGCGCCGCCACCCACCGGTCGATGGCCTGGCGGACGGCCGGCATGGACTGCTGGGCGGCCACGATGCCTGCCTCCATGCAGCGCTTCTTCTGGGTGAAGTCCAGGGTGCCGACATCGCCGATGGCAGGCGAGATGAGGACGTCCGCGTCCTTCTTCGAGTGCTCCACGTTGAGGGCGAACATGATGTTGGCCGCCTGGAGGCTCACGCCCAGCAGGTTGGTGATGTCCGTGTTCCCCACGTTGGCACTGATGTCCACGGCGATGACGATATCGGCGCCCTTGGCCCGGGCCACGGAAATGGGGATGTTGTCCACCACACCTCCATCCACCAGGATCTTCCCCTGATGCTGCACCGGTTGGAACACGCCGGGGATGGCGGAGCTGGCGCGCACGGCGCGGGCGACAGAGCCCCGATCGAGCACGACCTCCTGCCCCCAGTTGAGGTCGGTGGCCACGGCGGCGAAGGGGATCTTCAGCTGCTCGATATTGGCCGGTTTGATGTGCTTCTTGACCCAGGCCTCGAGCTTGTCGCCTTTGGCAAAGCCCATGCCCGCCACCGTGGAGAGGACGCCGAAGTCGAAGAGGTCCTCCTTCTGCAGCTGGAAGGCGGTCCACTCCAGGTCGAAACTGTTGCGGTCGGCCGCGTAGATGGCGCCGATGAGGCTGCCCACGCTGGTGCCCACCACCATATCGACGGGGATCTTCTCCTGTTCCAGGGTGCGGATGACGCCGATGTGCGCGAAGCCCCGCGCGGCACCGCCGCCCAGGACCAGGGCGATCTTCGGCTTCGGCGGGGGGCCCTGGGGCTTCGGCGGGGCCACAACGACGGGGGGCGGCACCACCACGGCTGGCGTCTGGCAGGCCAGGAGCAGGGTGAGGCCAAGCAGGGCGCCGACCTGAGTCATCCGGGTTGTAAAGGTGCGAGTCATGCTCCGAGAATACCCGAGGCCCTGGACTCTGCCTGCCTCGTATGGTGATGGTATGGTCGTGAAAGACCTTCCAGGAGTCCCCATGCGCACCGTTTCCATTCTGGCTGCCCTCATGTCCCTGCCTGCCCTCGCCACTGACCCGGCCACTGCCGCCAATCCCTTCTTCGCGGAATGGAAGACGCCCTTCGGCGTGCCGCCCTTCGCGGAGATCAAGGAGGAGCATTTCCTTCCGGCCTTCCGGGAGGGGATGGCGCGACAGAAGGCTGAGGTGGCCACCATCGCGGATGCGCCAGCCGCCCCGACCTTCGCGAACACCATCGTGGCGCTGGATTTGTCAGGGCAGTTCATGGACCGCGTGGGTTCGGTGTTCTTCAACCTCACGGGGGCGGAAACGAATCCGAAGCTGCAGTCGGTGAACCGCGAAGTCATGCCACTGCTTGCGGCCCATCGCGATGACATCCAACTGAACGCGAAACTCTTCGGGCGCGTGAAGGCTGTGTGGGAGGGCCGGGCCGCACTGAAACTGGACCCCGACCAGGCCCGGCTGCTGGAACGCACCTACAAGGGTTTCGTCCGGGCTGGCGCCGCCCTGACGCCCGACCAGCAGATCCGCATGCGCGCCCTCAACGCCGAGCTGTCCAAGCTGGGCGTGGATTTCGGCGATCGCCTGCTGAAGGCCACCAAGGCCTTCCAGCTGGTGGTGGAGAAGCCTGCGGATCTGGCGGGGCTGCCCGAGGGCACCCGCATGGCGGCGGCCGCCGCCGCGAAGAAGGCGGGCAAGGACGGCCAGTGGCTGTTCACCCTGGACGGCCCCAGCATCTGGCCCTTCCTGGAATACGCCCAGAACCGTGAGCTGCGGAAGCGCCTCCTCACAGGCTACCTGGAGCGCTGCAACCAGGGCGGCGACACCGATACCAACGCCATCGTGGCCAAGGTGGCGGCGCTGCGTGTCGAGAAGGCGCGGCTGCTGGGCTACAAGACCTGGGCGGCGTTCGTGCTTGAAGAGAACATGGCCAAGGATCCCAAGGGGGTCTACGGCCTGCTGGACCAGATCTGGAAACCCGCGCTGGAGGTCGCCAAGCTGGAACGCGCCGACCTGCAGGCCATGATGGCGAAGGATCTCCCGGGCCAGAAGCTCGAGCCCTGGGACTGGCGCTACTACGCCGAGAAGGTGAAGCAGGCCAAGTACGACTTCGACGAGGAAGCGGTGAAGCCCTACTTCGCCATCGACGCCGTGCGCCAGGGCGCCTTCACCGTGGCCGGGAAGCTCTACGGCATCACCTTCACGGAGCTGAAGGACATGCCCGTCTATCAAAAGGACGTGCGCTGCTTCGAGGTGAAGGAGAAGGATGGCCGGCACCTGGGCCTCATCTACGTGGACTACCATCCGCGGCCTGGCAAGCGCGGCGGTGCCTGGATGAGCAACTACCGGCAGGCCTGGATCCAGGACGGGAAGCCGGTGGATCCCGTGGTGGTGAACGTCTGCAACTTCACGGCTCCGGCGGGCGATCGCCCCGCGCTGCTGACCTCGGACGAGGTGCGCACCCTCTTCCACGAGTTCGGCCATGGCCTCCACGGCCTCTTCTACGCGGGTCGCTATCGGGTACGGCCGGCACGCCCCGGGACTTCGTGGAACTGCCC
>CAVPLE010000165.1:0-11140 GCA_963705865.1 uncultured Holophagaceae bacterium | reverse complement strand
GTGATATTGCTGAAATGGCGGCATTGAATTTGAATTGGTGGATGGATCGGGACAGACCCTGAAACCAATTTTGATACCAATTACCTATGCCGGGCCCAAACAGCCGGAGAAACGGCCGGTGCAAGCGGACGATTTCGTTCTGATCAAGGCTGGCGAAACAAAGTTGATCGAGTGGCTCCATCGTTTATCCGTCAGGCAGATGGTGGACGGCAAGCCGGTCATGCTGTCGCCGGCGCTGGCGCCGCCCTCCGCGGTGCGAGGACTCGATAGTTACTTTTTCGCGCTGGCCGAGCTTGGGCAGCATCAACTGAAGATGCACTACCGGAACGAGAACGACAAGACCACTGTGGACGACCCGAAAACCGGAAAACCGCTGGAGATCATGGCCTGGACCGGCAAGGCGGATATGCCGGCGGTGGCGGTGGAATTTCGAAGGGGGGAGGCCGGATCGCACCCCTATGGCTCGCCGGGAAAACTTATCGGATCCCACGGAATCCTGTTGATCCGAACTCCGGAACGGATGAAGCAGTGGGTCGAAGCCCTGGAGCTCTGGGAACGCCAGCGCCCGGACCTGATCTGGATGGACCTGCGCATGCCCCGCATGAGTGGTTTCGAGGCGCTCCAGATACTGCGGGGGAAGGAGCTGGAGCAGAATCTGCCCCACACCTTCGTGGTGGCGATCTCCGCGAGCGTCATCGACCTGGATCGCGAGACCCTTCGCAAGGCGGGCTTCGACGACTTTCTCGGCAAGCCGTTCCGAGAGGCGCAGCTCTTCGAAGTTGCGGGCCGCCTGCTGGGCCTGCGCTTCCTGACCCGGGAGCCCGAGGCCGCACCTCCCTCCTCCGGCGACCTGGCCAGTCTGAAGCTTCAGCCCGAGGCCTGGCAAGCCGATCTGAAACATGCGGTCCTGATCGGCGATACCGAGGCGGCTCTGACCTTGGTCCACCAGTTGGGGACTCACCCCATCGCCGAGGGGCTCCGGCACCTGCTCCGGAACTACAAACTCCAGGAACTGCTTGACGCGCTGAACACCTGATTGCGGAGATCGACATGCTGGTGCCCCAGGGCGACATCCTCATCGTGGACGACAACGCGGCCAACCTTGACCTGCTGGGGGCGGTGTTGCGGGAGCGGGGGTACCGGGTGCGGGCCGTGCCGTCCGGCGCCATGGCGCTGGAAGCGGCCCGCCGCCACCCGCCCGAGCTGGTGATGCTCGATGTGAACATGCCGGGCCTGGATGGCTATGAGACCTGCGAGGCCTTCAAGAAGGAGCCCGCGCTGGCCCGCATTCCCATCATCTTCATCAGCGCCCTGGACGATCCGCTGGACAAGGTGAAGGCCTTCCGCGTGGGCGGCCGCGACTACGTGACCAAGCCCTTCAGCGCCGAGGAAGTGCTGGTGCGGGTCGAGCATCAGGTGAACCTGGGCCGGCTCCAGCGCGAGCTGGAGATCCAGAACCAGAACCTGCTGGACGCCAACCTCAAGCTCAAGGAAGTCAACACCCTCAAGACCAACTTCACCACCATGCTGGTGCACGATCTCCGCTCGCCGCTCACGGTCCTCGGGCTCGTCCTTGAAAAAATCCGGGGTGGGGGTGTGGTTCGCGACGACACCCTGGGGAAGGCCGAAGACTCCTGCACGCGGATTAAGAACCTGCTCGATGAGATGCTGGAGATCTACCGCAGCGACACCGGGCAGATCCCCATGGAGTTCAGCGAGATCCACCCGGCCCCCTGGCTGGAGGCCCTGCTGGGTCAGTACCACCTGCGCGCGGCCTCGGCCGGCGTGGAATTCCAGGTGGCGATCCCCGGGGACCTGCCCGTCTTCCGGGGCGACCACCTGAAACTGGATCGGGCCCTGGTGAACCTGGTGGACAACGCCTTCAAGTTCACCCCCCGGGGCGGGGCCGTGCGGGTGGAGGCCGGGGTGGAGTTCGGCTCGGGCGTGGAGGCCGGCCTGCGCTTCCTCCGACTCTCGGTGATCGACACGGGGCGCGGCATCCCGGCGGGGGATCTCCCGTTCATCTTCGATCCCTTCCGGCAGACCGAGCGCAGCGATGCCAGCAAGGGCGTGGGCCTGGGCCTGGCCATCGTCCAGCGGCTGGTGGCCGCACACCGAGGTCAGATCCGCGCCCAGAGCCAGGTGGGCTTCGGCTCGAACTTCAGTCTCCTCCTCCCCTGCTGACGGCCGCCCCCCGCGAAGGCACAATAGGGGGTTCCTTGGAGCCCCCCCCATGCGCTTCCTCCCAGCCCTCGTTCTCGGTGTGCCTCTTCTGGCCCAGGCCATCTCCCCGCCGCAGGAGCGGGCCGACCGCTTCCTCAAGCTGGTGAACGCCGGCTACCAGTCCCTCTACTACGTGAGCCAGGAGGCCACCTGGGCCGCCTCCACCGACGTGAAGCCGGAGCATGACGCCGCCGCCGAGTGGGCGGGCAAGGCCTTCGCCGCCTTCAACGGCAACCCCATGGTCATCACCGAGGCCAAGGAGCTGCTGAAGCAGCGCGCCCAGCTCGACGAGAAGACCGTGCGCCAGCTCGAGCGCGTGCTGCTCATGCCCTACGGCGCCGAGGGGCCCATGACCAAGCCCAAGCTCGTCGCCGAGCGCATCGAGGCGGAGACGAAGCAGGTCTCGATCATGAACGGCTACCAGTTCAAGGTGGGCGGCCGGCCCGTCAGCGCCAACGACATCGACGACAAGCTCGCCTCCAGCCGCGATCTGGCCGAGCGCCGGATGTGGTGGGAGGCCAGCAAGGAGATCGGCGTGCCCCTGAAGGACGGCCTGGTGCGCCTGCGCGATCTCCGCAATGGCGTGGCCCAGGAGCTGGGCTACCACGACTACTTCGCCCTCCAGGTGGCCCGCTACGGCCTGACCACCGAGGAGATGATGGCCTTCAACCGGAAGTTCCTGGCCGAGCTGAAGCCCCTCTACCTGCAGCTGCACACGTGGGTGAAGTACGAGATGGCGAAGAAATATGGCCAGCCCGTGCCCAAGGCCATCCCCGCCCACTGGATCAACAACCGCTGGAGTCAGAACTGGACCGGGTTCGTCAGCGCCGTGGACTTCGATCCCTATTTCAAGGGCTGGCAGCCCGAGCGCATCGTGAAGACCGCCGAGTCCTTCTACGTGGGCCTGGGCTTCGAGCCGCTGCCCGCCAGCTTCTGGGCCAAGTCCGACCTCTACCCCGTGAAGGCCGGCGATCCCCGCAAGAAGAACGCCCACGCCTCCTGCTGGCACCTGGACCTGGACCACGACATCCGCTCCCTCATGAGCGTGGAGGCCAACGCCGAGTGGTTCGAGACGGTCCATCACGAGCTGGGCCACGGCTACTACTTCATGAGCTACACCCGGCCCGACGTGCCGCCCCTCCTGCGGGACGGCGCCAACCCCAGCTTCCACGAGGGCGTGGGCGAGCTCATCGCCATGGCCACGCGGCAGATCCCGTATCTCAAGTCCGCGGGCGTGCTGCCAGCGGACTACAAGGTCGACCAGATGCAGGTGCTGCTGAACGACGCGCTGGAGGTGGCCATCCCCTTCATGTACTGGTCCTGCGGCACCATGCCCGAGTGGGAGGCGGAGTTCTACGGCAAGGCCATGCCCGCCGACCAGATGAATGCCCGCTGGTGGAAGCTCGTGCGCGACGAGCAGGGCGTGGAGCCGCCGAGCCCCCGCGGCGAGCAGTTCTGCGACGCCGCCACCAAGACCCACATCAACGACAACCCCGCCTACTACTACAGCTACGGCTGGGCCACGGTCTTCAAGTTCCAGATGCACGACCACATCGCGCGCCAGATCCTCCACCAGGATCCCCGCAGCTGCAACTACGCCGGGAACAAGGAGGTGGGCGCGTTCCTGAAGAAGATCATCGAGAAGGGCGCCACCGAGGACTGGCGGAAGGTCCTGAAGGAATCCACGGGCGAGGACCTCTCCACCCGCGCCATGATGGACTATTTCAAGCCCCTGATGGCCTGGCTGGAGCAGCAGAACAAGGGCCGCCAGATCGGCTGGGATTGAATCGATGACTGAGACTGTGCCCCAGGCCCGGGTGGTCAAATCCCTCACCAAGGATCGCCACATCCGACTGTCCTCGGTGGACGCCAGCCCCCTCTGGGACGGCGTGCGGCGCGCCCATCCGCACCTGGATCCGGCCGCCTGCGCCTGCCTCACAGAGCTGCTCACGGCCACGGCCCTGCTCCAGGGCCGCACCCTCTTCGCCGAGCGCCTGCAGCTGCTGGTGAAGGGCTCGGGTCGGGCCAAGGCCGTGGTGACCGACAGCTGGCCGGATGGCACCATCCGAGGCGTCCTGGATCCCGGGCCCGAGCAGGCCGAGGCTTGGATCCTTGGCCCGGGCGTCTTCCAGGTGATGCGTTCCAACGCCTCGGGCCAGCCTTATGTGGGCCACCTCCCCCTGGTGGAAGGTGGCATCCAGGTCCAAGTGGAGCATTACCTCCAGCAGTCGGAGCAGATCCAGGCCAGCCTCACCCTCTGGTGCGATCACGGCACCGGTGAGGCCGGCGGCCTGCTGGTGGAACCTCTCCCGGACTGCCCCCCGGAGCGCTTGGCGCGGCTCGTCCAGGCCATCGAAGGCCTTGAGGTGGTGCCTTTCTGGGAGCGCACGCCGGATTTCCTGGCCACCTGGGTGTCGCAGGGACAAGGTGCCGATGATCTGGTGGCCACGGAGATCTTCTACCGCTGCCGCTGCACACGCGAGGCGCTGCTCGAAACCCTGCGCCGGTTTCCAGAAGCGCAGAAGGCGGAGCTCTTCCTGGAGCCCGGCCCGGTGGAGGTCCGCTGCGACTACTGCGGGACGATGTATCCCATCACCCGCGAGGACCTGCTGCCATGAGGGCACGCGTGGCCATCGCCGAGCGGGGTCGGCCGCTGGGTTCGCCCTTGTCCGTATGGCTGAACTTCCGCGTGGTGCCCTTCCTGGTGGCGGGTCTCACCAAGCTCTGGTCCTACACCTTGCGGGTCCGCCGTGAAGGGCTCGAGGCCGTGGAGGGCCTGGTGGACGGCGACCAGCGGTTCATCCTCGCCTTCTGGCACCGTCGCCTCTTCATGATGCCCTTGGCCTATCCTTTCCAGCGCCGGAACGCCGAAGGGGAGACTCGCGGCGTGGCCATCCTTTCCAGCGACAGCAAGGACGGCGAGCGCAGCGCCGCCACTTGGCGGTGGTTCGGCATCCACGCCGTGCGGGGCACCGCCAGTGAGGATGGCGCCAGGGCCCTGGTGCGCATGATCCAGGCCGTGAAACACGGCTGGGACTTCGGCATCACGCCCGACGGTCCCCGGGGCCCCCTCATGGAGCTGAAACCCGGCACCATCGCCCTGGCTCGGAAGACCGGCGCCTGGATCATCCCCGTGAGCCTCGCCTTCGACCACAGCTTCGAACTGAAGACCTGGGACCGCATGGTGATCCCGTTCCCCTTCGCCACCTGCGTGATCAAGTACGGCACGCCCTACCAGGTTCCACCGAAGGCGGAGGATGGCGCTGAAGCCGGGCGGCTTCAGCGCGAGATGGATGAGCTGGAAGCGTGGGCGGAAGGGATCCGTCATGCCTGAGCTTGCCGTCGTCTCCCTCTCCGGCGGCATGGACAGCTGCGTCACCGCCGCCATCGCGAAAGCCGAGGGCTACGAGCTGGCCTTGTTGCATGCGGACTACGGCCAGCGTACTCAAGATCGCGAAAGGCAAGCCTTTCGCGAGATCGCGGACTTCTACGAAGTCCGCGCTTCCAGGCGCTTGGTGATTGGTTTCGACACCCTGAAGGCCATTGGTGGCTCGGCGCTCACGGATGCCTCCATCGCCCTGCCCGAGGGTGAGCTGGATCGCCCGGGCGTACCCGTGAGCTACGTGCCCTTCCGTAACGCGCACCTGTTAGCCACCTGCGTGAGCTGGGCCGAGGTGCTGGGTGCGTCCGCCATCTTCGTGGGTTTCGTGGAGGAGGACAGCAGCGGCTACCCGGACTGCCGCGAGGCCTTCCTGCGCAGCTTCGAGCAGACCGCCAACCTCGGCACGAAACCCGAGACCCGCCTCGTCTTTCACGCGCCCCTCATCCACCTCCGCAAAGCCGAGATCGTGCGTCGGGGCATCGAGCTCGGGGCGCCCCTGCACCTGAGCTGGTCCTGCTACCAGGGCGAAACGGAAGCCTGTGGCCATTGCGATTCCTGCCACCTGCGCCTCCGCGGCTTCCAGGAGGCGGGTCTCGTTGATCCGATCCCCTACGCCTTCATCCCCGAAGGGCTGCGGCTTTGAGAATCCGCTAGGCGCGCTTGACCACCAGCGTGTCTTCCAGGACCAGGGCATCGAGCCCGGTGCCCAGGAAGCAGCGGATGGCGTCCTCCGGGGAGCAGACGATGGGCTCGCCCCGCATGTTGAACGAGGTGTTCAGCAGGATCGGCACGCCGGTGCGCCGGCCCTGGCGCGTGAGGAGTTCCCAGTAGCGGGGGTTGGCCTCCCGGCGCACCGCCTGCACCCGGGACGTGCCGTTCACGTGGACCACGGCGGGGATCTCCGGGGCGCGCTCCGGGCGGGCTTTCACGGCCACGGTCATGTGCTCGTACTGGTCCAAGCTCCGCAGGTGGAAGAAGGCATCCGCGCCCTCGGCGGTGACGGAGGGGGCGAAGGGGCGGAACTCCTCGCGTTTCTTCACGGCCCGGTTCACGCGGTCCTTCATGTCCGGGCACCGGGGATCGGCGAGGATCGAGCGGTTGCCCAGGGCCCGCGGTCCGAACTCCATGCGGCCCTGGAACCACCCCACGACCTTTCCCGCGCCGATCAGGTCGAGGGTGCGGTCCAGGAGATCTTCCGGGCGTTCCCATGCGAGGGCTGAGGCGTGGGATTGGAGGGCTGTCTCGATATCAGCCGCCGTGAAGGCCGGTCCCAGGTAGGGGGTCGCCATCCGCCCCTGCGGCACGGCACCACGGCGTCGGCGCTCGGCCACCAGGGCGGCACCCAGGGCCGCGCCGGGGTCGCCTGCGGCGGGCTGCACAAAGAGGCGGTCGAACAGCCCGCTACGATCCAGCACGCCGTTCAGGCTGCAATTCAGGGCCACACCGCCGGCGAGGCAGAGGTGGAGGGTGCGGTGGGCGGCCTCGACGGGCTCGACGAGCCGGAGCACGGCCCGCTCCAGGGCCTTCTGCAGGCCCGCCGCCAGGGCCATGTGCCGCGCCTCGATGGGCTCTTCCGGCTGACGCGCCGCGCCCAGCTGCCGGCTCCAGCGCACGGTGCGGCTGGCCGGCTCCTTGAGCAGGGCCGGGATGGTGAAGCGCGCGTTCCCTTCCCACAGGAGCTGCCCCTCGAAGAAGGGCAGGTAGGTGTCGTCGCCTTCGCCGTAGGCGGCGAGGCCCATGACCTTGTACTCATCCTCGATGGGCTCGAAGCCGAGGAAGTGCGTGGCGAAGGCGTAAAGCAGACCCAGGGAGCTGGTGGTGGGCAGGGAAAGGAGAAGCCGCAGGTCAGGGCCTTCGCCCAGGTAGAGGCTGAGGGAGGCGGATTCCCCATTGCCATCCATCACGAGGACGAGGCTGCGCTCGAAGCCGGAGAGGTAGTAGGCGCTGGCGGCGTGGGCCAGGTGGTGGTCCACGGCCTCCAGGTCCGGGAACGCCTCCCGGAACGCGCCGGCGGCCTCACGCGTCCGCTGGAATTCGGCCCGTATGGCCTGTTCCACGCGGGAGTCGGAGCCTCCGCTGGCCTGGAGGTGCCGGCGCAGGTGGTCCTCGTTCAGATCGAGGTAGTGGGCCGCGGGAAGCTGTGCCACAGAGAGACCGGCGGCCTGGGCGCAGGCTTGGGCCGCACGCCCGGGAAGGCCCATGGTGTGTTTGAAGCGGCTCAGGCGCTCCTCCTCCACCGCGAAGACCGCTTGACCATCGCGGACCAGCACCGCCGCGGCGTCGTGGCCGATGTCGCCGATGGGCAGGGGCACGTCCGGATGCAGGCGGGCATTCTCCCGGATGTGCCGGAAGGCGTGGAGGTCATAGCCGGGGAGGCCACTGAGGCCGAGCTGGAAAGGCATGGATACCAGGGAGGAAGGGCTGTCGCCACGCCAATGGTATCGTTTGACGAGGCTCCCTCTTCGTGATCCTGGACACGGAAAGGCGCTCAGAATAAGGCCGCCCATGCGTGTCACCCTCGTCCACCCCTCAGGATTCAACTTCGTTCCCGGCCAGCCGGATTTCTCGGTGCTGGCGAACCGTCTCGCGCCCGTGGGCATCCTGTCGCTGGCGGCCTGGCTGGAACAGCACGGCCATCCCACGGCGGTACACGACTGCCTCGGGCCCCAGGCCCCGACCCGCCTGGAGGACCAGGTGGCCGGGATCCTGGCCACGAGCCCTGACCTGGTCGGTTTCTCAGCCACCACCTCGGGCTTCATGGACGCCGTGGACCTGGCGGCGCTGCTGAAGGCCGCGCGGCCTGACCTCCCCATCGTGGTGGGGAATGCCCACGCGTCAAGCCTGGGTGCGCCGCTGCTGGAGAGTTTCCCCGAGCTCGACTTCCTCTGCCTGGGGGAAGGCGAGGGGCCGCTGCTGGACCTGGCGGAGGGCAAGCCCCCGGCGGAGATCCCGAACCTGGTCTGGCGCGACGGGGACCGCATCGTCACGAACCCCCGGCGCTCGCGCGTCCTCGATCTGGATGACCTGCCCTTTCCGGCCTACGAGAAGCTGGCGGGCTTCCCCAGGGGCTACCACCTGCCCCTCTTCAGCTACGTGAAGCGGTTCGGGGCCACGATGATCACCTCGCGGGGCTGCCCCTACACCTGCTCCTTCTGCGACCGCACGGTGTTCGAGCACCAGTACCGGTTCCACAGCCCGGCCTACATCCACGCCCACATGAAGCACCTGCGGGACCGCTTCGGCGTCCGCCACATCAACTTCTACGATGACCTCTTCACAGCCCACCAGGGCCGCATCACCGAGCTGTGCCAGCGCCTCCTCGACGAGCCCCTCGGCATGGATTTCAACTGCATCATCCGCACGGGCCACACCTCGGTGGAGCTGCTGCAGCTGCTGAAGCGGGCGGGCTGCATCATGGTGAGCCTCGGCGTGGAGAGTGCCGATCCGGGCATGATGGCGCGCCACAAGGCGGGGGTGACCCTGGAATCGGTGCGCGACACCGTGGAGAAGGTTCACGCCGCCGGCCTGCGGGCCAAGGGCCTGTTCATCTTCGGCCTCCCCGGCGAAACGCCGGAAACCTTCCAGCGCACCAGCGATTTCATCCTCTCGCTGGACCTGGATGACATGAACCTCACCAAGTTCAGCCCCCTGCATGGCGCGCCGCTCTGGGCCGAGTGTGTCGCAGGCACGGATGGCGATTTCATCGAGGACTGGCGGCTGCTCAACTGCGTCAACCCGGTCTTCCGACCCGCAGGGTTCGCCTCGCGGGCCCAGATGGAGGAGCTCTACAACGGGCACATCAAGCGCTTCTACAGCAGCGAGGGCTACCGCCACCGCTTCGGGCGGCGCCTGTGGGAGCATCGGTGGAGCCTGTGGCATCTGGTCCGGCACCTGCCTCAGACCCTCGCCGCCAAGCGCTATTTCGGTTCGAAGGGAGACGCCGGAGCCGGAACCTACGCGCGCCACCCCCGGCAGCCCGTGGGCCTGAAGCCCATGCCCCTGGGCCGGTGAGGGTAATCTGGAGAGCGCGCGCCCTCTTTCCTCCGGATGATCCATGGCCACCAAGAAGCACACCAAACCCACAAAGCCCACACTACCCGAGCAGCTGCCGACCTACGTGGTGACGCGCCCCACAGGGAAGCTCGACACCTTTGCGAGTCCCCGGCCGGGGCGACCCTTCACCATCACCTTCGAAACGGAGGAGTTCACCTGCCTCTGCCCGCTCACGGGCCAGCCGGACTTCGCCAAGCTGCGAATTCTCTATCAGCCCGACCAGCTCTGCGTGGAATCGAAGTCCCTCAAGCTCTACCTCTGGAGCTTCCGCGACCAGGGCGCCTTCCACGAAGCCGTCACCAACCAGATCCTCGACGACCTGGTGAAAGCGACGAAGCCCCAGTGGATGCGCGTCGAGGGCGACTTCCTCATCCGCGGTGGCATCCGTACGTTGGTGGTGGCGGAGCACGGGAAGAAGCAGTGATTTCGGCCCCCAGGAGATGGATACATGCGCAGCGCGGAACACCTCCTACAGGAACTGAACAGTTCAGATGAATGCGCAGGTATTGAAGCTAAGCGTGGAAGAGAAGTAGGGAAATCTATTCTTGAAACGATCTCTGCTTTTAGTAACGAGCCAGATCTAGGCGGCGGGTATTTGCTGCTCGGTGTTACATGGGAAATAAATCTGTTCGGCGATAGGGTCTACCGACCGGATGGGCTTTCTGATCCGGACAAGGTTCAGGCAGACCTTGCCAGTCAATGCGCCTCAGTCTTCAACCAAGTTGTGCGGCCAGAAATGAATCTGGAGCGAATCGAAGACAAAACCGTGTTGGTGGTTTATATCCCCGAGGCCCCTGCTAGTGCAAAGCCGATTTTTCTGAAAAGCGTTTCCCTTCCTCGGGGTGCATGGCGGCGAATTGGAAGTACAGATCAGCGCTGCGCTGAGGAGGACATTTGGGCACTGCGCGGAAAGGATGCTCCAACTGAAAGCTACGATGCGGCTGTGATTCGGGACTCCTCTTGGGACGATTTTGATCCGGCCGCCATCTCCGAGTACCGCCGCCTTCGGGCGCTTGTTAATGTGAATGCCGAAGAACTGGGATATTCCGATTCAGATTTGCTGGAATCTCTATGTGCAACCCGAAACGTAGATGGTCATTTTAAAGCGACACTCGCTGGTATCTTACTCTTCGGCAAAAGTGCGGCCTTGCGCCGACTGTTGCCTGCGACTCGGGTGGACTACATTCGGGTGATCGGTACGGAGTGGATCGACGATCCTGAGCGGCGATTCCAATCTTTGGATATCCGAAAGGCGCTGCTGTTAGCCCTGAGACAAGCCGAAGCCGCGATCATCGACGACCTTCCCAAGGGATTTCATCTGCCCGAAGGATCCCTTCAAAGCGTGCAAGAACCCGTACTCCCCCGCAAGGTCATTCGAGAAACGCTTGCGAATGCCTTGATGCACCGCAGTTATCGGATCAACGAACCCATCCAGATCATCCGGTTCAGCAACCGCATCGAGGTTCACAATCCAGGTTCACT
>CAVPLE010000164.1:0-3943 GCA_963705865.1 uncultured Holophagaceae bacterium | reverse complement strand
CCAGGGTTCTGAGGGCTTCCAGCGCCTCCTCCGGACTCATTCTGCGATTCACATCCGATCCAGCATGGATGACATGGGTGATGCCTTCGAGTCCATCGAAGCACCCAGCTAACCCAAGTGTCCCCACCTGAATGGACAGTCGCCGGTCTGAAACGAGATGGGGGGCACGGGCTGCATATGCATCCGCATCTCGGGTCAGCACCACCATCCGGGCTCCGAGATCGGCGATCCGGTCCAGGTGAAGAAAGGATTCCACCAACCAGGTTCCCACGAAGCCAGTTCCACCTGTCACCAGGATGGAGGCGCCCCGGAGATCACCGGCCACCGCCATCACCCGCTCTGAGACCTCCGCAAGGTCCGACGCGGGGAGCGGAGGATGGGCTCGCTGATTCATGCTCATGCTCGTCCAAATGCCCGGTGTACGGCGGCGATCATGTAATCCAGATGCTCGGGCCGAAGACCCGGGTAGGTCCCGATGAAGATCGCATCATTCATGATGCGATCGGCTCCCGCCAGGTCGCCCACCACCCTGAAAGCCGTGCCATGCGTATCACGGTTCAGCTGGACGAAGGCTGGCTGGCGGACCAAGTTGCCGCCGAACAGCATGCGATTGCCGATCTTGGCCATATCCAGGGCCTGGGCCAAGCCTGTCCGGCTGATAGGTGCGCCGGGCTTCACCAGCATCATGAACCCGAACCAGCTGGGGGTGACCCTTGGCTTACCGGCTTCCCAGTGGAAACCGGATTCGGACCAGCCCGTGGCGTGAGTCGGCAGGGTGAAGTCGAGAACATCGGCAAGATCCGCCAGGCCTGCCCTCAGGCGGTTCCAGTTGTCGATGCGGCACTGGATGAAGCCCGGCAGCTTCTTGAGCTGCTGACGGCCGATGGCGGCCTGGGGGTCCAACGGCTTCAGGTTGTAGCCCAGATGGCTGTAGATGTACTTGTGGTCGTAGCCCTGGGGCAGCTCGCCCAGCTGCCATTCGAAGCGGCGATGGCAGGTGTTGTCCTTCCCGGAGGGGCACCAGCAGTCCCGGCCCCAGTCCCGGATGCTTTCCGCCACGAGCTTGAGCAGGGGTTCCTTCGCCACGTTGACCGCCCCCCCCTCTCCCAGGGTGAGGTGATGGGGCGGATAGAAGCTCTGAGTCGAAAGATCGCCGAAGGTGCCCGTCAGGGCATCCCCGTAGCGGCTGCCCAGACTGTCGCAATTGTCTTCGATGAGCCACAGCCCGTTCTCACGGCAGAACCGCACCACTTCGCCCAGATCGAACGGGTTACCCAGGGTGTGGGCGATCATCACCGCCTTGGTCCTGCCGGCCACATAGGCCTCTTCGAGGCGATCTACCCGCACGTTGCCGGTCGCTGGATCGTTATCGATAAAGACGGGTACCGCCCCGCACTGGATGATGGGGGCCACGGTGGTGGGAAAGCCTGCCGCCACGGTGATGACTTCGTCGCCTGGGCGAATGCGGCGCTCACCCAGCTTGGGGCTGGTGAGGGTCGCCATCGCCACCAGGTTGGCGGAGCTTCCGGAGTTCACCAGGATGGTTCGAGACACCCCGAGGAGGCTGGCCAATTCCGTCTCGAAGGCTTCCCCTTCGGGACCCAGGGTCAGCCAGAAATCGAGCATGGAGGAAACCCCTGCCGCCACCTCCTCCTCGTCAAAGACGCGACCGGCATAGGGCACTATGGATTGGCCGGGGATGAACGGCTTGGGGGCTTCCCGGAGCCGGATGAGTTCCCGGGTGCGTTCCAGGATTTCCTGGCGAAGTTGAGCCATGCGGTCAGTCATGAGTGATTCCAGATTCAATGGGTCCAGGGGAGCCGGGCCCTAGCAGCAGCCGTTTCATAGGTTTCGATCTGTTTGTGGGTCAGATGTTTTACATCCTCTCCCTGGTGATGCCCTCGGTACCATTCCACAGTCTGACGAACGGTCTCCTGGAAATCCCATACCCCGTGCCAGCCAAGAATCGCCTTTGCCTTGGAACAATCAAGTTTGAGAAGACCTGCCTCGTGGGGTTGGTTCGGATCCTGATTGATCTGAACCTCCCCTTTTCCCCAAGCGGAAACCAGGGTCCGAGCCAAGGTCTCCACATCCACGACGCTTTCGTCACGCGGGCCTAGGTTCCATCCCTGGGCCAGCTTCCAGCCGTCCTCCTGGTACAGCCGCGCGCCGAGTGCCAGGTAACCGGATAGCGGCTCCAGCACATGCTGCCATGGGCGCGTGGCTCCTGGGTTGCGAAGCACAAGCGGATCCGCCGCTTCGATGCTTTTTACGAAATCCACCACAATCCGATCCATCGCCCAATCGCCCCCGCCGATGACATTTCCCGCGCGGGCGGAAGCCAAGCGTAGGCCATCTGGATCCATGAAAAAGGAGCGCCTCCAGCTAGCGACGGCCAATTCTACGGCTCCCTTGCTTGAGCTGTAGGGATCATGGCCGCCCATCGGGTCGGATTCCCGGTATCCCCAAACCTGCTCCTTGTTTTCATAGCACTTATCAGAGGTCACCACGAGGCAGACACGAACTCCCCCTACCTGGCGCAAGCCCTCCAGCAAGTTGACGGTTCCCCCCACATTGACATCCCAGGTTTCCTTTGGATCCAGGTAGCTGGAACGCACCAGAGCCTGAGCCGCCAAATGAAAGACAATCTCGGGCCGGGTGCTTTCGATGAGACGATGGAGCGCCCCCTGATCTCGAACATCCACGAGGTGGTGTTCGATCTCCTGATCCAGCTCAAGCAAGGTGAAAAGATTGGGTTCGGTCTTTGGAGCCAGAGCCAACCCGGTGACGTGGGCCCCTAGATCAAGCAGCCAGCGCGTGAGCCAGGAACCCTTGAATCCGGTGTGCCCAGTGACCAGAACCCGTTTGTCTTGATAGGTATTTTGGAACATCACCACACCTTCCAGGGCGCCTGTCCAGAGGCCCACAGGTCTTCAAGGTGGAGTTTGTCCCGGAGGGTATCCATGGGCTGCCAGAACCCCCTGTGCAGATAGGCGGAAAGCTGATTCTGGTGGGCAAGCGTTTCCAGGGGCTTTCGCTCCCAAATGGTCCCGTCGCCCTCGATGAGATCCAGCACCTTGGGTGAACAGACGAAAAAGCCGCCATTGATCCAGGAGCTGTCTCCCTGGGGCTTTTCCTGGAAGGCGAGGATCCGCGAGCCGCTCATATCCAAGGCCCCGAATCTTCCCGGAGGCTGGACTGCGGTCAGGGTGCAGAGTGTGTTCTGTTCGCGATGGAAGGCCACCAGAGCCTGGATATCCACATCTGCGACGCCATCACCATAGGTCAGACAGAAATCCCCATCGATGAAGGGGGCAATACGTTTGATTCGCCCCCCTGTCATGGTCGCTTCCCCGGTGTCCACCAAGGTGACTCGCCAGGGCTCTGCGGATTGGTGATGCACCTCCATCCGGTTGTCGCTCATGTCGAAGGTCACATCAGAGGTGTGCAGAAAATAGTTGGAGAAGTACTCCTTGATCACATATCCCTTGAAACCGCAACAAACCACAAAATCTGTGATCCCGTAAGTGGAATAGATCTTCATGATGTGCCAAAGAACTGGTTTGCCGCCGATTTCGATCATAGGCTTCGGTCGAATCTGGGTTTCCTCACTGATTCGAGTCCCCATCCCTCCTGCGAGAATGACCGCTTTCATCGTGATTCTCCTTCCACTTCCTGGTCCCTATCCTTATGCAACATTCAGTCAGGCCTCATGACGCAGGTACCACGCCACTGTGGATCGCAGGCCCTCCTCGAAACCATGCTCCGGCACCCATCCCAGCTCATGCTTGATCTTCGCCGCATCGATAGCGTACCGCCGATCGTGCCCCGCACGGTCCTGGACGAAGGTCTTGAGCTTGCGGCTGGTGCCCTGGGGGCGGCCCAGGTGCTGATCCACCAGGTCGCAGAGGAGGTCGATCAAGGCGAGGTTCGAGCGATAGAG
>CAVPLE010000163.1:0-4709 GCA_963705865.1 uncultured Holophagaceae bacterium | reverse complement strand
ATGTATTGCTATCACGACCCGGGTTCGTGGCGTGAGAGCTGACCGTACCGCCTGGGCAGTCATGAGCAGGGTCTCGGGGTCGATGTCCACGAAGACAGGCCTGGCGCCGATGAGCTCTACGATGTTCGCCGTGGCGATGAAAGTCATGGCGGGGACGATGACCTCGTCTCCGGCTTTCACGTCCATGGCCAGCAGGGCTGCCAGGGCGCCATTGGTCCAGCTGTTGACGAGGAGGGCCTCCGGGACATCGAAGAACTGGGCCATTTGAGCCTCGACTTCGCGGCCGACGGCGCCGGAGGTGATGAAGGGCGTGGCCAGCACGGAGGCGATCCGCTCCGCATCCGCGGAGGTCAGGTCGTGGCGGAAGAAGTCGACTTTCATTGTGCTAACCTCAGGAAGGTGGGATCGGATTCGGCCCGTTCGGCGGGACCGGCCATGTCAGAGAGCACGTAAAGGGGGCGTCCCTTGACCTGCTGGAAGATGCGCCCCACGTAGAGACCCACCAGACCGGTGGTCATGATGCCACACCCTCCCACGACCAAGACGGCGCTGAAGAGGCTCGCGTACCCTTGCACCACGATGCCGCCCATGAGGGCCCTGATCACGATGGTGAGCGCGTAGAGAAGGCCGGCGATTGCAATTGCCATGCCCAGGCCCATGGCGATCATCAGAGGCTTCTCGGAGAAGCTGAGGATGGCGGAGGCTGCCAGCGATATCTGTTTGTGCAGGGGGTATTTCGTCTCTCCGGCGTAACGCGCCCCGTGCTTCACGTCGATGTAGCCCTTGCGGAACCCGACCCAATCGGCGAGGGCCACGAAGAACCGGGACTGCTCCCGGGTCCGGCGCATGGCGCGGACCACAGGTTGTCGGATGATGCGGAAGACGCCCTCCCGTGGATCGGAGGTGGTCCCCATGAGGTGCGAGAGGGTGGAGTGGAAGGCCCGGGCTAGAAACAGCTTCAGCCTCCCGTGGGAACGGTCCTGTCGCCGGGCGACCACCACGTCATAGCCCTTCAGGGCCTCGGATAATAGATCAGGGATGGCGCTGGGAGGATCTTGGAGGTCGCTATCCATGACGATTACCCACTCGCCATCGGCATAGTCCATGCCCGCCATGATGGCCACATGGTGACCGAAATTACGTGAAAACCGAAGCCCCTTCACCCGCGTATCCTTCACATGAGCCTCCTGGATAAGTGCCCATGAACTGTCGGAACTGCCGTCATCCACGAGGAGGATTTCATGATTTGGGTCGATGGAGGTGAGGACTTCGCCGAGCTGCCGGAGCAGTTCGGGCAGACAGGCAGCCTCGTTGAACACCGGGCTGACGACCGACAGGTGCGGGGGCTTGCGCTCGTGCATTTGACGGATCCTTGGGAGAGGCGATGTTCAGGAGGGAATCGGTCCCGTAAGGGGTTTGCATTCGAAGACCCACCACGGATTGGACAAGTAGACTGGAACCAGAACGCATGTGGGTCGCGACAGGAAGGCCTTGGGAAGAGGAACGTTGGAGCGGAAGACAACGTATCGGTACGGGTGCAGGTCAAATTGCGGGTGAAGAAATCGAATTGGATTCCATTCGATCCCCGCCTTGGTGGGTGGAAGGTGACCTGGGGCGTAGCGCACGATCTGTGGGTAGAAACACGCGAAATTAAAGTCCACAAGGCCGCCCCGTTCGCATTGGTACCAGACAGGGAAGTGCAGGTAGGTAGGAGCGACATCGGAGTGCGAATTCCAGGGATCGAACACCAGGCTCAATACCCTGGCCCCTGGCGGAATGGCCTGCAGAACACGGATAAATTCACGATTCTCCTTTGCGAAACGAAGGGTGGATCGTGCCTGAAATCCCAGGATTACTATCGTTCCAAGGCCGACCGTCCAGGGTACGGTCCTCCCAGCGAAGCCGCGAAGCCGCGTCATGCGAGGCACTCCGCCCTCGAAGGCAAGAAAGGCCATCGGCACCAGGAACACAGCGAATCGCTGGAAGGTGAACCCGTTGCCAAGGACCCTGTCAGGTACGAAAAACAGAATGGCACCCACCATGGCCAGACCCACCCAGTCGGCCGGTTCCCTGCGCAGGCGGGCCCCGGCGAGGAATCCCAGGGCGACAAAGCCCACCAGGAGCCAGGAAAGGCCATCCAGCCCGGTGAGGTAGGCCCCGAGGCGTGCCAGCCTATACCAGCCCAAATGCCAAAGGGTGGGGAGTTGGGATTGACCCTCAGCCTGGAGTCGTGTCAGCCACCACAGGCTGACGAGAGGCGTGCAGCCTGCGAAGGGCAGCAGGCGCTGCAGGCCATCCATCCTGCTTCGGGCCCGCAGCAGGGCCACGGTGGCTCCCAGGGCCAGGCAGAAGATCAGGATCAGCAGATGGCAGAAGAAGAGGAGGGTCCCCAGCGCAATTAGACCCAGGCCGCGGCGCCGGGTGGGCTCAAGGGAATATTCCCGAGCCCGGACCGCGAAGACCAGGGCGAAGGGTATCGAGAGCAGGAATGTGATGAACCCCCACTCGTGTGCGAAGCCGAAGAAGGTGGGGAGCAGGAACCAGTCCCACCAGGCAGGGTTGCCGACCGATCGACGAAGCCAGGTTCCGCTCAGCACGAAGCTGAGCCAAGCGATGGAGAGAGCCACCTTCAGCGCGGTCGGCACTGAAAAGAGCAGGGCCAGGACGGCGGTCACGCCGTAGCCGATCCAGTAGGGCGTGAACAGGTTGATCTGCAGCTGATCCTGCCAGGGCGATCGATGCATTAACAAGTCCAGGAACATCTGGACCTGGGCGGCGTGTTGAGGGGCATCCACCATCTTCAGCCACGGCGAAAGCCAGTAGAGGGAGGTGGCAGCCAGGGCGACGGCCCAGAAGGCCAGGCGCTCGAGGGTTAGGCTGAATTGGGGATGCGCGTTAGATTGGGTTCTCATGATTCTTGAGCAGTATAGCTTTGCCTAAGTCCCTCGGACCAGCCCAGCCGAATACCCTCGTACTCTGGGGGGCACACGCTCTGGCAGAGGCAGCGCCCGTGGATCCCTACCCTATCGAACCACGAACAGGACCACGAACCCGATCATGGCGAGCACGGTCACTGGATCCAGGAAGAACCCGTGGGACTGTTCCTTCCCCAGGTCCTTCCGAAAGCTCGCGAAGGCGGTGCGTTGCATGCCGATCAGGCAAAGGAGGGGAGGCAGTTCGGGCCAGGTCATGGTGCCTTCGATGCCGCGTTTGAGGCAGATGGCCACCAGCGAGGCCAGGGCGAGGCTCCCGGCCAGGCCTGCGCCGAGGCCCATGGAGAACCGGTAGCCCCGGTGGTGGTCCTCCGTGTAGGAGACGAGGCCCTTGAGGCAGTTCAGGAAGTAGGCGAGGCCGAGCGTGAACAGGGCCGCCCAGGGCGTCAGCGGGATGGGGACGACCGGAATGGCGCCGCTCTGAAGGCGGAGCCAGAAGCCGCTGGCGATAATGCCCTGCCGCAGCCCCAGCGATTCCTTTAGTCCGAGGGTGTACATGAAGTTGAGGATGGCATAAATCCCGATGAGCACGGAAAGGCGGGCAGGTAGGTGCACGAGCAGGAGGATCAGGCCGCCGAGCACCAGGGCCGCCAGGGCCATGGCATCCGATGGCGTGAGTTCGCCATTGGCCAAGGGACGGTGGGCACGGTCCGGCCTGAGGCGGTCGTGGGGTGCGTCCTTGAGGTCGTTCAGGATGTAGACGACGACGCTAGCCATCCACCACGCGAGGGCTGCAAACAACAGCGTCCTGGCATGGGTTTTCAGGCTTCCATGCCCATGGAAAAGGGCGGGAAGCCATACAATGCCGGCCTTGTACGCCTGCATAGGCCGGATAATTGCCATGTAAGCACGGATCTTGCGGAGCATGGATTCATCAGCACACAGGATTTAGCTGGCGTCAAGCCTTGGCACAGGCAATACTGGGGCGCTTTTGGAATAGGATGGATGCGACTTCCCTCTCTCGATCAGGAATTGTCTGGCTGGGGACGGATCCCGACGGTCAGGTGCCGCGTGTTCCGGCCTGAACGTGACCGGGATCTGGGGGCCCTGCATGGCCTGGTACCCCGCGGACTGGGACGGAGCTATGGGGACGCCTCCCTTGACGGTACTCGGGGCGTCGTGTCCATGGAACGGCTCGATCGAATGCTCGCCTTCGACGAGTCTACGGGAATGATCGAGGCCGAGGCCGGCCTCAGCCTCGGAGCCATCGGCAGGGTGTTTCTTTCGCGGGGCTGGTTCCTCCCAGTGACGCCAGGAACCCAGTTCGTGACGCTCGGCGGCGCCGTCGCCGGCGATGTCCACGGCAAAAACCACCATGTCGACGGTTCATTCTCCAGGTATGTCGAAGCCTTCGAACTTCTCTGCCCCGGCGGGGAGAGGAGGACCTGCTCCAGGCAGGAGAACGCGGGGATCTTCAGCGCGACCGTCGGCGGAATGGGCCTGACGGGGCTTATCACCCGCGTCCGGCTTCGGCTCCGGCGCGTCCCGGGGCCCTGGATGAAGGTCCGGCACCTGCCCGCGCAGAATCTCGACGAAATTTTCAGCCTGCTCACGGATCCGGGGACTGCGGAGCCCTACTCGGTGGCCTGGATCGACTGCTTGGCGCAGAAGCAGCACCTGGGGCGCAGCGTCCTGATGGTCGGGGACCACGCGCCGGGGCCGGAGCCGGGGCCCACGATCCGCGAGTTCCCAGCAATACGTGCCGAAGAAGAAGAG
>CAVPLE010000162.1:0-34835 GCA_963705865.1 uncultured Holophagaceae bacterium | reverse complement strand
GCTGTGGCCGGCCTTCAGCGCGTGATAGACCCAGAAGATGCGCTGGGGTCCCGGAATCAGCAGGTGCTCCTTGAGGCGGCCCAGATCCAACTTACCCTCCAGGGCGCCGGAGAGGCCCTTGTGGCTTTCCTCGAGCGAGCGCACGGCCTTCTGCAGGGCCTCCTGGAAGCTGCGGCCGATGGCCATGACTTCGCCCACGCTCTTCATCTGCGTGCCCAGCACCTTGTCGGCCTGAGGGAACTTCTCGAAGGTGAAGCGCGGCATCTTCACCACCACGTAATCCAGCACGGGCTCGAAGGCGGCCTTGGTCATGCGGGTGATGGCGTTGGGCAGCTCCCAGAGCCGGTAGCCCAGGGCGAGCTTCGTCGCCACCCAGGCGATGGGGAAGCCGGTGGCCTTGGACGCCAGCGCGGAGCTGCGGCTCACACGGGGATTCATCTCGATGACGATGATGCGGCTGGTCTCGGGCTCCAGGGCGAACTGGATATTGGAACCGCCCGTCTCCACGCCCACGGCGCGGATGACCGCCAGGGCCGCGTCGCGCATGCGCTGGTACTCGGGGTCCGTGAGGGTGAGCGCGGGCGCCACCGTGATGCTGTCGCCGGTGTGGATGCCCATGGGATCCAGGTTCTCGATGGAGCAGATCACCTCGACGTTGTCGTCCAGGTCGCGCACCACCTCCAGCTCGAACTCCTTCCAGCCCAGGATGCTCTCCTCGATGAGCACCTGCTTGGTGGGGCTCAGATCCAGGCCCCGGGCCACGATGGTCTCGAACTCATCCACGTTGTAGGCGATGCCGCCGCCGCTGCCGCCCAGGGTGAAGCTGGGGCGGATGATGGCGGGGAAGCCCGTGAGCTTGAGCAGGTCGCGGGCCTCGCCCATGTTGTGCGCGAAGCCGCCGCGGCAGGTCTCAAGACCCAGGTCATCCATGAGGGCCTTGAAGAGCTGGCGATCCTCGCCGCGGTTGATGGCCTCGGGCTGGGCGCCGATGAGCTGGACGCCCGTGCGTTCCAGCAGGCCGCTCTCGTGGGCCTCCATGGCGAGGTTGAGGGCCGTCTGGCCGCCGACCGTGGGCAGGATGGCATCGGGCTGCTCGGCCTCGAGGATCTTCTCCAGCACGCCCAGGGTGAGGGGCTCGATGTAGGTGGCGTCGGCCCGACCCGGGTCCGTCATGATCGAGGCCGGGTTGGAATTGAGCAGGATGGTGCGGATGCCCTCCTCCCGCAGGGCCTTCAGCGCCTGCGTGCCCGAGTAGTCGAACTCGCAGGCCTGCCCGATCTGGATGGGACCGGAGCCCAGCACCAGCACACTCTTCAGATCCGTCCGCTTAGGCATCAGAAAACCTCGTATTTAACCGCAGATGACGCAGATGACGCAGATTTGAAATCAGCGTTTTCCATCTGCGAAATCTGCGTCATCTGCGGTTTCGATTCAGTCATTTGTGGAAGGTCTCCATCAGCTCGACGAAGCGCTGGAAGGCCGGGTGCGCGTCGTGCGGGCCGGGTGAGGCCTCGGGATGGTGCTGCAGGGAGAAGATCGGCAGCTTGGTGTGGCGCAGGCCCTCGACGGTGCCGTCGCTGAGGTGCTTATGGGTGACCTCGATCTCCTTGGGCAGGCTGGCCTCATCCACCGCGAAGCCGTGGTTCTGGGCAGTGATTTCGATGCGGCCGGTCATGAGGTCATGCACGGGTTGGTTGGCGCCGCGGTGGCCGAACTTGAGCTTGAAGGTGCGGCCGCCGAAGGCCTGGCCCAGCAGCTGGTGGCCCAGGCAGATGCCGAAGATGGGCAGCTTCCCGATGCAGGCTTCCACTTCCTTCTGCATGCCGGGCATCGCGGCGGGGTCGCCGGGGCCGTTGCTGAGGAAGAGGCCGTGGAAGCGTTTGTCGGCCAGCTCCGTCGCCGGCGCGTCCCAGGGGAAGACCTCCAGGTGCAGGCCCACACCCACAAGCTGGTTCAGGATGCTGAGCTTGATGCCGCCATCCAGCACGGCCACGCGGAAGGCGCCGCCGGGGTTGAGTTCGTAGCGATCCTCGCAGCTCACCTCGGCGCAGAGGGCCTGCCCGGTCATGTCCGGCAGGGCTTTGGCCTTGGCCACGCCCGCATCCAGGCTGCCGTCCAGCTCGGTCCAGATGAGGGAGGGCTGGGAGCCCTGGTCGCGCAGGTGCTGGGTGAGGGCCCGCGTGTCGAGGTCCGTCATCACGGGGATGTGGTGGCGCTTGAGCCAGGACGGCAAATCCCCTTCGGACCGCATGTGGTCCGGCGCGAAGGTCACACGGCGGCAGAGCAGGCCTGTGGCCCAGGGTCGCGCGCCTTCGTTGAGATCGGCGTGGATGCCGTAGATGCCCTGCTCCGGAAAGGTCATGCAGACCATCTGGCCCGCGAAGCTGGGATCCGTGAGGATCTCCTGGTAGCCCGCCATGGCCGTGGTGAATACCGCCTCGCCGCCCCCGCCGAAACCCAACGGCGCCCGCCCCCGGAAGATGGTCCCGTCCTTCAGGATCAGGTGCGCGTGCATGTGCCTCCCCCCGCTCGGTGGCTCTGCAAAAACCCCGCGAAGGCCAAGCCGTCGCGGGGCGGTGAGAATGACTCGATCCTTCAGGATCAAAGTGAGTGTAACGACCTGGGAAACGGAGGATCAGCCTTTTTATTCA
This sequence comes from uncultured Holophagaceae bacterium, assembly GCA_963705865.1. Taxonomy (GTDB): domain Bacteria; phylum Acidobacteriota; class Holophagae; order Holophagales; family Holophagaceae; genus Geothrix. The sequence goes on along the minus strand of CAVPLE010000162.1, from coordinate 32,184 downwards.
AGGGGAAATCCGCCATACTGCTCCTTTGCTTCCGAGGTAGACGGCACTGTTTCGGCCACACTGGATCCATGTGGAGCGGCGACGACATCTACTTCATGAAGCTCGCCCTCGAAGAGGCCGAGAAGGCGGATCGCCTGGATGAAGTGCCCGTGGGCGCGGTGCTGGTGTCTGAAGGCGCCCTGCTGGGCCGAGGGCACAACCATCCGGTGAAACTGAACGACCCCACGGCCCACGCGGAGATCCTGGCCCTACGCAGCGCCGGCGCCTGGGCGAAGAACTACCGGCTGACCGGCGCCACGCTCTACGTGACGCTGGAACCCTGCCTCATGTGCTTTGGAGCCTTGATCCACGCGCGGGTGGGGCGCGTGGTGTTCGGCGCCTCGGATCCCAAAGTGGGCGTCAGCCGCTGGCTGGGCGCCCTGGAGGACGCGAACCTGAACCACCGCATCGCGTTCGAGGGTGGTCTGCTGGAGGTCGAGTGCCGCGAGCAGCTCCAGGCCTTCTTCCGGCGGCGACGTGCCTAGGGTCAATACCCTCCTGAAGAAACCTGGAAGAGCCCGGGCGTGTCCCCGGTGAAGCTGTCTTCTGGCGGGAAGAAGGCGGCGGTCAGTGCCCTGACCAGGCTGGGGCGCGCCACGCCGCCCCCTTCATACCAGGTAGCGTTCAAAGATAGAGATCCACCACGGAGACACCGAGGCCACAGAGGAGGCACGGAGGCCTCGGTGATCCTCCGTCATGGGCAGGCCGAAGGCCGCTTCCGGCCAAGCCGGAAGCCACGGTAGGCGGCGGGCCCGGATCCTTTTGGGACATCCTGGCCCGCCGCCTACCGTGTGCCCATGCTCTGTGCCTCCGTGGTGGATTCTTTTACGATTGAACGCGAATGGGTATGATCCAATCCCGGCTGTCCCGTGGGATTGGTGCGCTCATCGATGGCCGTGGCGCTGAGGCTCCAGGTGGCGCGGTTGAAGCCGAGGTTGCCCTTCAAAGTGCGGCGATCCCTCACAAAGAAGGCCATGCCCACCGTGCCGAAGTCCCGGCCTACGTCCCGGTAGCCCAACTGGGCGCTGAAGGGCCCGTCGGCGCGTAGGCGGACACCAGGTTCATGGCGGTGGCGGAGTCGTCCTTCCCTGAGAGGAACACCACCTTGGCCCGGAGGTTGCCGCTGAGCCACCCGTAACCGAGGGATCCACCATAGGCCTCGCTGCCCTTCACCGGCCAGACCAGACCCTCGGTTCCGGAGTGGGCCTGGGTGTTGAGCGCGAAGAGGTGGGCCCCCGAAGGGCTGGTTGGTGTAGACAACCCGCGCGTTCAGGAGCACCTCTCGACCGTCTTCACTCTTCTGGTAGGCGAACCTGATCTGGCCCGAGGCCTGGTTCCGCTGCTCTCCCTCGACCGGCGTCTGGTGGTGGAGCATGCGCTCGAAAGCGCCGTCAAAAAAGATGGGGCCATGGGCCGGAGACAGGCTCCCGGGAGCGGGCCTCATTCAGCATGGCCTGCCGCTCGGCTTCGGCCTCGGCCGGCGACTTGCCGGCGAACCGACGGGAAAGCTCGGCCTCCACCCGTGGCTTCGCCGCGGGATCCACCTTTGGCGCCGTGGCCTGGAGGCGCTTGAACTCCTGCCACGGGCCCTTGAGCTTGGCGCCCATCTGGGTGCCGACGGTCCGGGCGGTGAGCCGCGAGGCCGCGGTCCGGTTGAAGGGCGCCAGGGCCATGGTCTTATGCTGGTTCAAGTTCAGGGCCAGGATTCCCGGGGCGGGCGCGGCCCCGGCCACGTGGACCGTGAAGGCACGGACATCCAGACGCTGGCGCGGGATCAGCGCGTTCAGCGCATCACAGGAGGCCTTCGTCTTCGCATGCTGGACCTTCTGCATGGCGTCGGCGATCTTCTTCGCCACGGAGGCGTGGTCCAGGGCGTCCTGGATGGGCCGCTGCGCCTGATCGAGGGTGGCCTTGGCCTGGGCCATCACCGCATCATGCACAATGCCTGCCGATGGTCGTCCGACGGTGTCTTTGCGTCAAGAGCCTGAATGGTATTTTTCAGAAATATGAATCGTAGATAACCAGAATGTTCCTTCTCATTTCCAGCGATATCTATCTGATAGCGGTGCCTCTGGCATCGAGCAGGCGAACCGCGAAGGTGGCCAGCCAATGTTCCCCCTCGTAACTGCCGGTGGCCAGGTGCGGCAGGGAAGCCCGGGCATGGCGGTCGCCACACCGGATCAGCGCGGTCCGGCGTGGATCCTTCAGTCCGAAGGTCCGGGCCAAGTCGTACAGGGCCCGGGCGCGACTCAGGTTCAAGCCGTCCAGGTGGACGATCTTCGGATCCGTGCGGTCTGAGACCGTTGCCGGGGCCAGCGTGCCCGGGAGGCTGGGCAGGAAGCCGTCCAGCCACCGGCCGAACCGGTCGCGGGGCAGCAGGCGGGCCATGAGGGCCGCCTCTTCCAGGCAGGGCGACAGGAAGTCCTCCCCGCCCGGCTCCCAGGCGAGGGGGCCGCCGCGATCCCTGCCGAACCAAGTCTGGGCCCGGTCCAGGATCGCCGCTTCCAGCCGGGTGTCTTTGGCCGTACGCGCATAGTCCAGCGCCAGATCGAGACTGAACGCCGAATTGGGATGCACTCCTGTGCGGATGGGGTAAGTCTGCTTCGGCAGGAAATCCTGGAAGGCCACGGACACCCGGTCGGCCAGCGGCTGCAGCGCCCCTGACCAGCGCCGTGCCTCAGGGACATCCCAAGTCTTCAATTCCGCCGCCAGCTTGAGCAGCCAGGCCCAGCCGTAGGTGCGCTCGAAACTTCGGCGACCCGGCTGGTCGAAGTAGGCCACTTCCGCGGCGATGCGGTCCGGGGTCAGGTTCTCGTCCAGCACCCCACGGATCTCCGCAGCCTTCGCCATATCTGGATGGGTGCGCAACAGCCGCACCAGCATCCAGTGGCCATGCACCGAGGAATGCCAGTCGAAGCACCCGTAGAAAGCCGGGTGGAGCGCCTTCGGAGATTTCACCTCCTGGGCACCGTTCATGACGTGATCCAGCTTGTTGGGATACTCCTGGCGCGCGCATTTCAGCGCCAGCGCCGCGAAACGGTCCGCCGCCGCGTCCGTCAGCGCCAGGTCCCCCTCCTGGGCCGATAGGGTGGTCGTCACCATCGCCAGCCCCAGTCCCCACGCCCTCGCAGCCATCTCAGCCTCCCGGATGCTGGATTCTATCGGGCGGTTTGCTAGAATGAGCGTCCCGGAGAGATGGCCGAGTGGTTGATGGCACCGCACTCGAAATGCGGAGACGGGGAAACCTGTTCGGGGGTTCGAATCCCTCTCTCTCCGCCAGATAATTTAATAAGCCCTTGATATTTAAGGGCTTATTTTTTTAGTTCTTTTTATACCCATACTTATACCCATACTTAGTCAAAATAGGCCCATTGGACATGACTTCCGAACGCGTCCCGCGTACTGGCGACATCACGCGGGACGGGCGATCGAACACGAAGGTTAGAGAGGAGAGGCTGGGGTCACGATCCACTGCGGTGTTCCGCGTGGCTTCAGAACCCCGCCGGCACGTGCCGGCTCTCCCGAGAGGAGCCCTCTCGGTCTTCAGGAGTCCCTCATGATCCTTCGTGATCTGCAAGCCCTCTTCCCCCTCCGCACCGCCCTGCGTCCGCGCGAGGTCTGCGAGACCCTCGGCATCGGTCCGACATTGTTCTACGCCCTGGCCAAACAGGGCAAGATCAAGGTCCGGAAGATCGGCCGCGTGTCCGTCGTGTCCCTGGCCGACCTCGCGGAGTACCTCGACCAGTCCCTTGCGTCTGGATGCGAGTGTGAAGCCAGCTAACCGGGCCCCCCATCCGGTTCCCCTTCGCTTGGCGGTCGCGGAAGCTCCCCTTCCCGACCGTCAGTCGGGGTGCCACCTTCCTGTACCAATTGCTTCAACGATGTACCACGGGATTCGGCAATCCTGGGGCGCCACGATTACTGAGAGAAGAACCCTGGTTGGGTTTCTCGGACAGCAGGGTTTGTTCAAGCAGGCCTGGAAGCTAACCCAATGCGGTGTCACCCCCACCACCCTCGCCCGCAAGGGGTCGCAACGCCGACGGGTGCTCGGTTGCCACGCGAGCTATTGCCCCATCTGCGCCCGCCTACGGCGGAACAGGATCTTCTCGAGGATGCGCCCCTGGATCAAAGGGCAGATGGGCCTATCTGGCGCTTCGGCTCACTTGAAACTGGCCCTTCCCTCATCCCAGGGCAGGGTGTTGGAGAGGTTGAGCCGGTTGGCCAAGGAGGTGCGATCAGTCACCACAACACGGGATTGGAGGCGGGGGTTCTCCCTGACCATCGGCGTGGTCATGACCCTCGAGATCGGCCCGGGGAGCGACAAGCGAGGACACCCCCATGCTCACCTGTTCATCTATGCGAGCACGAGGGAGGCCCTTGATACCTTCCTGGACTGGTTGAAGTCTCGATGGGCCCGACGAGTCGGGCAGAAGCTTATCGAGGGGGCGGGGTTGTCCCTCATGGGCCTGGATCCGGACGAATGGGCCCCCCGTCTGCATTACATCCTGAAGGGGAATCGGATCCGCCCCGACTGGCCCCAGGACCTGGTGAAGCAAGTGATCGAAGCCATTACGTCCCGGAAGCGTCTCCTCAGCGTCTGGGGAATGGCCATCCGCCGGGGAGGATGGACCCGGGCCCGGTTCGCCACCAACATTCAGGCCTTCCGCCCCACCTCCCTGAAAAGACTCCGGGCCACAGGGTAGTCTCCCCTCACGGAACCAGTGCCTCCCCAGATCAGCGTTCTTCTTTATGAAAACCATGCTGATGATCGCTTTTCTTGGAGGGGCCAGTGTGGAAAGCGCCTCGCGCTTTCCAGGCGGAGCCCGAGGGTGTGGAAAGGATGTGGACCCGAAGGGCGCCCCGTGAGGGGCGTTTCCTGTGGGCCCGGAGGGCGAGCGAAGCTCGTTCCGAGAAGCGGAATCCAGCAGGAAATCCATCAGGCTTTCCATGCCCGAGTTCTGGCCCCGGGGATGGGTCGCCCCCCCCGGGTTTGGGTGAACTTCGCCTGATCCCTTGAATTGGCCGAGGGCCGCCTGTCTCGGCGGAGTTTTGACATGTAAATGACATGTCGAGAGGGCCTTTGGTGGGCGGCGACTTGGTGCCTTTTGCCAAGAATGGCCGGCCTTTCCTGTTTCTTTTAGACAATCCATGTCCATCAATCCATGTCAATTTGGTCTTATCCCATTCAACAGCACAGGAACCCGCCATGGCCGAAAAAGCCCACCCACCCATCACCTCCAGCAGACCCTGGACCCCAGAGGAGCGAACCTCGCAGAGTCAGCGGCTCGTCGAGATCCTCCGGAAGCCCGCGCCCTGCTACGGCCGGGCCCTGGACGATGCGCTGGCCTTCGTGGCGGATGCCTTTCGCCTTAAAACTCGCAAGGGCACGGACATCCCCTACCTGACCCACCTCCTCGCCGTCATGGCCCTGGTGGGCGAGCACGGGGGGAGCGAGGAGCAGATGATCGCGGCCCTGCTCCACGACACCCTGGAAGACATTGAGGGGATCACCCGCGACGACCTGGAACTCCGGTTCGGTGGGCCCGTGACCGACATGGTGGTAGCCCTCAGCGACACCACCGAGCACCCCAAGCCCGACTGGCGCACCCGGAAGACCCGCTACCTCGCCCGCCTGGTCCAGGAGGGACCATGGGTGAAGCTCGTATCCGCTGCCGACAAACTCCACAACCTCCAATGCCTGCGCCGCGACTTGGATCGTCATGGGGAAGAAGTCTGGGGCCGGTTCAATGCGGGCAAGGAGGACCAGCTCTGGTACTACCGCAGTGTCGTGGAGGCCCTGGGGCATGGGTGGGAGGATCCGCTTCTCGAGGCGCTCAAGGACGAGGTTCGCCAGTTAAACGGTCACTAGGAGGCCCCATGTGCCCTGCACCCGAAACCCCGCAAATCTACGATGCCGTGAAGGCCAAGGAATTCGTCGCGGCCTGGACCGGACTCGACCCCGCCCTCGTGGAGCGGGTCCTGGACGCGAAGTTCCGCTACCTGGAGCTGGCCGGCATCGTCCTCAGCGACGAAGACGACGGCCTCCTGCGGGAGCGGGCCCTCTATCGCCACCTCCTGCCCGAGACCCCCGACTTCATCGACGGGCGGGAGCGGGAATACCTCATCCAGGTGACATGCCTGGATGAGGACACCCTCCTGCGAATCGAACAAGGCGACTTGGCCTACCAGGACACCCTCGACATCATCGAATGGGATGGCGCGGAGGACCGCGATGCCCGCCTGGGTGCCCCCGAGCTTCCCGAACCATGACCCGAGGCCCTGAGAAACCCGCCAGGCCCTCGGGCGGCTGCGTGGACATCCGATAGACTGGACCCACCTGGCCGGGGGATAGGGCAACGCAGGGATGCGACCCGAGCACCGCGTCAGGGCCACCCGCAAGGGGAGGGGCCGGAGCCATCCGACCCCTTTTCTTGGAACAGGCCCCGTGGCTATGCGGGGGGCTCAAAGCGATAAATCCCGGGGGTCTGGGGGCAGAGCCCCCGGGGCCTTCGGGCACAGAGGGTTTTCGCCCTTGAGGGTGAAAACCCTTCTTCATGCCTGTCCGCCCCCCAGGCGAAACTAGCCCGCTCCCCCTCAAAGCGGAGTTGGTGTTCCTAGACCACGGTTCCAGCTTGGACGTGGTGAATGACGATGCAGACCACCGAGGCGAGGAGGCACAGGCCCCCCAGAGGAGCCGCAATGAGGAGTAGCAGCCCTCCCGCGATGGCGAACCCGATTGCCGCTCTCTTGGCCGTTTCGGACTTTGCCGCCTTGACCTGCTTCCCGAAGATCCCTTGGATCTCGGCCACGTCCTTGGCATAGAGCCATTGGTTCAGCACAGGGTTGAACACGTAGTCGTCCACGACAACCCTCCCTTCGGAGGCCCATTGCTTGAGCGTGGGGATGTCCGGGCAGGGGAACTCGTCTTGGCCTCGCTTCACTTTCCATGTCATGGGATTCCTTTCCGAGGATTGATTGGGTTGCTCGGAGCCGCCTGACTCGCCGGTCATCGCTTCCTGTAGGCCTTTGGCTTCTCGGCGGCCTTGAGGGTCTCGCCCGCAGCCGGGTAGCCCCGCTCCATGGCCTTGGCCAGGTCATAGACCTTGAGTACCTCGTCGCCATAGTGGTTGATCACCTTCACGGCGATCTTGCCGCGGGCGGGGGGATCGAAGGGGCGGCTGGTGGTGCTGTAAATCTGCTCCCAGGCGTCTTCGCGGACCTCGGCCCTCAGGGCCCGCTTCAGGCGTTCGTAGGGCTCGTCGGCGCCGGTGAAGTAGGCGTGGCGCACCACGAAGAGCTCGCCGTTGTATTCCGTGTCGAGGAACCAGCAGGCGACATCGTCCGTGGTGCCGTCCCCGCGGACCTCGCCGGTGATGGGGTCGTAGACATCCAGGCCCTTGATCTCCACCTGGACCTTTCCGTCGCCCGCCTGATGGAACCGGATATCCGGCTCGCCGAAGACCATGAAGAGGTTGCCGGCGCCGGTGGCCTTCAGGTCCTGGCCCAGAAGGAGCTCGGGGCTCAGCTTCACGGGTAGGACGGTGAGGCGGCCGTACTTCTTCACATCGTCGGTCAGGTAGGGGTCGAAGGCGTAGCCGCAGGCCAGGAGCAGCGGCTCGTCCTCAGTCTTGAGCGTCTCTTCCATGGCTTCCTTGGCCGCCTCGCGGACCTGGTCGGGGCCCAGGGTGCCGTGCTCGGGGCCGAAGGTCAGGGCCACCCGCCGCATTCGGCCCTTGGCGTCCTCGTAGGCCCCCATCGCGTGGATCCAGGCGCCGCCGTGCGGCTCCAGGGATTCGAAGCGGATGCGCTCGCCCTTCTTCGTGTTCTGCACCCCGGCCTTGCGGAGGTTCTCCAGGAGCATCTGGTGGAAGGTGCCCGAGGCCTCGGCCTGGGCCCGCACCTCGGCCTGGGGCTTGTCCTCGTCAGTGGTGAGCATCCGGTGGGGGCTAAGGCTCTCGACCGTGAAGGCGCCGGAGACGCGGACGCGGGTTTTGTCTTCGTAGGGCTGGTCGAAGAGATGGATGGGGGTTTGCATGCCCTTCAGCGCGATGGCCTCATCCATTGTCTTCTGCCGGGCCCGGCGCAGATCCCATAAGGTGGCATGGACTTTTTTGGCCTCGGCCGACCACTTGGCGTCTGCTTCGCCGGGGATCTCCCAGGGCTCCCAGGCCTTCTTCAGGGCTTGGTTGAGCGTGGCGCGGAGGGCCTCCATGCGTGGTTCGCATTCGGCATGGATTTCGTCGATGCGGGGGTTGTTCCCGATGTCCCCCAGGGTGATGCGGGGCACCCGCCTCAGCACAAAGCCCTTTCGCAGGTTGCGGTAGATGGCTTTGGAAGAGAGCGGAGCCCCCGTGAGCTCGTGCTCCTTGGCCTGGCCTTCCGGGCTGTCGGTCAGGAGGTAGTACGGGTAGCGGGCCGACATGAGGCGTGTCCGGGCCAGGGCCAAGGCCACGCGGCTTGTGTCGCAGGTGATCCAGCGCCGCCCCCACTGTTCCGCCACATGGGCGGTGGTGCCTGACCCGCAGGTCGGGTCCACCACCAGGTCGCCGGGGTCGGTGGTCAGCAATAGGCACCGTTCGATAAGTTTCGTGCTCGTCTGCACGACATAGATTTTGTCGTCCGTAAAATTGCCGGTGCCGGTGTCAGTCCAGAGGTTGTTGAGCCCCTTGAGTGGGAAATCCGTCTCGAACCGAACGTACTGAATGCTATTGGCGGCAACATGGACTCGCCCTGCTTTGGCCAGCCTCTCCATACCCACCGGCCAATTAGCCTTCCAGTGAGAGTTGGCGCCAGGATGATAGGTTTTCCCTTTGTAGCTGAACGGTTGAGGGGAAGAGGCGCCCCCCTGCGATTGGATATTGTCCGGCTTATATAAAAGAGCCCCCTCTGGATGGGCGGATTCCCCGCTTCGTTCTGAAACGCTCATGCCCCGCTGTTTTCCGTCAGGGAGGAGCAACCAGTTGTATCCCTGCCTATCCGAGGCATCAGCCCAGAGGTCCCTGACCCTCACCGTCTCGCGGCTCTTCGCAAACCACAGCAGGTAGTCCCCGGCCCGAGAGAGTTCCCCGGCGTCGAAACCGCTGGTGGTGACGAAGGAGATCAGGCTGACGAAGTTGGAGGATCCGAACACCTCATCCAGGAGGCACCGGACCAGGTGGACATTCTCAGCGCCGATCTGCACGAAGACACTTCCTGAATCCGTCAGCAGCTCGCGGGAGATGGTGAGCCGGTCGCGAAGGTAGGCCAGGTAGGAGTGAATGCCCAGCTTCCAGGTATCGCGGAAGGCTTTGATCTGCTCGGGCTGGCGGGTAGCGTCTTCCACCTTGCCGTCCTTCACATCCCGTCTCCGCGTGGAGACCTGCCAGTTCGACCCGAACTTGATGCCGTAGGGCGGGTCGAGGTAGATCATCTGCACGCGCCCGCGGAGGCCCTCCTTGTGGGCGAGGCTGTTCATGACCAGGAGGCTGTCGCCCAGGATCATGCGGTTCTTCCAGTCCTCCTCATGGTGGTAGAAATCCACCCGGTCCTCGAAGGGCACCTCAAGCATGTCGAAAAGGTTTGGGCTCTCCTGCTCGCCCGGAGTGCGGGCATCGTTCCGGAAGGCCTCGATGATGGCCTGGGGATGGATGGTCTCCTGGATGTAGATGGGCACGGTGGGCACGGCCAGGTCGGTCCGGTCCTGCTCGTCCTTGCCCTTCCAGACGAGCTGGGGATCCAGGCTGGGGTCCCGAGGGTAGAGCGTGGCCCCGGGAGATTTCTCATCCTTGGCGACGAAGCCACGGAGCTCCTGGGTGGGGATGCTGAGCCGCTTATCGTCATGCTTGTGGGCGGCTGCGGTGGTCTGGGTGCGCTTGCTCATCGGGGTGTCCAGGGAGGTGGGGCAGGGTCTAGGCCCGGAGGCCGGAGCGGAGCGGGGCGCCGGCGAGCTCGGCATCCTGCTCGCGCAGGAAATCGCGGATGGCGCTCTCGCTGTTCCAGGGGTCGGTGATGTTCAGGAAGGCCCAGCGGCCGAAGCCACCGTGGTTGTCCACCGCCGGCACCCAGAGGTCACGGGCCGTGGTGATCTTCACGGCCTTCTCTTCCTTGGGCAGGCCCGAGACCTCGACGATCAGGTTGAGTAGGTCGGGCCCGCCGTCGTCCACCCGGGCGATGAAGTCCGGGAAGTACTGCCGTCCGCGGCCCTTGAAGACGTACGGGATGCTGAAGCCCATGCCATGGTTTTTGGCGTAGGCCTTCACCTCGTCCATGGACTCCAATACCGAGGCCATCTTCTGCTCCCAGGAGTCGGTGTCGCAGACCACCCGGTTGATGGGGCACTTGTCGGGGTTGGTTTCATAGGTGGGCTTGGCGGTGAGCAGGTCCACCACCGAGGTGGAGCCCCACACATCGAAGGGGCGGGGCACCGGGAGCAGGCGCTTCTCCCCCCCCGAGGTGGCCACGATGGCCTTGAAGATGCGCTCGGCGGCCTTGTGGGCCAGGCCGGTGATCATCAGCTCCTGGATGAAGGTTCCGTCCCCGACATGGACGCACTCCTCCATCCACCGGCGCACGATGCCGAGCACCTGGGGGAAGAGGTGGGACTTCACGCCGAGCCTGACTTCCGTCCCGTCCTCGTGGACCTCCAGGGACGGGAAGTAGTGCTCGAGGATCATCCGGGCCAGGTGGAAGGCCACATGCTGGGGGCGCAGGCGCTCCAGGCCGTCCATGGAGAGGGTCTCGGAGGGCCCCACGATGGGGGCATTCTCCGTCAAGGTGGGGAGGTCCGCCGTGCTGAGCTCCAGGTGGTGCTCAAGGGTGAAGGTGGCCTCAAGGCGATCCTCAGGCACCTCCCAGCGGTAGCCCCGGATGCGCGGGAAGCGAATCTCAAGGTGGGACCGCTCGGGCACGGCATAGACCGGGGTGAGGTTGACTGGTTCCGAGGGACCTTCCCCGCCTTCGTAGGCCACGAAGTCGAAGGGAATACCTAGAATCTCGGCGTACTCCGCAGGGAAGGCCTCGATCTCCTGGGGTGTCCCGTTCACATCGATGATCTGCTTCACGGCCTGGTAGCGGGTCCGGCGGAGGCCCCGCCCCATGACCTGCTCGCAAAGGAGCTGGGTGCCGAAGGCCCGGACGCCAAGGATGTGGGTGACGGTGTTGGTGTCCCACCCTTCGGTGAGCATGGACACGGACACGACGCAACGGACATGCTCCCCCAGCTTCCCGGGCTTGCCGACGGTGTTCATTACCTCGCGGAGGAGATCGGTCTCGGTGATGGCCTCCGCACTTCGCCCCGGGAACCGCTGGCGGTATTCGGCCTTGAACTCCTCGATCTCGCGGGCGGCCACCTTCTTGAACTCCGGGCTGAGCCCCTCGCCAGACTCGAGCTCCCGGCTGTCCACCAGGAGGGTGGTGGGGCGCTCACGCCATCGCCCACCTTCCACGTTGCTGAAGAGGGGGAGGTGCCCGGGGACCGGGGCCACTTGGCCGTTGGGGAGGGTCTTGTCCCACCCGGCGATGTGGTCGAAGACCAGCTTGCTCGTGGCCGTGTTGTTGCAGACCACGATGAATACGGGTGGCGTGGGGTCCCGGTGGGCTTCCTCTTGGGCCTGCCAAGCCTCGAACCGTTTCGAATAGTTTGCGTAGAGGGACTGGAGGGCGCCCTCAAGCTCCTTGGGCAGGTCGGGCTCTCCGGCCCGTTCCTCGCCCATCTTGGCCTTGGGCAGGTCCTCGCGGATCAGGGGCCAGATATTCCGGTAGACGGGCTGGTCCGTGACCAAGCTGTTGTCATCCACGGGCAGGCGGGGGGCCTTGACGATGCTCGATTCGATGGCGTCCATGAGGCCGAAATCCGAGGCTACCCAGGGGAAGAGCTTTCCTTCGCCGTACCCGGACCCGCCCAGGAAGAAGGGGGTGGCGGAGAGGTCGAAGACCCTGCGGATGCCGAGCTTCTTGTGGATGGCCAGGAGCCCCGAGGACCAGGTGCGGGCGTCTTCGTCGCGCTGTTCCGCCTCTTTCCGCTCGTCGCCCTTCAGTTTCTGATCCTGCTCGGATGGGCGGGGGATGTAGCAGTGATGGGCCTCATCGTTGATGACCATGATGTTTCGGCCGGGTCCCAGGGAGCGGGTGACACGGCGGACCATTTCGTCCGGAGATTCAGTGAACGGGGAAGGCCCACCCGCGGCGAGAATCTCCTTGGTCCGCCTGGCGGCCTGTTCCTTCTCCCGGGGCATGAACTGGTGGTAGTTCACGATCTCGATTCGGGCCTGCTGCATGAGGTCTCGCTGATCGACGGGGACTAGGTCGGCCTTGCGGTCGGTGAAGAGGCTGTTGGGGTCGCTGGGCAGGAGAACCCGCAGCCGGTCCCGGATGGTGATGCCGGGGGTAACGATGAGAAAGGTGTTGGTGAAGCCCCGGGGGTCCTGGGGATTCGCCAGGCGGTTGAGGGTCTGCCAGGCGATGAGCATGGCCATGACGGTGGTCTTGCCCGAGCCTGTGGCCATCTTGAGGGCAAGGCGGGGCAGGCCCTGGTTGTAGGCCTCGTTCTCCTCACGGAGCTGGTTTTCCATCCAGGTCTTGCCTTCCCGGTGGGCCACTTCGAACGCCCAGATGGCCGTTTCTGCGGCCTCCACCTGGCAGAAGAAGAACCTCCGTTCGCGGTGAAGACCTGTCCAATGCTCCAGGAGCATTCGGGTCGTGCTGGTGACGTTCGGCCATCCCTGGGCCCGCCACCGGTCGACTTCGTCGCGGACGCTGTTGATGAAGTGGTTTTCCTCGCGCTTGACCGGGTCCTCGATCCCCTCGAAGAGGCTGGGCTGATTGGTGGGCGCGGACTTCTTGGGTTTGGCCACTGGGATGAAGTAGAGGCTGCGCCGACGTCCGGGTAGGACCTTCCCCGTGGGGCGGCCCTTGCCATCCAATTCGAAATGCCGCTGAGGAGGCTCGAAAGGGTTGTTGATGATGGGGTTCAGTATTTTCGGAGCAACGAAGCCAGGGGCACCGGTGCCATGGGGCGACTTCAAGGCGGGCTTTCGCTTGGCCTGAGATTCGGTTGACATGGGGACTCCGGTCCCATGAAAACACGAATAAACCGTTAATTTGAATCACATCTCGCCGGGCGTCCCATTGCTGGATACCCGCGGCATTTGGCCCTACAGTCAAAGGCATGGCGCCTCGCCAGCCTTCTCGCCCTGGTCCCAAGGGTGAGAAGACCGGTGAGACGAAATCACGAATTAAGCGTCAATTGGTGCCGCGTGGGAAGTACCGGCCCCGCAAGACGTCCACCATCCCCAAGACCCCCGGGGAGCGCATCCGAGCGAGTCGCTTGGCCCTCGGCCTGACCCAGAAGGAGCTCGGAGAGCGCCTGCTGACGGACCAGACCACCGTCAGCGCCTGGGAACGCGGCAAATCAGAGAAGCTCGCAGGCCCCTCCCTGGTGGCCCTGGCCATGGTGCTCCAGACCACGCCGGAGGCGATCCTGACAGGGGTCAAGTGGGAGCGGCCTGATCCGGCCTCCACCCCGACAGCCTCCAACCGCGCGGCCGAGCCCTATGCCTCGGACTTGATCCACCTCCCCGCTCCGTCCTCAACCGGAGAGGCCCTGTGGATTCCCAGAGAGGCACCTGAGCGGCATCAAGTCATGGGGCTCCCCGAGGTCCAGGCTGAAATCCAGAAGGCACTCCGGCGGGGGCGGCCGGTGTGGGTGGTGGTGGGATAGAAAGGGACACGATTGGAAATCGTGTTCACACGCTGGATTGCGTGCCTTCTTTGGGGCCCCCCTCGATTGACCTTGGAAGGACCAACTCATCCTCAGGCGACCGAATGGACAATTTCAGTCTTGTCTCTAGTCTCTCCACAAATATTCCCGATCGGTATTTTTCGTTCCTTTAATTCAACCCTTCGCAAATTATTTCCCGATCGGTATTTTTTTGTAGACAAGAATCCTGGAACTCAGATACTTACCCGAGCGGGAAAGTCTCCATGAATTCAAGACCCCTTACACCCTCCGACCTCGGCACCCTCGTCCGGCGCGTCCGCAAGGCCCAGGGCCTTCGGCAGGATCAATTGGCCGGCGTGGCGGGAGTGGGGCTTCGCTTCATCGTGGATCTGGAGGCCGGAAAGCCCACGATCCAGCTGGGGAAGGCCCTCAAGGTGCTCGAGGCCCTGGGGTGCGAGGTGACCATCACGCCCCCCGCCGGGACCGAGCCTGAGGAGGCCCTGTGAGGCGCCTCCGGGTGTGGTGGGATGGCCGTCCCGTAGGCGAATTGACCCAGGATGACGGCGGGGAACTCGGGTTCACATACCTGCCCGAGTGGGTGGCAGATCCCCAGGCGCCTGCGGTGTCGGCATCCTTGCCCAAGCGGCCTGAACCGTTTACCCGGCGGGAATGCCGCCCCTTCTTCGGCGGCCTTCTGCCCGAAGAGGGCCAACGCCGGGCCGCGGCCCAGGCCCTGGGCATCTCCGCCGCCAACGACTTCGCCATGCTGGATCGACTGGGGGGCGAGGTGGCCGGGGCCCTCCAGTTCCTCCATTCGGAGGACGTCCCCCTGGAGGCCGCCGGGCCCTGGGCTCCGGAACCCCTGGATGATCGACGCCTTCGGGCTGTGCTCGATGCCCTGCCCCAGCGCCCCCTTCTCGCCGGCGAGGGAGAGCTTCGCCTGTCTCTGGCGGGGGCCCAGGCCAAGGTGCCCGTGGTGGTCAAGGATGGCGCCGTGGCCCTCCCAGCGGCGAACCAGCCCACCACGCACATCCTGAAACCGGCCATCCCCCGCTTCGAGGCCACCACGGAGAACGAGACCTTCATTATGCGCCTGGCCGCGGCCATCGGCCTCGAAGTGGCCGCCGTGGAGGCGAGGAGTCTCCCGTCGCCTGATGGCCCTCGAACCTTCCTGCTGGTTCAGCGGTACGACCGTGCCTGGACGAGTCAGGGGGGCATCCGCCGCCTGCACCAGGAGGACCTCTGCCAGGCCCTGGGCATTCCGGTGGAGCGGAAGTACCAGAGCGAAGGGGGGCCATCCCTCGATCAGTGTTTCGCGTTGGTGCGCCGCGTGGTCACCCGTCCGGCGGTGGATGCCCTGAAGCTCCTCGACGCCGTCATCTTCAACGCCATTGCGGGCAACGCGGATGCCCACGGGAAGAACTTCTCCATCCTGTACGGCGAAGGAGGGCCCTCGGCTGGCCCCGCTGTATGACCTCCTCTGCACCGTGCTCTACCCCGAACTCTCCCCGAACTTCGCCATGAAGATCGGCGGACAGGGTCGCCTCGAACAGCTAGATGCCGAGGCCTGGGCCCGCTTCGCCAAACAGGTTGGCCTCGGCGTCCCGCTGGTCCGCCGCCGGGTCCAGGAGCTCGCGGACCAAGTGCTGGCCAAGGCCCCGGAGGCCCGGACCGGGCTTGCGATGCCCGGGTTGGCCTCCGAAGCCATCGACCAGCTCTCGACCCTGGTCATGGAACGAGCACGACTGACCCTCCGACTCGTCCAGAGGGCCTGACCCGGAAGGGCCCCTACCCACAAAACTCCGCCCAGGCCTCCATCAGCTTCCGGCGCTTTTCCGGCATGGTCGAGCGCGCATAGGCGGCTTCAGCCTTGTCCTTGAGCTGGTGGGCCAGGGCATGTTCGATGAGTTCGCGGGGGAAGGTCGTCTGCTCCCCCGCCCAGTCGCGGAAGGTGGACCGGAAGCCGTGAACCGTGATGTCCAGGCGCTTCATCCGCTTGAGGGTGGCGCTCATGGCCATGTTGGAAAGGGGCGCATCAGCCTTGCCACCAGGGAAAACATAGGGACATGTCTTGATCTCCTGGAGTTCCTTGAGCATTTTCACGGCCCGCCGGGACAGGGGAATGATGTGTTCCTTCCCCGCCTTCATGCGCTCCGCAGGAACGGTCCAGAGCTTCTTCTCCAGATCGACCTCGTCCCAGCGCGCGGCGATCACTTCGCTGGTGCGGGCTGCCGTGAGGATGGTGAACTCCAGGGCCAGGGCCGCCGTTCCGGATTGGCCTCGGAGATCGGCGACGAACCTCCGCACGTTCGTGTAGGGCAGAGCTGCATGATGCTCGCTCTTCTGGACCTTGGAGGGCTTCGGCAGCAAGTGGTCTAGATGTCCGCGCCACCGGGCCGGATTCTCGCCCTTCCGGTACCCGCTGACCGTGGCCCAGGCGAGCACGGACTCCACGCGCTGGCGGACGCGGGAGGCCGTCTCGTTCTTGGTGGTCCAGATGGGATCCAGGACTTTGCGAACCAGCGCAAGGTCGATGTCGGCCACCGGCAGGGAACCGATGATGGGTGAGACATACAAGGCGAGGGTGTTGGTCCACTGGTCCGCATGTTTCTCGTTCTTCCAGCCGGCGCGCTTGTCGGCGATGCAGCGCGCCGCGGCCTCGTCGAAGGTAAGCGCCTTGGCCGCCTCGGCCTTCTGGGCCGAACGCCGGGCCTCCCGCTCGGCCTTGGGGTCCCGGCCTTCTCGGAGCATCGCGCGGAACTCTCCGGCCTTGATCCTGGCCTCCTCCAGGGACACATCCGGATAGGGCCCCAGCCCGAGCTCGTGCGGCTTCCCTGTGCTCCGGTCACGGTAGCGGAAGCACCAGGACTTCGACACGACGCCCGTCGGTGAACGCCGAGCCGTGTCGAGCACCCGCGCCCGCGGTGTGATCTGGAGGTAGAGACCACCGCCATCCAGCAGGTAGCCGGGACTCGTATGCTTTGCCACCTTCATGGCGCTCAGCTTGTTTTGTCCCGACCCCATCGCGCTCTACCTTTTAAACCAGCAAGGAATACTTCTACCCATATTTCTACCCATATTTTGAACTCGAATCCTGACGAATTCAAAAAATACTTCGCGATGATCAACAAAAAGCATTCATCATCAAACCGACTGTTTCTAAGATATGTTAGAGACGATTCGCGATTTCTCAAAACACTCGCGAAATTGAGTTAGGCGGACTCTCTCTCCGCCAATCAGCGCCCCGCGATGCGGGGCGTCTTCATTTCCACCCGAAGAGGGAGGGATTCGAAGTGCGGGATACTGGTCCCTTCAAGCCCGACAGGAGGGGTGGACATGCCTACGGTCACATCGCAGGGGCGGGTTTCGCTGCTGGATCTCCACTTCCACGTGGAAGGCACCGTGGGGGCTTTCCTGGTCCGGACCTCTGTAAGGGCCCGTGCTTGTGGAAACAGGGCCGGAAGCCCTCTACGGCAACCTGCGAACCGCCGTGGAAGCCCTGGGCTACGCTCTCGAAGACATCCGACATGTCTTCGTCACCCACATCCACCTCGATCATGCGGGTGCGGCCTGGCGCCTGGCCCGGCACGGTGCGCGCATCTACGTCCATCCCAAGGGCGCGCCCCACCTCCAGGATCCGGGGAAACTGATGAGTTCAGCCCGGCGCATCTATGGAGACGCCATGGAACAGCTGTGGGGCCGCCTGGAGCCCATCGATCCGGATCGGATCGTGACCCTGGAAGATGGCCAGTTGGTTCGGTTCGGTGAGATGGCCATCCAGGCCATCCACACGCCCGGCCACGCCATTCACCACATCACGTTCCGTCTGGAGGATGGCCTTTTCACAGGCGACGTCGGGGGGATCCGCATCGGGGATGGCCCCACGATTCCCCCTTTCCCCCCGCCGGATATTGATCTTGAGGCGTGGCTGGATTCCATCGAGCGGATGCGGTCATGCCACCCGACCTACATCTACCCCACGCATTTCGGCATCAAAAACGATGGTTTGGCCCACTTGGATTCCCTGGAAGAGAACATCCACCGGATCGCCGCCTGGGCCAGGGAAAAGCTCATGACCGGCGCCACGGAAGAAGCCCTGGTGCCCCTCTTCCAGCGGTTCATGCAGGACCTGCTGTCCGGATACGGGCTCGGAGAGGAGGCCATCCAGGATTATGAGATCGCAGACCCCGCCTTCATGAGCGTCTACGGTCTGGCCAGGTACTGGAAGAGAAGGAACGCCGCCACGCCGGCTGGATGAGCCGGCCGGCAGGCCCACGCGGCCGTCAAGCCCGGCGCGCCGTGGCCAGGAACACGGGGTAGTCCTTCCCCTCCTTCTGTGTCACCGCGGCGGTGCCGAGGTGAACCTGCCGAAATCCCGCCGCTTCCAGCCAGCCCTGGATATTGGCGCGGGGGAAGCCGTGGTGATGGACGCCCGTCTTGTCTTCATGGAAACTGCCATCTTCTTCATCCAGATCGGCCAGAGCCACCTGCCCGCCTGGTTTGAGATGCTGCAGAAAACGACGGAACAGCGCCGGCACATCAGCGATGTGGTGGAGCGTCATGCTGCTCGCGATGAGGTCATAAGGGCCGCCAAGGTCGCCGCGGCCTGGTCAAAACGTTTCGTATCGGACATCAGGCCCCCTCACCGTTCGAGAAAAGTTTCAGGCATCTGGACGGCCACGACCTGTCCGCGGGCGGTGACCTTGCCGAGGACGGACACGGTGGCTTCAACCACCACGCGCTTGCCTTTGATTTCCTTCACGCGACCGCGGATCTCCAGTTCGGCATCCAACGGAGTCGGCGCCAGGTAGTCCACATGCAAGGAAGCGGTGACGAAACGGAAGGCGGGCAGGCTGTCCATGGGCCGCCCTTCCTGTCGATACATCGCCGCCGCGGCGGTGCCTGTGCCATGGCAATCGACCAGGGACGCGAGCAGCCCCCCGTAGACGTACCCAGGAATGGCCGTGTACTCGGGGCGAGGCCGGAACCGCGTCACGGATTCCTCGCCTTCCCAGTAGGTGCGGATCTGGTGTCCCTGGTCGTTCAGCCGCCCACACCCATAGCAATGAGCGACATTCTCTGGGTAGTAATCCTGGAAGGCCATGCCAGTCATGCCAGTCATGAGATCTCCGTGGTGCGGAAGGTGAAACGGATGTGCTGGGATCGGCCCTTCGCGGTGCGGCCGGTCCTGTTATTATAACCATTTGGTTATTTTGTATAACCCAAGGTTCTGAACACCCATCAGCCTGAACAGGAGCCACCATGGACACCCGCGACAAGGGATTCAACACCAAGCTGGTACACGCGGGAATCCGGGAAGACGCCCATGGAAGCGTGGTGACCCCCATCTACCAGACCTCCACCTTTGCCTTCAAGAATGCCCAGCAGGGCGCCAACCGGTTCGCTGGCACTGAGGATGGCTACATCTACACCCGCATCGGCAACCCCACCACGGCCGCGCTGGAAGAAAACGTCGCCCAGCTTGAGAACGGGTTCGGCGCCACGGCCATGGCCAGCGGCATGGGCGCGGTGAGCACCGTCTATCTCGCCTTGCTCAGCGCCGGGGATCACATGGTGAGCACGGATTCCGTGTACGGACCCAGCCGGGGCCTCATGGAAAAGCACATGAGCCGGTTCGGGGTCGAGTCCAGCTACGTGGATACTTCCAATCTGGAGAACCTCCGCCAGGCCATGCGGCCGAACACGAAGCTGGTCTATGTGGAATCACCTTCCAACCCCGCCATGTCCGTCACGGATATCGCTGCGGCGGCCGAGATCGCCCACGCCGCGGGCGCTCTGCTGGTCGTGGACAACACGTTCGCCAGCCCCCACCTCCAGAAACCCCTGGACCTGGGGGCCGACCTGGTCCTGCACTCCGTCACGAAGTTCATCAACGGCCACGCGGACATCGTCGGCGGCATCGTCGTTGCCAAAACAGAAGCCCTCCACAAGCAGATCCGCGCCATGCTCGTGAACCTCGGCGCGAACATGGATCCCCATCAGTCCTACATGGTGAGCCGGGGACTGAAGACCCTCGCCCTACGCGTGGAGCGGGCCGAGGAAAACGCCCGCAAGGTCGCCCCCTGGCTGGAAAACCACCCCCAAGTGGCCTGGGTCCGCTACATCGGCCTGCCCAGCCATCCGCAGCATGACCTGTCGAAGCGCCAGATGACCGGCTTCGGCTCCATGATCTCCTTCGAACTCAAGGGCGGTCTCGAGGCCGGGCGCATCGTCATGGACAACGTGCATCTGGCCGGGCTCGCCGTGTCCCTGGGCGGCGTCGAAACCCTCATCAGCCACCCCGCGTCCATGACCCATGCCAGCATGGCCCGAGAGCTCCGCATCGCCGCTGGCATCACGGATGGCCTGGTGCGCCTGTCGGTTGGCATCGAGGACCTGGAGGACATCCTGGCAGATCTCGACCAGGCCCTCGGACGCCTCTGACGAGATTGCAGGATCGTTGCATAATGCAATGGCAGGGGGAGCCATGAAGTACTTCTCCAAAAAAGGGCAATCTGGGGCGGCCTCGGACAAGCTCTCCTCCGACCTGCGCACCATTTTGGATTCCATCAATGATGGCGTGTTCACGGTGGATGACGGGTTCCGGATCACGTCCTTCAATCGGGCGGCGGCGGAGATCATCGGCATTTCACCCGAGGAGGCCCTGGGACAGCACTGCTGGAAGATCTTCAACGCCGATATCTGCGAAGGCGCCTGCGCGCTCAAGGAGACGATGTCGACAGGATCGCCCCTGATCAACAAGCAGGTGAACATCCACACCTCGGCACGGCGCAAGGTCTCCATCAGCGTGAGTACCGCCCTGTTGCGGAACCAATCAGGAGAAGTCGTCGGGGGCGTCGAATCCTTCCGCGACCTGACGCTCGTGGAGGAGCTGCGCAAGGCCGCAGAGGGACGTTCCACGTTCCATCACATGACCTCCACCAATCACCGGATGGGCGAAATCTTCAAGCTGCTGCCCCTCATCGCCCAGAGCGACAGCACGGTCCTCATCCAGGGAGAGAGCGGCACCGGGAAGGAACTCGTGGCCCGGGCGATTCACGAACTCAGTTCCCGCGCCCGCAAGCCCCTGGTCACCCTCAACTGCGGGGCCCTGCCGGACACGTTGCTGGAAGCCGAGTTGTTCGGGCACAAGGCCGGCGCTTTCACGGACGCCAAGCGGGACCGGAAGGGCCGGATCGCAGCCGCCGAGGGCGGCACCCTCTTCCTGGATGAGATCGGAGACATCTCCCCCGCCCTCCAGGTTCGTCTGCTGAGAGTCATCCAGGAACGGACCTACGAACCCCTGGGATCCAATGACTCCATGAAGGCCAATGTCCGCTTCATCGCGGCCACCCATCGCGACCTGCGCGCCGAGGTCAAGGCAGGCCGCTTCCGGGAAGATCTCTTCTACCGCCTGAACGTCATGCAGATTTCGCTCCCCCCGCTCCGGGAACGGAAAGAGGACATCCCCGCGTTGGCCAAGCGCTTCCTGGATCGACAGATGGCCTTGCACGGGAAGCAGCTCCACGGGTTTTCGCCAGATGCCATGGATCGCTTGATGCGCCACGCCTGGCCCGGAAACATCCGTGAACTTGAAAACGCCGTGGAGCACGCCTATGTGCTTTGCCGGCGGGATCAAATCCAAGCCTCCGAACTCCCCTCATCTTTGGAGGGAATGCCCCAGGGCCCGATGACAGAGCACTCGCCGGCATCCAGCGGGAACCTGCGCAGCCAGGAACGCGTCATGATCCAGGCCGCGCTTGAGCGACACGGTGGGAATCGCACGGCGGCCGCCAAGGAACTCGGCATCAACCCCTCCACCCTTTGGCGGAAACTCCAGCGCGTCTGAACAGACCCTTGCAAATTGCAGTATTTGAGCGGAAATCATCTCGTGCGATTTGCAATGAATGTATTGTCGTTTGGTTAAATTGTAATGTTTAATTATTGATTTTAAATATTTTATGTATTTTGGCAGTCAAATTGCTTTGTAGGCTGTCGCTGGATGTGTTCTACAGACCTCCAGCCATTCACACCCGGATCACCCTGGCGTCCAGACAGCCAAGGCCTCTCTAAGTCCATGAAGATGGTCCCTCGGGACCTTAGCCAGGGGCTTGCCCCCAACCGGGGAAACCGTCCGAATGGACGGACCTCCCCCCATCAAAGCCACCCACAGAGGTCCAGGAACCGCTTTCACGCGCGGGTAGTCCGCGTCTGCCTTGACGGAACCCAGGGACCCACAAACCTCCAGGAGGTTGATATGAATGCCAACGGATTGAGTCGAGCGGTGCGCACTGCCCTGGCTCTCCTGACCGTGGGGGGGCTCGCCTTCGGGGCTGCCCCACAGCAGAGGGCAGGCCGGATCGCAGTGGCCGTCGCGGTCACGGATATCGAACCCATCGTCAAGGCGGTGGGTGGAGACCAGGTGGATACCGTCAACCTTTTCCAGGGCTGCATCCTTCGAGGTGATCTCCAGGTCGAAGGCACGGCCAAGGCCCGGCTGGGCACTGCCGAAGCGATCGTATGGACAGGATTCGTGAATGAATCCGCCGCGATCTCCGCCGTCCTGAGAACGGCCGGAACGACCGTGCGCAAGGGCGGGGAACCCAAGTGGATCGACGTATCCAAGGGAGCGGTCAGGACCAACGTTCCCTTCTCCACCTGCTTTGGATATGTGGATCCGGCCTTCGCCCCTGGGGACCCCTTCTTCTGGCTGGACCCTGAGAACGGCGGGATCATCGCCCGCCACATCGCCAAGGGCCTTGGGGAACTGAGACCCGCCAACCGGGCACTTTTCATGGCCAACGCGGAGGCCTTTCAGAAGGCCCTGGCGAAAGACATTGACCGTTGGAAAGCAGCCTTGAAGCCGATGAAGGGGATGCGGATCTTCAGCGCACAGTGCGGCTGGCAGAACTTCTCCTGCATGGGTGGGCCGCAATTCGTCGTCTGCAAGGGAACCCCTGGCGAGCTGCCGAGTCCGCAAGCACTGCTGGTGCACATCCGAGAGATGAAGGCCGATCTCATCCTGGTGGATCCGAACACACCTCCTGACTACACCGAGGCCTTCCGCCAGCACTCCAACTTGAGGGTCATCGAGGTCCCCTCTTCCATCGAGGGCATCCGCGGCGCCTCCACCTACAGCGCCCTGTTCGACAACCTCGTCAAAATCCTCCAGGGTCAGGTCAAACACTGACCCAGGCAGGCATGGAAACCATGAGGCGCACCGTGATTGATCCCGCCATCGACCTAAGTTCAGATAGAGCCCGGGCACCTGCCGTAGCCTTCACCATCAGGCCCATCGGCCTCGTCCATGCGAATCCCCGAAGGAAGGCGAAGCTCCCCAAGTATTTCATCCCCAAAGGACGAGCCACCCTCGAACTGTTCCATCCCTTCCTTCCGGGGCTTCAGGGGCTGTACGAAAGCATCGAGCTCTGGGTGGTCACCTACCACGCGCCTTCCGGGCGAATCCCAAATGACTCCTGGCAAGGCGGGGATGGCATACCCGGTGTCTTCGCGACCACCTCAAGCGAGCGTCCCAATCCGATCGAATTCCTGCGGGCAAGGGTCGTCAGCCTGGATCCAGAGAAGGGCCTCCTGCACGTGGAAGGCCTGGACATCGAGGACGGCGCGCCGATCCTCGACATCCGCCCCTCGACCTCCCCCCACCATCGCCTCACCAGATCTGGCGAATAGAAGGAACCCACATGAAGATCGCCATCCCTATCAACAACCGGTCTGAAATGTCGGCACATTTCGGACGGAGTCCCGCCTTTCTCGTCTTTAGCGTGGAGAAGGGCCAGGTCCAGCACCGAGAAGTCCGAGTCAACGATCAGGCCACCCCCGGAACGGTGTCTGATCACCCTCAAGGTCATCACCATGCCCACGATCACAACCGATTCGCCCAGCTGCTCGGGGATTGCCAGGCCCTGATCGGGCTCGGCATGGGAGCCGGTGCCCGCCTGGCTTTGGAGGGTGCTGGGATCAAGGTCCGGTTGCTGGCTGGGCCCTGTCCTCCCGAGGAAGCCGCCCTCCGATTTGAATCCGGTCTGCTGGAAGTCAATCCCGGCACTTGTTGTGGCGATCACGGACACTCGCATCGCGCGACGAAGTGAACCCCAGGCCAACTGATCCATCCTCCATCGCGGGAGCCCACCGCTCCTGCTTCTAACCAGGTCGGGCAGGCAGGATATCGACTCCCGGTCAGCCTCCCCTCGACGGGGTGGTCCTGCCATGCCTCCACCTAATCTTCGATAGGAATTGCTCCATGCGGAATCGTTTGAAAGGTCTAGTCCCCCTGGGGCATCCATCTCCGCCACGTTCAAGGCGGGCAATCCAGATCCTGCTGGGTCTCCTGGTTCTGCCCCTTGCGATGGGTCGAGCCCAGCAGACCCCCACCCCGCTCCCCATGGGGCACGGCTCCTTCACGGCGGTCCATTCGGCCAAGGGGCGCGGCCAGACGGCGGATCACAGCAAGTTCAAGATCCTCCAGGGACCGTTCAAGGATAGTGACGGCCCTGCGGTGACCAGAGCCTGCCTCACCTGCCACACCAAGGCCGCCGAACAGGTGATGGCCACGTCCCACTGGACCTGGAATGTGGCCAAGGCCGGGAAAGATGGCTTTGGGAAGTCCACCCACCTGGTGAACAACTACTGTATCTCCATCACCGGGGGCAACACCGAAGCCTGCACCCGCTGCCATGCGGGATATGGTTTCAAGGACAAATCCTTCGACTTCACCCGGCAGGAGAACGTGGACTGCCTGGTCTGCCATGACACCACCGGCGATTACGAAAAGGAGAAGGGTGGCTGGCCAAACCCTGGTGTCTCCCTGGCGGAAGTGGCCCAGAAGGTCGGGGCACCCAGCAACAGGAACTGCGGTGTGTGCCACTTCTTCGGCGGTGGGGGAGATGCGACCAAGCATGGCGACCTGGACGACACCATCCTGAAGGCCCCGCGGATCGAAGACGTGCATCTGTCCAAGCAGGGAGCTGGCATGGATTGTGTGGACTGCCACGCGTCGGATGCCCACAAAGTGGGCGGCCCCAACTACGTCATCCCGGCGGATCGACGCGAACGGGCGACCTTCGCGGGCGAAAGCGTCTCGCGGATGTCCTGCGCCGCCTGCCACACGGATTCACCCCACAGCTCCTACATTCTGAACCGCCACTATCAGAAGGTCGCATGCCAGACCTGCCACATCCCCGCCTTCGCGCGAGGCCCCCTGCCCACCAACACCTACTGGGACTGGGCCACCGCCGGTCGCCTGAAGAATGGGAGAGGCTACAAAGAAGAAGATGCCAATGGGTACGAGAGCTACAACAGCATCCACGGGGAGATGATCTGGCAACGGAACGTCAAGCCAACCTACGTCTGGTACAACGGCAACCTCAAGTTCACCCAGCTGACCGACACGTTCACCATCCCGGCCGATGGCAAGGTCATCCTGAATCCAGCAGAGGGTTCCTACGGCGACCCCAACGCGAAGATCTGGCCCTTCAAGTTCCATGAAGGCAGTCAGCCCTACGACACCATCCGGAATACGTTCGTGGCCCCTTATACCGCAGGGCCCAAGGGTTCCGGGGCTTTCTGGGGGGACTGGAACTGGGATGTCGCCATCAAGGCGGGCATGAAAACCGCCGACCTGCCCTACAGCGGCAAGTACGGGTTCGTGAAAACCACCATGCTGTGGCCCATCACCCACATGGTGGCACCCAAGGAACAATCTCTGTCCTGCACTGAATGCCATGGCCGCAACGGCCGCCTTGCCGCCGTTTCAGGGTTCTATCTCCCGGGTCGCGACCGCGGGAAGGGCGTCGACTTGCTCGGAATCAGCATGATCCTGGCCACCCTCATCGGAGTGGGCATCCATGGCTTCATTCGCTACACCCACGTGCGCCACTAGGAGCCCTCATGCGACGCGTTGTTCTCTATGAAACCTTCGAACGCTTCTGGCACTGGGCCCAGGCCCTGCTGATCCTCACCATGATGTTGACTGGATTCGAGATTCGGGGCTTTGGGCTCCACCTCTTCGGGTTCCAGAAGGCCGTCTCCCTCCATAACATCCTTGCCGTGGCCCTGATGATCCTCATCGTCTTCGCCATCTTCTGGCATGTCACCACGGGGGAGTGGCGCCAGTACGTCCCCACGCGGAAGTTCCTCCGCGAGATGGTCGCCTTCTACCTCACCGGCATCTTCAAGGGTGCTCCCCACCCGGTGAAGAAACATCGCATGGCCAAGCTGAACCCCTTGCAGCGACTGGCCTACCTGGGCTTCAAGGTCCTGATCATCCCCGTGCAGATTTCCACGGGGGCCCTCTATTACTTCTACCCGAACCTGCAACACGCCCTGGGTTGGCCTCCTTCATCCTTATGGTGGATCGCCGTGATCCATGTGCTCGGAGCTTTCGGCCTGGTGGCCTTCCTCATTGGACACGTCTACTTGACGACCACCGGGCATACCCCCTTGACCAACCTCAAGGCCATGATCACCGGGTGGGAAGACCTTCAGGACGACGCTTACTTTGAGGAGACCTAAGCGCCAAACCACCCTCTTCCTGCCTTTCTTCAAGAGAAGCGGCCCGGACTTTCTGGGCTGCTTCTGACTTTGTCCTCGAAAAGGAGCCCCTGGATTGGCCTGGATGCCCTCCAGGCCCGAAAGCGCACGCTTGGAAATCGTGTCACACCGTGATCACCGTCACGCCCTTCCCCGCCGGGTGACCGGTACAGTTGATGGAACCGCCCCGGCTGACTGGTCGGGCATACGGAGGTTTTGTGGACGCGCTGCTCGAATCCCTTGAACCGAAGACGTTCTGGTCCTATTTCCTCGAATTGTCGAAGATCCCCCGCGGCTCCAAGAACGAGGCCGTGGCCGCGGCTTGGGTGGCGGATCAGGCCAAGGCCCTGGGGTGCGACGTTGAGCGCGACGAGGTAGGCAACGTGATCATCCGCAAGAAGGCCACCCCCGGAAAGGAAGGCCGGCCCACCGTCTGCCTCCAGGCCCACGTGGACATGGTCTGCGAGCAGAATGAGGGCACCGGCCACGACTTCCTGAAGGATCCCATCAAGGTCTGGAAGGACGGCGACCTCCTCCGGGCCACGGGCACGACCCTGGGTGCCGATAACGGCATCGGCGTGGCCGCGGCCCTGGCGGTGCTGGCCAGCAAGGACGTCGCCCACGGTCCCATCGAGGTCCTGATCACCATCGACGAGGAGACGGGCCTCACGGGCGCCAACGGGCTTCAGCCGGGCCGCCTCAAGGCCAAGTTCCTCCTCAACCTCGACAGCGAGGAGGAGGGCTACCTCACCATCGGCTGCGCCGGTGGCGAGGACACCATCGTCACCCGCAAGCTCACCCGCACGGCGCCGCCCGCGGGCGCCCGCGCCTTCCGCCTGAAAGTGTTCGGCCTCCGGGGCGGCCACTCCGGCATCGACATCCACGCCGGCCGGGGCAATGCCATCCGCATCCTCGCCCAGGTCCTGGGCACTCTGAAGCCGGCCTTCACATTCAGTCTGGCCTCCATCAAGGGCGGCAACAAACGCAACGCCATCCCCCGCGAAGCCTCGGCCCAGATCTTCCTGGACCCTGCCAAGGAGCAGGCCTTCAGGACGGCCCTGGCGGAGCACGAGGCCCATTGGCGCGCGGCCCTCGGCGCTCACGATCCCGGCCTGCACCTGGCCCTTGAAGCTGGTGAAGGCACCCAAATCATGGCTGACACGGATGCCACCGCGCTCCTTCAGCTTCTGCTCGCCCTGCCCCACGGTGTGGAGGCCATGAGCCCCGATATTCCGGGCCTGGTCCAGACCTCCACCAACCTGGGTGTGATCGAGACCCGCGAGAACGAGGTCGAAGTGAACCTCCTCACCCGCAGCTCCATCAACGCTTCGAGGACCGCCCTGTCCGAGCGCATCGCGGCCACCTGCGCCCTGGGCGGGTTCGAGTCCCACGTGACGGGCGGCTATCCCGGCTGGAAGCCCGAGCCCAAGGCCTCCCTGGTCCGCATCGTGAACGAGACCAACCAGAAGGTGTTCGGCAAGCCCCTCGAGATCATGGCCATCCACGCCGGCCTGGAATGTGGCCTCATCGGCGAGAAGTACACCGAGATGGAGATGGTGTCCTTCGGCCCCAGCATGTGGGATGTCCACACCCCCGACGAGCACGTGAGCGTCCCCTCCGTCGGCAACTTCTGGAAGCTTCTGACCGCCGTTCTCGAAGCCGTGTAGCCCTTCCGATCACGGCCCTTGGCCCAGGCCCTGGGCCGTGATAACCTTGCTGCTTCCGCCTCTACGCGGAGCCATGGGAGAGTTGTCCGAGTGGCTGAAGGAGCACGATTGGAAATCGTGTGTAGGTCAAAAGCCTACCGAGGGTTCGAATCCCTCACTCTCCGCCAAAAAGCGCCCGCCATTGGCGGGCGCACTTGTTTGGCGCGGGGAGTGGGGGATTCGAAATCACTGAAATGCTGGCAGGTAGGCCCCGCCGGAGGCAGTCCAGTGGACTGCTGGAGGCGAAAAGGGCCGTGCCAGCATTTCGTGCGGCCGGAGGGGACGCCCGCAGGGTGGCCCCGGAGGGAATCCCTCACTCTCCGCCAGACGCGCCCGCCATCGGCGGGCGCACTTGTTTGGCGCGGAGGGCGGGGTGGCCCAAGAGGGAATCACTGGGGCTGGAAGATCAATCCGCCCCGTTGGATCGACCCTTTGAAGGGGCTTGTTTGCCATTCCTTAGGATCAGCCGGGCCCGAGGCTGCGTGGTCAGGTAGGCCCACAGCCACTCGAAGAAGACGAACACCCGGCTCCGGAAGTCCACGAGGAGCATCAGGTGGATGAACAGCCAGGCCAGCCACGCGGGATAGCCCGTGAAGCTCAGGCCGCCCACGCGGGCCACGGCGCGACCACGGCCCAGGGTCGCCATGCTGCCTTTGTCCCGGTAGTGGAAGGGCTGCCTGGGCCGCCCCGCCAGCGTAGCCTGGAGGTTGGTCGCGGCCCATGCCCCCTGTTGGATGGCCACGGGCGCCACGCCGGGTAGCGGGCCTTTCGGGCCGTGCGTGAAGGCCGCCAGATCCCCCACCACGAAGACTTCGGGGTGGCCAGGAACGCTGAGGTCGGGCTCCACGATGACGCGTCCCAGGCGATCCACCGGCAGCCCGAGGCCTGCTCCCAAGGGCACGGCCGACACCCCGGCAGCCCAGATGATCGTCCGCGTCGGGATGCGCTCTCCGCCAAGCTGCACAGCGCGTTCATCCATCCCCGTGATGGGTTGACCCAGGCGGACTTCGACGCCAATGCGTTCCAACCCCTGTACGGCCTTCTCGGATAGCCCTGAACCGAAATTCGCCAGGATGCTGGGGCCAGCCTCGACGAGGATCACCCGGGCGCGATCCGTGCGGATGCGTCGGAAATCGCGCGGCAGCGCGAGTCGGGACGTCTCCTTCAAGGTGCCTGCGAGTTCGACGCCGGTCGGTCCTCCCCCGACAATGACGAAGGTCAGCCATTCACGGCGGAGCTCCGGATCCTCTTCCTGCTCGGCCCGCTCGAACGTGAGCAGGAAGCGTCGCCGAATTTCCAGGGCGTCCTCAAGGGTCTTGAGGCCAGGGGCCAACCCCGCCCAATCGTCCCGACCAAAGTACGAACTGCGGGACCCCGCGGCCAGGATCAGGAAGTCGTAGGCCAGCTCCCTGCCATTGCCCAGTCTCACCTGCCGAGCGTCCAGGTCCGCGGAAGTGACTTCCCCCAGAACCACCTCGGCGTTGTCCTGGGTCCGGAGGATGTGGCGGATGGGTGCCGCGATATCGGCGGGCGAGAGCGTGGCCGAAGCCACCTGGTAGAGGAGGGGCTGAAACAGATGGTGGTTCTGGCGATCCACCAGGACGACGCGGACCGGCGCGTCCGCGAGGGCACGGGCGGCCTTCAGCCCCCCGAAGCCGCCGCCAACGATGACGACCGTGGGCCGAACTGGCGCTGGATCCGTCACCGCCTCTAGCTCCGCATGACGACCTTGACGCCGTGCTCCACGTCGATGAGCGGCAGCGTGGCCCGCTGCGATTCCGGCATGGGCAGGGCTTCCTGCAGATTCGTGATGGTCATGGGGATTCCTTTCGCGACGGCCGGATCAGGCGGCATCTTTCGGTTCGGGGGAGAAGACCAGCCTCAGCGTGGCGTAGGCGATGGGCAGCGCGCCGGCGAGCAGGAAAATCATGTCGGCCACGATGCGAACCCATTCCAGCGTGTGGAAGGTGCCGCTCATGAGGTAGGTCAGGCGCCGGGCGTGCCAGTAGCCGTTGGAGAGCACATCCCAGAGCTGGATGACGCCACCGGGGAACAGGTCAAGCACCACCATCAGGCCGAGACCGATGTTGAGGCCCCAGAAGCCGGTGCGGATGGCCTTCTCGGCCCGCTCCCAGGCGCGGTCGCCCTTGAGTTCCCGCAGGCAGAAGACCAGGACCGCCAGGGCCAGCATCCCGAAGACGCCGAACATGGCCGCGTGCCCGTGGTCGGCCGTGAGCGTGGTGCCGATCTCGAAGTAGGACACGATGGGCAGGTTGATGAGGAAGCCGAAGACGCCCGCCCCCACGAAGTTCCACACACCCACGGCGATGAGGAACTTGATGGCCCAGCGTTGCTTCGCCGCCAGGGGCCGGCCGCAGTCCTCGCAGTTCTTGTCCTGCAGTCGGATGAAGTCCCAGGCGTCCAGTGTCAGCAGCGTGAGCGGCACCACTTCCAGGGCGGAGAAGCTGGCCGCCAGGCCCATGTTCAGGGTCCCCTGCCCGGTGAAGTACCAGTGGTGGCCGATGCCCATGATGCCGCCGGCCAGGTAGAGGATGGCGTCGAGGTAGACGAGTCGAGTGGCGGACTTCGCGGTGACGAGGCCCAGCTGGTAGAACATCACGGCCACCAGCACCGTCGCGAAGAGCTCGAAGAAGCCCTCCACCCACAAGTGGATGATCCAGAAGCGCCAGTTGTCGATGACGGCGAAATTGGTGCGGGGCCCGTAGAACAGGGCCGGTACGTAGAACAGCGGGATGGCGATGGCCGCGTAGAAGAAGAGGGAGGGCAGCTCCCCCTGCTCACCGCCCTTCATGGCCGGGCGCAGGGCCCGGAACATGAGGAAGAGCCAGAAGATGAGCCCCACGGCCAGCAACAGCTGCCAGAAGCGGCCCAGATCGAGATACTCGCTTCCCTGATGCCCCAACCAGAACCACAGGCTGCCCAGGTAGCCGTTGATCCCCAGGAATTCGCCGAACAAGCTGCCGAAGACCACGATGGCCAGGGCGCCGAGGAGCAGGAGGACGCCGGCCTTCTGGCCTTTGGGTTCGGTCCCGCCCACGAGCGGCGCCAGGAAGAGTCCGCCGCCCACCCAGGCCGTGGCGATCCAGAAAATCGCCAGCTGCAGATGCCAGGTCCGGGCCAGGTTGTAAGGCAGGATGCGAGTCAGGTCGAAGCCGTAGAAGCCCCCGGGTTCGACGCGGTAGTGCGCCAGGGCCCCGCCGAGCGCCGCCTGACCGAGGAACAGCAGAGCCACCACGGCGAAGAAGAGATTGGCCAGACGGCGAATCTCGTCGTCGCGGCCTATCACCGGGTCGAGCTTGCCTTGGCGGGCGCGCTCGGTCAGGTCTATGCAGTATTTCTTGAGCGCCTCGCGCTGGCCTTCGGCCTCGGGGTTGTCCACCTTCTGGCCGCCGCGCACGGCCTCTATGGCGGCTTCCAGGCTCTTGCGCGTGAGGCCATTTTCCTGGGCGATGCGCCCGGCCTCGCCTTTGCTGTCGGCAACGGCGAGCAAAAACAGCTCGTTCGCAATGTATTCGTCACCACGCTTGATGGCTTCCTTTTCGGTGGCCTGCAACACGCGCGAGAGCTCGGGCCCGATCTGCACCTGCTCTTGGCCCTGCACCTGGGGCAGGCGCTTGACGGCAGCCTCGGCCGCGGCAAGCAAGCCTTGCACGTTGACGCCCGCGCGCTGCAGCAGCGCGCGCGGCCCTTCCTCCTGGCGCAGCATGGCCACGAGCACGTGCACCGGCTCTATGTAGGCATGGTCGTTGCCCAGCGCCAGCGATTGGGCGTCGCTCAGGGCCTCCTGGAATTTGGTCGTGAATTTGTAATCCGCATGTGTTTTACCTCCGAATGGGCTGCAACTGAGGGGCACATTCACCATTTCAAGGCAGCTCCGCACGAATAAGGAGACCGGCATCAAAGCCCACTGAGCCAGCTTTTGCGCCGCATACGCGGCTCCTCACCCACCCGCGTTGCGCGCCGCGATACCCCAGCGCGCGAGCGCGGCGTCGTCGCTTATGCGCGCATCGACCCAGCGCGCCCCTTGCGGCGTCTGCTCTTTTTCCAGAACGGCGCCTGCGTCTTGAGGTAGTCCATGAGGAATTCGCAGGCTTGAAAGCTAGGCCCGCGGTGCGCCGCGGTCACGGCCACGAGCACGATCTGCTCGCAGGGCTGCAGCAGGCCCACGCGGTG
>CAVPLE010000161.1:0-14886 GCA_963705865.1 uncultured Holophagaceae bacterium | reverse complement strand
ACGCTGCTGAAGCTGCTCTTCCGCGAACAGACTCCCAGCAGCGG
The DNA here is from genome assembly GCA_963705865.1 of uncultured Holophagaceae bacterium. GTDB lineage: Bacteria > Acidobacteriota > Holophagae > Holophagales > Holophagaceae > Geothrix. Next base: position 14,842 of record CAVPLE010000161.1, on the reverse strand, counting down.
TGACATCCAGCTGGCAGGGCATCGCCTCTCCGCCATGTCGGAGAAGGAGATCCCCTTGCTGCGCCGCAAGCTGGGCGTGGTGTTCCAGGACTTCAAGCTCATCCGGACCCGCACCATCTTCGAGAACGTGGCGTTCGTCCTCCGCGTGCTGGGCGTCAGCGCCGCCGAGCAGAAGCAGCGCACCTTCCGGGCCCTCAAGATGGTGGGCCTCCAGCACAAGCTCAGCAGCTACCCCCTGCAGCTTTCGGGCGGCGAGCAGCAGCGCGTGGCCATCGCCCGCGCCCTGGTGAACGACCCTCTGGTGCTGCTGGCCGACGAACCCACGGGCAACCTGGACCCCGACCTCGCCCAGGAGATCATGGCCCTCTTCGAGCGCATCAATGGCCAGGGCACCACCGTCGTCGTGGCCACCCACGACCGCAGCCTCATCCAGCGCATGCGGAAGCGCGTCATCGGCCTCGACCACGGCCGCGTGGCCTTCGACCAGCCCGCGCCGACGAGCCTGGTGACGGTGTGAGTGAGGCCGGAGGCTGGAGGTAGGAGGCTGGAGGTTGGCGCCGCGGAGTTGAGCGCTCGTGCCGGTTCATCACGGCCCAAAGGCAGGTGTCAGGCGTGGCCCGCAGGGCCGCCACAGGAAGCTGTTCCTCCCACCTCCTACCTCCCACCTCCATCCTGCTCAGGAAGAGCGCTAATCTTGAATCCGCCTCGACCCTCGTCGTAGCCACCCGAGGTCCCATGGCCCAACCCCTCACCGATGCCCGTTTCGTCACTTCCGCGGCCGACGCGAAGAAGCTTGGCATCTGCCATGCGGAGGTGGCCTTCGTCGGGCGCAGCAACGTGGGGAAGTCCTCGCTGCTGAACGCCCTGGCCAACCAGAAGCAGCTGGCGCGGGTGTCCAAGACGCCGGGTCGCACGCGGCTCATCAACGTGTTCCTCACCGGTCCGGACCGCTGGATCGTCGATCTGCCGGGTTACGGCTTCGCCACGGGCCCCGCCGCCGAACGCGCCACCTGGCAGAAGATGGTGGAGGGCTACCTGACGGGCCGCGGCACCCTGCGCATGGTCTTCGTGCTGGTGGACGCCGAGGTGGGTCCCACCAAGCTGGACCACCAGATGATCGACTGGCTCCGCTCCGAAGGCCTGCCCCACCGCATCGTGGCCACCAAGGCCGACCAGGTGAAGCCCAGCAAGGCCCTCAAGCAGCGCAAGGACGTGGCCGTGGAGCTTGGTCTGCACGCCAGCGACATCGCCTGGGCCAGCGCCGCCAAGGGCACCGGCATCCCCGAGTTGCGGCGTGAAGTGGCGGATCTGCTGGAGCTCTGAGGGAAGGTTGGAGGCCGGAGGCCGGAGGTACTGATTCTTGTGGCGCCGCGGAGCGGCGCACCTTGGGTTCAATTCGACGCCGACCCACCCGAACGGCCCAAGGGCAATCGCTGGTGCGACCCGCAGGGTCGCTTCAGGAATCAGTACCTCCGGTCTCCAACCTCCAGCCTGATCCCTAACCCAACACCTCCACCCGCCCACTCCGCCACACCATGAACCGCCCCTCGTGGGCCCAGGGCAGGGCGATGCCGTTGGCTTCCACCTCGTGGGTGTGGAAGTGGCCGGTCAGGAAGGTGGTGCCGGGATGCGCCTGGGCGGCGGCGCGGAAGGCCTCGCGGGGGAACGCGAGCTTGTAGGCGGCGTTGGTGGTGCGGAGCTTCCGTTCCATCCAGGCGGAGACCCGGCGGGCCGTGCCCGCGGGCATCAGGCGGAAGAGCAGCCACAGGGCGGCGGACCGTGACACCAGATTCCACAGGCGGTACTGGCGGTCCGCCGTGTTGATGAGGTCACCGTGCTCCCAGGTCAGCGCCTCACCTTCGAGCCTCCCGCCGATGCCTTCGCCCATGAGGTCGAAGCGCGCGGCGTGGCCATCCAGGAAGTACTCACGGTTGCCCAGCCACAAGCCCACCCAGCGGCCCGCGGCACGGCGCGCATCCACCCAGGCGAGGAAGGTCCGCTGCGGGTCCGTCTCCATCCCGGGGAAACCCACCCAGACATCGAACACATCCCCGAGGAAGAGCCAGTCGGCGTCAGGATGGGCGGTGGTGGCGGCCTCCAGTCCCGTGAGCGCGGCGCCCCAATGGGGATCCGCCACGAGGATCAAGGCGCGGGCGGGATCCGGGCGCCGCATCCGGCCCCGCCACCAGGAGAGGGCTCCCAGGCGTCGCGTCACCAGCAGGTGGAAGGAGCCGGCCGACAAGGCCAAGGCTCCGCCCAGGGCATCGGCCGCCCAATCGCCGAGGTCGCAATCGCGACCCGGGACGAAGCGCTGATGCAGCTCGTCGGAGACGCCATAGAGGGCCACGGCGGCCAGTATCAGCAGATGGCGGCGATAGACCGGCAGGCCAGGCGTCGTGTGCCGCAAGGCCAGGTCGATGGCCAGCGCCAGGATGCCGAACACGGTGGCGTGGGCGACCTTGTCCAGGGGCGGGGGCAGCTCGATCCCCCCCGGATAGTGCGACTGCGCACTCAGCCAGAAGATCGTCCCGGCCACGGCCAGGGGAAGGAGCCAGAATCCACGAAAGCGCATGATCCATCCAAGCACAGGCGGTGCGGAGATGCGAGCCGGCCGGGCGCGGGCTGACCTCCGGCTCCGGATCTTCGAAAAAGAGGAGGGTGCGGGACCTTGCCATCAGGCATGAAGGCCCTATCTTCCGTACGTAGGGCCCTGGCTTGGCCATGCGGAAGCCGGAGGTTCCATGACCAAGACCTTCGAATCTCTTATTACAAGCATCGAGGAGCGGGAATCCGGCTGGATGCGCATACGGGAGCGCCTCACGACCGCCCATCAGATGCCAGCCCACCCATCCGTCACCATCTCCAGGCAGTACGGTTGTGAAGGCTACTCCCTGAGCCTGCGCCTCAAGGTGCTTCTGGAAGAAGCCTCCGGCCAACCGTGGACCTTGTTCGACAAGGCGCTCGTGGACAAGGTCGCTTCGGACGAGCGCTTGTCGCGCCAAATCCTGGGCCATCTGGGGGATGAAAGCCACGCCCAGGATGTCCTCAGGACCCACTTCGGCCACCTCACCCACGATGACGCCTACGCCAGGCTGGTGAAACACCTCGTCCAGATCGCCATGGCCGGCTGCGCGATCATCGTCGGCCGCGGCGGTGCCGTCGCCTGCCAGGACTTGAAGAACTGCTTCCATTTCCGCCTGGAGGGCAGCTTCAACTTCCGGGTCGCGACCATCGCCCGCCGCCTGGAATTGCCCCTGGCGGAAGCGGAAAAGCTGGTGCGCACCCAGTCGAAGCTCCGGGAGAAATTCATCAGCGCATGCCTCCACACCGACATCACCTCTTCCCGCTGGTACGACGGCGTGTTCAACAACGAACGCCAGAGCGTGGAGACCATCGCCCAGGCCTGCGCGCGCATCGTCGTCTGCGGATGGCCCGATAGGGACTACTTCAAGCGCGATCCGCTGCGGGTGGCCACGATGGCCCGGAGCTGATCCTGCCCAGGGTCTCCAGGGTCTGGGCCTGGCAAGTCGGGCAGTGCCCCACGCACGTCCAGGAGCAGACGGGGCGCGCCGCCTTCGGCACCGGCGACGGAGCGGGAACGCGGGTCGACATGCCTAGAGGATACGCCCGCCGGAGGGCTTGGCTCAGGGCCCTACCAGCTGCAGCTCGGCGGCGAACTGGCCGGCGGCCCCGGTGGTCTGCACCTCCAGGCGCACGGGGGAGTAGCTGAAGTCGAAGAAGGCCAGCCCAGAGTAGGCGCGGGCCGGCTGGCCGGTGGGCGTGTAGGTCACGTTCACGCGGAAGGCGTTCTTGGCGGGATCCACGGCCGTCAGGGTGCCGGCCAAGGTGCCGAAGGCATCGGATCCGCTCAGGGCCCCGGTGGACGTGAGCCGCCCGGTGATGGGGTAGCCCGAGCTGGTCACGGTGGAGGCGTAGGCCCCTGCCACATTGGCCATGACCACCGGCGCGGCGTACCTGGCCCCGGCGTTGTAGGTGAAGGTGAAGGTCCCGTTGTCGTAGGCGCTCGTGTAGGTGCCGGAAAGCGTGGACCCACCAGTGTCCGAGCCGTGGAGGGCGTAGCCCAGGGAGGTGACGTTCCCCGGGAAGGCATACCCCGTGGGGGCGTACATCGTGCCGGACCCCGTGGCGCTGCTACCGCTGGCGGACAAGGTGCCCACCGCCTGGATGCCGTTGGAAGCCACGTAGCGCATCTCGCCGGAGGCGAGCAGGAGGGCCGTGGCGGACACGCTCCCGCCGGTGTTGGACACGAGGGTGCCGTTCCAGGGGCCTTCGAAGGCGCCCGCCGAGGCTGGGGGCGGGGGCGGCGTGGAGGTGCCTCCGCCGCCGCCGCCACAGGCGAGGAGGGTCAGAAGGCCAGAGGCCAGAAGAAGGGAGGCTTTCATGTTCATGGGGCTCCGTCCTGGAGATAGAAATGATGATCTGAAGGTCAATCATGACTACCTTACGCCGCCGCGATGGACAGTTCGTGTCCAGAGAGGAGGCCCGGCGTCCGCGCCATGATCGCAGCGGCCGGGGAGGTGGAACTGCAAAAGCCCTTTTCGCCACTGATTTCGGTGATTTCAATGATGCCGGCCCGTGCGGGAAGCATCCGAGGCCCCATCACCGTCATCACTGAAATCGGTGGCAAAAATCTCTTTTCCTGGTTTCGAGCGCCCACCGGTCAGCGGGATGGGATCACGCCCCCATGGCCTGGGGCCGGTGCCAGCGGGGGCCTTCGGGGGTGTCCACGCGGCTGAGCATGCCCAGGTCGGTGAGGAGGTCGAGGTGGGCGGCGATGCTGTCGCGGTAGCGGCCCTTGCTCTTGAAGGCCTTGGCGACCTCTTCCAGGGTCCACAAGCGGGCGGAGGCGAGCAGCACGCCGCGGAGGGCGGCGAGCTGGTCCTTGAGGCCCTTGGGCCAGGGTTGGGGTTCCAGAGCCAAGGGAACGTTGGCTTCGGAGGCCAACGCTCGCTCTTCTTCGAGCAGGGGCGTCGCAGCAGCCTGCGCAGCCTCGGGGGCCTGGTACTCGGGGCGCAGCCAGCGCACGAGGCCCCGGGCCTCCTCGGCGGCGCGTTCCTGGTTCAGGGCCACCAGGCGCTCCAGAATCTCGGCGTCGCTGAGAGCCACCGAAGAAACTGATTCTTTAACCACCGATGAACACGGATGAACACCGTTCAAAGCCTGATTTTCAAAGTTGTTATCGGTGTTCATCGGTGTGCATCGGTGGTTCCCCTGTTCTTGATTCCAGCCGTACGCGTCGATCACGGCGGCATCCAGCTCGTCGTGGAGCTGGCGGAGGATCTCCGTCTGCGCGGCCTCGTGCTGCTCGCGCTCCTTGGCCGTGAAGGCCTCGCCCGACCGCAGCTTGACCAGGAGGTTGTACATGCCCGTGATCGTGACGCCCCGCCCCTGGGCCGCCTTGCGGTGCGCGTCCAGGCGCTCCGCCAGGTCGCGGATGCGGGCCTTCTGTGGCTCCGTGGCGTCCGGGAAGGGGAAGGGGTCGAAGCAAGTTGAATTTGTCCAGGTTGGCCGATCTTCCAGCGTTCCTCCTGCTGCTAGCGCCCAAACAACGTGGGCGCGGGATGAGAGGACGCCCATATGGAAGGCATCGTTGCTTGCGATGGCAAACAGCGCCCCATCCCAGATGGCCTCTTCAGAAACGGGCACGAAAAAACGGTGTTTGGAGGTCGAGAGGGTGACAAGGTAGCGCCCCAGGCCCTTGATCGCGCCTCGAACCACAGGCCGCTCCCAGGCGAAGCGCCACCACAAATCTCGAATGGAGGCGCGGCTGTTCTGGCTTCGGATGGGCAGCACCTCGTCATGTACCTGCTGATAAGCGGCGGGGTGGCGTTCCCTGGCCTGGGCCTCGGAAAGGCCGAAGAAGTCGATGATCTTCCGTCCCAACCTGCCCTGGATGATGTCCTGCGCATTCAAGATCGTCCGAACGATTGGAACGCCTGTCGTCGGCGAAAGGACCGAGGTCGAAAGGCCGTGATGATCGTAGAAACCCTCGCCGACGATTTTCATTCCCTGGCCGCAAAGTCCTGAATTGGCCTTGAGGGGAGTGGCTGAGGCTACATTCGCCCCTGCGCTCAGATCCTCGTGGATCGCCTCCACGCTTCGCCCTTCCACCTTCACGCCCTCGGCCTCGGCTTCCGGCGTGTCGGCGCGATGCTCCTCCACCACCCGCCCCAGCCAGGCCTGCCCTTCGAGGCCGCCCACAGTCATGGCGATGCGGACGGCGGCGCCTTCGTCCGTCCAGGGGTGGTCGGGGATGGCCCACAGTAGCTTCAGTGGCTTCTTCCCGACGGTGGCGTGGGCGATGACGCGGCGGTTGAAGGTCTGGGTGAGGCTGTTGGTGGTGATGAGACCGAAGCGTCGGGTGCGGCCGGACTGCACGGCGGCGGCGGCCTTGTGCCACCAGTACAAAACGAAATCCACGCTGTCGGGCACGTCGGGGTAGGCGGCGCGGAGGGCTTCGGCATACCCATCGCCCAGGGCCTCGCGCATGCGCTTGTTCCCCAGGAAGGGCGGGTTCCCCACGATGAAATCGGCCTTGGGCCATGCGGCGGGCTTGGGATTCAGGTGTTCGACAATGACTGTCTGGGCGGCGTCGTCGGGCACATCCTTGCCGGTGACGGGGTGGGTCTTGAAGGTGCGGCCGTCCCAGCGGCTGCGGCCGGTCTCGCGGGTGCCGCTCCAGGCCAGCACGGCGTCGCGGCACTGGATGTTGCCGTAAGCCTGGAGCACGGGCTCGGTGGGGTGCATGTCCGGGTGCAGGCGGTGGAACCATTGCAGGTGGCTGATCCACAGCACCAGGTCGGTGATGTCCCGGGCCCAGGGCTTCACCTCCAGGCCGATGAACTGCGCGGGGGTGACGAGCACGCCTTCCAGCGCCAGGGCGCGGCCCGTCTCGCCCAGGTCCTCCAGGCGGCGCTGCACTTCGCCTTCCAGCCGCTTCAGCACATCGTAGGCCGTGGCCAGGAAGTTGCCGCTGCCGCAGGCCGGATCCAGCACCGTCACGTGGGCCAGGTGGCGCTGGAAGGCGTGGAGCACCTCGCGGGCCTTGGCCTTGTCGGCCTCCGTGGCCTCGGCGCCCAGCAGCGCCATGGCCTCGGCCTGGGCCAGCTCCCAGTCGGTGCGGAGGGGTTCCTCCAGGGCCGGGCGCAGCAGGCGCTCCACATAGGCGCGGGGCGTGTAGTGGGCCCCCAGGCGGTGGCGCTCGCGGGCATCCAGGGCGCTCTCCAGCAGGGTGCCGAAGATGCTGGGATCCACCTCGGACCAGTCGAAGGTGGCGGCCCGGGCCAGCCGGGCGATCTCGTCGCCGTTCAGATCCAAGGCCAGGCTTTCGGAGAACAGGCCGCCATTGAAGCGCAGCACCTTGAGGGGCCCCCAGAACCCGCCGGTGTTCATGGCGTCCCACAGGGTTTCCAGTCCCTTGGGAAAGGCGTCGGGGTGCTCCTTCCAGGCGCCTTCGAGGGCGTTCTGGAAGAGTTTTTCGGGCAGCAGGCCCACGTCCTCGGCGAAGAAGGTGAACACCACGCGCATGAGGAAGCGGGACACCACTTCGGCGGGGAAGCGGGCCTCCAGGCTCTTGGCCAGCCCGCCCAGGGCGGCGGCCACCTCGCGGGTGACGGCCGTGCGGGTGCGGGCGGGATCGAGGCTTTGCGGGTCGAGCCAGAGGGCGCGGAACCATTCCTGCACCTGGGGCTCGCGCAGGTCGTCCATGGAAAAGCTGCGCCGGGCGCCGTAGCCGCCAAAGGCCCCGGTGAAGCCATCCCACACATGGAAGCTGTGGCCGATGTCGCAGGTGAGCACGAAGGGCGGGCGCTGGGCCAGGTTGCGGGCGTAGTTCACGGCCTGCCCGAAGGCGGCCTCCATGTAGCGGTCATAGGCGCGGGTGCCCCGGCGGGGCGCGGAACCCGGCGCGTCCGAGGCGCTGCCCTGCTTGGCCTCCAGCACGAAGCAGCCTTGGCGGTAGAGGTCGATGGAGCCGTGGAAACACTGCCGTCCAGGTGCGTGAGCTTGAGATCCTTCTCGAAGCAGTAGATGGCGCCGGGGCCCTTGGGCTCGGGCGGGGGCAGCTCCAGCGCGGCGCAGAAATCGCGGAAGAAGGAATCCTTGTTGGCCCGCTCGTTGCCGGCGGACCCTCGCCAGGTCTTCAGGAAGGCGTCGAGCGCGGGGGACATGGGGATTACCTTACCTGGAAGTGAGCAGGCGTAGCCGCTGGAGGGCTCGGGATGAGCCGTGGGCGCCCTGGGCAGTGGGCCACATCGCCGCCAAGGCGGGGCTCCTCCCTGTGATTTCGATTCCCCTTGGGATATGAAGAAGGCCCGGCTTGCGCCGGGCCGCGCTGGTAGTCCCAAGGGGAACCCCTCCTCGTCACCCTTCGCTGTAGCTGCGGGTGACGCTCCGGCCGCACGGCTGGCTGCGCACGGGCCTCCGCCTGCGGCGGATCGGCGCGAACAGCCCCCCGGGCTGTCCGAACCTGGCCCTACCTGCGCGCCATCCGTGACTTCGATTCCCCTTGGGATATGAAGAAGGCCCGGCTTGCGCCGGGCCGTGCTGGTAGTCCCAAGGGGAATCGAACCCCTGTTCCCGCCGTGAGAGGGCGGTGTACTAACCGCTATACGATGGGACCATCGAACAAGTTGTAAGTGGTTGGGGAGGAAGGACTCGAACCCTCACCTGACGGTACCAGAAACCGTTGTCCTACCATTAGACCACTCCCCAATGAGTGGAAGATTCACTGTACCAGGTGTTGGGTAAAAGACAAGAGGTCGTTCCGGCGCGGGGGATGTAGTCTTCCGGTCAGAGAGGACCTCCTGGAGGATCCATGGCGCGCAAACGTCCTGCCCCGGCTCGGCCCCCGCAGGCGCCCGTCACAGCGGACATGCCCACGATGGCGGGGATCATGGGCGGAAGTGACGAGCACGCCGTCCCCTCGGAATGGGCCCTGGTGGCCTATGCCGGCGCCGCCCTGGGGCGGATCTTCCCGCTCCGCCCCGGTGATTCGCTCATCGGCCGGGCCCCGGATGTGCAGGTGGCGCTGCTGGACGGCGAGGTGAGCCGCCATCATGCCCGGATCGCCGTGGTCGGAGGCCTGGTGGGGCTTGAGGATCTCAGTTCCACCAACGGCACTCGGGTGAACGGAGAGCGTTGCGAGGGGGTCATGACGCTCCGGCCAGGCGACCGCCTGACCATCGGCGGGCACGTGCTCAAGCTGGTGGCCATGGATCCCCTCGAACGGGCCTTCCACGAGACGCTGCTCGATCTGAGCACCAAGGATCCCCTCACGGGCCTGGCCAACCGGACCCGCACCTTGACGGAGTTCCAGACCCGCTTCGGCCTGAGCGTACGCTACGGCCGGCCGCTGTCAGTGCTGATGTGCGACCTCGACCACTTCAAGCTGATCAATGACACCCATGGCCACGGCGCCGGGGATTTCGTGCTCCAGGTGTTCGGCGAGCGGCTGCGGGCCACCCTGCGCGAGGCGGACCTGGCCGGTCGCATCGGGGGCGAGGAGTTCCTGGTGATCCTCCCGGAGACGGACCTGAACGGAGCCCACCCCTTCGCCGAACGGTTCCGGAAGGCCCTGGCCTCCGTCCCCGTGCTCCTGCCCGCGGGTGGGCTGGAAGTCACCTGCAGCCTGGGCATCGCGGAACGGATCCCCGGCGACCTGGACGCCGGGCAGATGCTCGCCCGGGCCGATGCCGGCCTCTACCGGGCCAAGGTCGAGGGGCGGAACCGCGTCTGCGCAGGTTGAGCTGAGGTCGCCGGTGTCGCGAGGTGTCATCACGGGCTTTCGGGGACTACCATAGGCGCTTCCCGGCGGAGGCGTGGATGGTCCTGCTCTTCCTCATCATGGCCTTCGCCATCGGACTGGCCATTCCGTTCCAATCGGCCGTCAACAACGCCTTAAGGGCCTCGCTGCATAGCGGGTCGATGCTGGCGGCCCTGGTCTCTTTCGCCGTGGGAACCCTCGCGCTGCTGGTGGTCTCCGCCCTCGCGGGGCAGCCCTTCACGGCACTGGGGGGGCTGCCATGGGTGCCCTGGTGGCAGTGGCTCGGCGGCTTCCTGGGGGCCTACTTCGTGTTCGGATCGACCCTGCTGGCCCCCCGCATCGGCATGGCCGCCATGGTGTCCCTCATCGTGGCGGGGCAGGTGTGTTCCTCGCTGCTCTTCGACCGCTTCGGCCTGCTTGGCCTGCAGGCGCGGGGCCTGTCCTGGATCCGCCTCACCGGGGCCGCGCTCATCCTGGTGGGCGCGATCCTGGTGAACTTCGGCGACCGTTGGCTGGCGGCCTGGCAGAAAAGCTGAACTCAGGCCTTCCGCGAGCGCTCCGCCACGCGGTCGAGCATGTCCCAGATCTGGTGGCAGTCCTCGCAGGAGGAGCGGGGGTCGCCGCAGGGGAAACCCTCGATCCCGATGCCCTGACAACGGGGCGTGCGGAAGAAGAACAGCAGCTCGCCGATGGAGGCCTGCATGCGGTCACGGAGCGCCGCGTCCGGAAGGGAACGCAGATCCTGGATGAGCTTCCACTCGGCGGGGCTGAGCTCAGGGCGGTCGATGGTCTGGGACATGGGGACTCCGTGCGCCCTAAGTATACGGGGCTACCGGGGAGGTCCCTAAACCTCCTCCGAAGGCCTTCGTATCACTGGTCACGTTCTCTGACATCGCAGGAGGTTTCCATGTCCTTCACCCGTTCCCTCGCCGCGGCCGCCGTGGCCGTCATCTTCTGGGCCCCGCTCCCGGCCCAGACCCAGGTGGTCCAGCCTGCCAAGGCGGAAAAGACCACCGAGACCCGCACCGTGCCCCTGGCGGCCGGTTCGACGCTCAAGGTTAAGAATGTCAATGGTTTCATCCATGTGGAAGGCTGGGACCGGGAGGAGGTCCAGTTCACGGGCGAGTTCAAGCCCAGCAGCCGGGACGAGCAGGTGAAGGTGGTGATCGAATCCGGGAAGAATAGTCTGGAAATCCGGGGCGAGTATCCGAAGCACGAAGGCTGGGGCTCGTACCAGGGGCCCCTCTGCCAGATGACGCTCAAGGTGCCGCGCCGGGTGGCGCCCTCCCTGCAGACCGTCAACGGCGAGGTGACCCTCAGTGGCACTCAGGGGGCCGCCAACCTCACCACGGTCAACGGCGGCGTGAGCGCCACGGACCTTGCGGATGCCCTGAAGGTCACCACGGTGAATGGCGCCATCACCCTGACTCAGGTGCATGGGGAACTGGTCGTCGAGACTGTGAACGGTGCCATCAAGGGCATGGGTCTGGACAGCCAGGGGAAGCGGCTCAAAGCCTCCACGGTCAATGGGTCCATCCACCTGCAGGCCACGGGCCTCAAAGGCCAGCTGAAGGCCAACACCCTCCACGGCGATATCACCTTCAACGCCAAGGGCGCGGAACAGGTGGAAGTGAAGAAGCATTCCGTGACGGCAGTCTTCCCTGGTGGCGGCCGAGGCATCGAGCTGGAGACCGTCAACGGTGCGATCAGGCTGGACTGAGCGTCCTGGCCAGCGTTTTCGCGGGCGTGTTCCTGGGTTCCGGGACGTACACCTTCGTGGCGGCCCACGGGACTTCCTACCTCTCCAACAACCCCGAAGTCTGCGTGAACTGCCACATCATGCGCGGCGAGTACGACAGCTGGCGCCACGGTTCCCACCACGCGGTGGCCGTGTGCAACGACTGCCACCTGCCCCACGACAACGTCGTGAACAAGTTCTTCGTGAAGGCCAGCAACGGGTACCACCACTCCAAGGCCTTCACGCTGCTGAATTTCGCGGAGCCCATCCGCATCAAGCCCGGCAACGCCAAGGTGCTGGAGGACAACTGCCTCCGTTGCCACGGCGAGCTGACGGGCGAGATCACCGCCCACGGCACCCTGGGCGTGCCCACGGATCCGACGCGGAAGGCCGATCTTTACGGCTGCGTGCGCTGCCACCAGGAGGTGGGCCATGGGCCGATGGGCTGATTCCCTGATCCACCAGCGCTTCTTGATGCTCAATCACTGATCCCACCCCCTAGGCGCGTGGCCCGCCACGCGGGAGGAACCCCCCGATGACTGACAATCCCACCCCGTTTTTCTCGCGCCCGTTGGTTCGCATGGGCCTGATCGCCGCCGGCGCCGCCGTGGCGACCGTGCTCGTGATGGCCCTCTACGCCAGCATCACCAGCCGCAAGGCCGAGGCGAAGCAGACCAGCTTCAAGCTCGTGGACCTCGACGAGAAGGTCGTCGATCCCGCCCAGTGGGGGAAGAACTTCCCCCGCGAGTACGAGACCTACCTGAAGACCTCCGAGAAGTACAGCACCAAGTACGGCGGCGCCGGCAGCGAGGCCCTGCCCAAGAGCCGCATCCTGGAGGACCCGCGGCTGGTGACCATCTTCGACGGCTATGCCTTCTCCATCGACTTCAACCAGCGCCGGGGCCACGCCTACATGCTGGACGACCAGCGCAACACCAAGCGCGTCACCGAGCGCAAGCAGCCCGGCTCCTGCCTCCACTGCCACGCCTCCAACACAGTGGCGTTCCGCGAGCAGGGCCTGAAGGTCGGCGCGCCTGGCAGCCTCGACGAGGACTTCAACAGCCCCAACGCCCAGGCCCAGCTCATGGCCGGCTTCGAGGCCGTCTGCAAGATGCCCTATGCCGACGCCGCCAAGCTCGTGAAGCACCCCGTGGCCTGCATCGATTGCCACGATCCCAAGAACATGGCCCTGCGCGTCACCAAGCCCGGCTTCATCCGCGGCATCGTGGCCCTGGCCAACAGCCCCGAGCCCGTGCCACACCTTCCCTCCATTGAGAAGTGGCGCAAGGGCGACCGCGCCACCCCCTACGACGCCAACCGCGACGCCTCCCGCCAGGAGCTGCGGTCCATGGTGTGCGGCCAGTGCCATGTGGAGTACTACTGCGGGCCCAAGGTCACGCTCTTCTTCCCCTGGAACAAGGGCCTGAAGGTCGAGCAGATCGAAGCCACCTACGACGAGTACAAGTTCCCCGATGGGCACCGCTTCTTCGACTGGCAGCACGGCAAGACCGGCGCCGAGGTCCTCAAGGCCCAGCATCCCGAGTTCGAGATGTGGAGCCAGGGCATCCACGCCCGTTCCGGCGTCTCTTGCGCCGACTGCCACATGCCCTACGTCCGCGAAGGCGCGCTCAAGATCAGCGACCACCAGGTGCGCAGCCCGCTGCTCAACATCTCGCGGTCCTGCCAGACCTGCCACCGCTTCCCCGAGGAGGAGCTGAAGGCCCGCGCGACGGCCATCCAGGACCGCACCAAGGCGCTCATGGACCGCGCCGAGGACGCGGTGGTGAACCTCATCGACGATATCGTCGCCGCCAAGAAGGCCGGTGCGGACGAGGCGAAGCTGAAGCCCATCTGCGAACTCCAGCGCAAGGCCCAGTGGCGCGTGGATTTCGTGAACGCCGAGAATTCCATGGGCTTCCACGCCCCCCAGGAAGTCGCCCGCATCCTCGGCGAAGCCATCGACTACGGCCGCCAGGGCCAGGTGGCGCTTCGCGATCTGGGCACTCCCAAGGCGGCCCGGAAGTAGCAGGAGGAAGGGACAGAAGCAGGGCCGGCGCAGCCGGCCCTGCTTCTGTCCCAGGGAATCGCTTGACGGAAGGTGGGGATCTCCCGAGGCTTGAGTCGTCAATCTCACGCCATCCCGGAGGCCCCATGCCGAAGTTCCTCATCGTGCCGGCCCTGCTCCGCCTCATTTCCGAGGGTAGCTTCTTCAAGCAGGTCTTCGCCTGGCTCCTGAGGCTGTGGACCGTCGCCGCCGTCGTGGCGGGGATCTGGCTCTCCATCGAGCTATGGCGGGGCGGAGGTACGAGCAGCCAGGCGATCTTCGGCCAGCTGGTCTTCCAGGTGGCCCTGGTGGTGGCCCTCTACCTGGTGGCCCACCTCAGCTGGGTGCGCGCCCAGGATGTGGCCGCCATGCCCCAGATCGCGGGAGAGGTCATCATCCCTCTCGCCCGCCTGCTCCTCCGCCTGGGCGGCGAGCTCTACGCCAGCCTGGTGGCTGTGATCAGCACGGGCGGAGCCCTCATGATCTGGATCAGCGCCGGCGAAGCCCGCCCCGAGCTGGCGGAGCTGCGCCTCCTGCTGCCCGGCGTTGGTGGCGATGCCTTCCCGGCGGGGCTGGCCCTGCTGCTCACCGGCCTGGCCTCCGCGGCCCTGGGTCTGCTGGGCGGCTACCTCGCCTCCGAACTGCTGGGCCTCCTCTGCGCCATCGAAAGCAACACGCGGGGTGGGAAGCAGGGCTGAGGGAGGTCTGCGCCAACGGACTTTCACCCCTCAGCGGGAGATCCCACACCCTGACGTCTCGGGAGGCCGTCGGGAGATCATGGCGGGGGGAATGGGTATCTGTTATATTGATACCTGGCGACCATGTGGAGCCACCTATGAAACCCACCGAAACCATTCCCTTGTTCGATGCCTTCCTTGTAAATCGGGGAAAGCGAGCGCGTCACGGTAACCCGGACGCGCTCGCTTTGTTTTGTGCGGTCGGGATTACCCTAAAGCCCCCTCCCCCACTGCCGTGGCGGTCAAGCCGCCGTGCTTCACGCCGCGCGTGCTCAGGAGGCGTTGCGCGATCTCGCGCACTTGGGCGCTGGTGCCGCGTACTGCCACCATCTCCAGGCAATTGTGCGCATCAAGATGCACGTGGGTTGAGCAGATGATCTCATTGTGGTGCGCGTGCTGCAGGTCGGTCAGCGCGTCCTCGAGCTTCGTGCGTGTGGTGGTCGTAGACCATCGTTATGGTGCCGACAACCTCCGCCCTCAGGCCGCTCCCACTGCTGGCGGACGAGGTAGTCGCGCACAATGTCGCGGATTACCTCCGA
>CAVPLE010000160.1:0-14183 GCA_963705865.1 uncultured Holophagaceae bacterium | reverse complement strand
TAGAGAACTCCTGTCCCCTGGGGTCCGAGCAGTCCCTTGTGTCCCGGACAGGCCAGCAGGTCAATGCCCAGCGCTTCGACGTCCAGCGGGAGGGACCCGGCCGTCTGCGACGCATCCACCAGGAGCGGCACCCCATGGCGGCGGGCGATCGCTCCGATCTCCGCCAGAGGCGTGAGGGTCCCGATGACGTTGGAGGCATGGGTGATGGCGATGAGCCGGGTCCGATTCGTGATCGCCGCTGACACATCCTTGGCAGCCAGTTCCCCCAGGGGCGAACAAGGCACCTTCTCCACGAAGACGCCCCGGCCTGCCAGGAATTCCAGAGGCCGCCCCAGGGCGTTGTGTTCCATCCCGGTGGTGATGCAGTGATCGCCGGGGATCAGGAAGCCCAGGGTGGCGAGATTGAGGGCAACCGTGGCATTGCTGGTGAAAATGATCCGGCCGGATTGGCGGATGCCGAAGAGCCGGGCCAGTTTCTCCCGCGTCTCGAAGATCATCCTGCCCGCGTCCGAAGCCTTGCGGTGGGCCGACCGGCCAGGATCGGCCGAGGCGTTCCGGAGTTCGCGGCACACCTCGTCATAGACGGCGTCCGGTTTTGGGTGCGAGGTGGCGGCATTGTTCAGATAGATCATGATCAGTCCCGGACACGTAGAAACAGACCGGTCAACAGCACCAGGGCCAGCCCCGCGAGGGTGGCCACCTGCCCTGTCATGGTGGGCCCCAGATTGGTGCTTGTGATGCCCCATCCCTGGACGATGGCGCCTCCGCCGATCATCCCGAACACCGCGGCGCCCGCGTCCGAATTCCCCTCTCCGGCGAGGATGAGCTGTCGGAACGGGCAGCCCTCCATCATGATGGGAACCACCCCCACGAGGGCCATGCCGAGGAAGCTCCAGCCGTAGGCCAGATGGGAACCCGGCTGTCCTTCGAACCCCGGCACGTAGAGGCCGCGGATGTAGCTGGCGAGGAAGGCGAACACGAGCATGGAAATGACCCCGCTAAGCAGGGACCAGTCGCGGGAGGCCATGAAATTGCCAAGACCCCCCGTCAGGCAGAACCGCGACCGCTGGGCGAGAACGCCAATGAACAGGCCCGAACCGATGGCCAGGTACCCCTTTGCCTTCTGGGCCCCTGGCCCCAGCTGGCTGAAGTGGATGAAGGAGGGATGGGTGAACCACGCGACGAGCAGACCCACCATGAGCAGTGGGACGACGAGACCGTTCACGAGCGGCTGGGGTTTCGCATCGCCGAGGTGAAAGCCATGCCGCGCGAGCTGGAAGCCCACCCACACCCCGAAAATCAGTCCGGCCACCCCCGCCAGGGCCGTGAAATCACCGTTGCCGAGGCGAAGCACCATGCGGATGGGGCAGCCCAGGAACATGGCACAACCCACGATCATGAGCACGCCGCCCGCGAAGCGCAGGAGGGGGGACGAGCCACCTCGGGCCTTGAACTCCCCGCCGACCGCGGCGGCGACCGCGGCACCCAGGACGAAGCAGAGGAGCTCAGGACGGATGTATTGCATCCGAAGGTTGTCGTGAAGGCCCATGGCACCGGCCAGGTTTTCCATATAGCACGACACGCAGATCCCGGAATTGCGCGGGTTGCCGACACAGGCGAGGCAGGTGCCACCGACACCGAGGGCGATCCCCGTGGCGATCAGGAGGATGACCTCGATATGTCTCTTAACGAAGGGAAGCATCCATCACCTACAGACAATCCAGCGGTCGGCTCGCAAACGCAAAGCAGCTCCAACGCTCATCCACAGCCTCCAGCGAGCATCCGCTCCAGATAGAAGGCATCCTTCATGGCCTCCTTCGCGGCAGCGTTCCCAGGCGCCTTCCCGAGCTCGGCACGGAGCTGGTCGAGGCCAGCGCGAACGGCGGCTTTGATTCGTTTTCCCGCGAATTTCCCCGAGTTCTCGTCGGCGTAATCCGCATCCAGCACGAGCGCTGTCCGGTACTCCCGGAGGGACGCGGGATAGTCACGCGCTTCCTGGAAGGCCTGACCCAGGAGCAGATGGGTCTCCGCCACGGCTGGATTCCTTGACGCCAGGTTCCCCAGGAGGCCGCGGGCTTCCTCGATCCGTCCTGACGCCAGCAGGTTCCTGGCTTCGGCCAGGCCGTGCCGGGTGGTCAAATCCGGTTGGACGGCGCGGATCTGCCTTGCCGCCCCCGAATTTCGGGCGTTCAGGCCCTGGAACAGGGCACTCCCACCGAGGAGGATCACGGCGCCAACAAGCAGCAGGTCAAAACCATCTAATTTCATAACTCAAGGCCCCTGAAAGAGGCGACTCGGATGGCGGGGAACCAACTTCAATTCCCCCAAGTATAGATCTCCGGTTCTTTTCAGAACGGTTTTTTGCGAGTCTAGTGAATATATTGGAAGATCATAACATCAATTGAAGCAATATTTGATCCAAGATGACGTCTTCATCGTTTTCAACGGTTTGAGCTCATCTGGCCCGGCCTGAGTCACGGTTCATCCAATCAAGGTGAACGACTTTTTCTCTCCGGTTCTTCATTTCGATCTCAGAGCAGGGCGGTCCTGTCCACCAAGGCCCGGCCTGGCGCTATGCTGGCCATTCCGCCAAAGGAACCCTCATGAATTACGATCCCCGCGCAGGCGTTCTAACTCCTCCCGCTGGCCTCACGCGGTAGTCCATGCCGACCCTGCGCCGGATCCTCCTCATCGTTCTAGGGGCCACGCTGGTGCCGTGGCTCCAGGCCCAGGTTCCGGTGCGGGACGCCGCGGAACTGCAGAAACAGCTCGACCGACTCCAGACTGTGGGCAGTGTCCTCTACATCGCCGCCCACCCGGATGACGAGAACACCGCCGTGCTTGCCACCCTCTCCCGAGGCCGCGACCTGCGCACGGCCTACCTCGCCATCACCCGGGGAGGCGGCGGCCAGAACCTCATCGGCCACGAGCTGGGCGATAGCCTCGCGGCCATCCGCACCCAGGAGCTGTTGGCCGCGCGGCGGATCGATGGTGCCGAGCAGTTCTTCACGTCGGCGGTGGATTTCGGCTTCTCCAAGACGGCGGAGGAATCCCTGCGCCTGTGGAACCACGACCGGGTTCTCGAAGAGGTGGTGCGGACCATCCGCGTGTTCCAGCCGGATGTCATCCTCACGCGGTTCCCTCCGGACGCGAGGGCCGGGCACGGCCACCACATCGCCTCCGCCATGCTGGCCATCGAAGCCTTCAAGGCCGCGGCGGATCCGGCCCGGTTCCCCGAGCAGCTCAAGGCCGGCCTCCAGCCTTGGCAGGCCACGCGGCTGCTGTGGAACCACTTCCGTTTCACCGAGGATGCGCCCAAGCCTCCCGCCGGAAGCCTCACGCTGGACGTGGGCGCCTTCGATCCGCTGCTCGGCCGTTCCTACGGTGAGCTCGCCGCCGAAAGCCGCAGTCAGCATCGCAGCCAGGGGTTCGGCGTGCTGGCCCAGCGGGGCCAGCGGGAGGAAAGCTTCGAGCTGCTGGAAGGCCGGCCCGCGAAAGGGGATCTCTTCGAAGGGATCGATCTCAACTGGTCCCGCTTCCCCGGGACCAGTGGCATTGCCACGCTCCTGCGCGAGGCCCAGCAGGGATTCAGCCCCGAACACCCTGCCCGCGTCCTGCCCCAGCTCGTGCGGGCGCTGACGGAGCTGCGTGGCTTGCCCGCTGAGATCCGAACCAAGCCCATCCTGCAAGCCAAGGCCGCAGAGTTGGGCGAGGCGATCCGTTCCGCCGCCGGCCTCTGGGTGGAAGCCATCGCCGACCGGCAGCGCGTGGCACCCGGTGACCACCTCACCGTGAACGTCGTGGTGCTGGCGCGCGGAGGCGGCCCGCTGGTGTTGGATACCCTCGCCTTGGAGTCGGATCGGCCCGAAGGAGCCCGCGTCCTGCAGACCCGTAAACTCAGGAAACCCTTGCCTGACAATGAACCTGGGAAGGAAGCCTTCACTTTCAGCCTGCCCCTGGACACGCCGCTGAGCCAACCCCATTGGCTGGGAGGTCCCGGCGCCGAAGCCTGGGTGGGCCTGCCTGAATCCCCTGCGCCGTTCCGCCTCAGGGCGCACCTGACGCTGCCCGATGGAACCTTCGAGGTTGTAGTGCCCGTGCAGTTCCGCTTCCGGGATCCGGTCTTGGGCGAGCGGTACCAGCCCCTGGCCGTGGTGCCCGCCGCTCTGGTCAACCTCGCGGAACCGGTGCAGGTCTTCGAAGCGCCAACGGCCAAGGAGGTGCGCCTCAAGGTGCTGGCCGGCGGTGCGGCCACCGCGGGACGACTGCGGCTCCAGGTGCCTGGGGGATGGCAGGTGGAGCCTTCCGAACAACCCTTCACCCTGACCCACGCCGGCGAGGCGCGGGAACTGGCCTTCCGCCTCACGCCACCGCCGGTGGCGGCCTCTGGCGAACTGCGCGCCGAGGTGGACACAGGGGCGGGCTTCACCCCCGCCCACAGCCTCGTGACGGTGGATTACTCGCACATCCCCCTGCAGACGCTCCTGCCCGAAGCAAAGGCGCGTCTGGAGCGCTTCGACCTGAAGCACGATGGCCGCCGCATCGGCTACGTCATGGGGGCGGGCGATGACATCCCCCAGGCCCTGCGCCGCATCGGGTACGAGGTGGAACTCCTGTCGGACGAAGCGCTGGCCCGGGAGGACCTCGCCCGCTTCGACGCCATCGTGCTGGGCATCCGCGCCTTCAATACCCGGCCGGCCCTGCAGACCCTCAAGGAGCGTCTCCATGCCTACGTCGCGGCAGGCGGCACCGAGGTGGTGCTCTACACCGTGAACGTCGGCTTTCCGGGCATCAACGCCGCCATGGTCACGGAAGCCATCGGCCCCTATCCCTTCAAGGTGGGAAGGAAGCGCGTCACCGTCGAGACCGTGCCGGTCCACCTCCTCCAACCGGGCCATCCCGTGTTCCACTGGCCCAACGAGATCACCGCCAAGGACTTCGACGGCTGGGTGCAGGAACGGAGCCTCTATCACGCCGAAGGCTGGGACGCCCGCTACACGGCCCTGCTGGGCATGGCCGACCCGGGCGAGCACGAGGATGGCGGCGCCCTGATCGTGGCCCGGTACGGGAAAGGCCACTACGTGTACACGGGTCTTTCCTTCTTCCGCCAACTGCCGGATGGGCTGCCAGGGGCCACCCGGCTCTTCGCCAACCTGCTGGCCCTGGGGCATGCCCATGAATGATGATGGGGCCCCGCCCATCCTCGGGAGCTGGAAGCGCCTCTACCTGCTCGTCCTGGGCGAGCTGCTGCTCTGTGTGCTGGGCTTCCGCCTGTTTTCCTGGTTCTTCTCATGAGCCGGATCGACTGGGTCGTGCTCGGCGCCGCGCTGCTGTTCGTGGTCCTCTGGGGCCTCTACAAGGGGCGCGGTGCCACCACCGGGGAGGGCTACATCGGTGGCGGCCGCGATCACCGCTGGTGGTTGATCGGCTTATCCATCATCGCGACGCAGATGAGCGCGATCACCTTCCTCTCCACCCCGGGCCTGGCCTACGTGGATGGCATGCGCTTCGTGCAGTTCTACTTCGGCCTGCCCCTGGCGGCCATCGCGCTTTCCATCACGGTCATCCCGCTCTATCACCGCCTGAAGGTGTCCACGGCCTACGAGATCTTGGAAAACCGCTTCGATCTGAAGACCCGGCTGCTCGCGGCGAGCCTCTTCCTGATCCAGCGCAGCCTCGCCGTGGGCATCACCATTTTCGCCCCCGCCCTCGTCCTGTCGCTGCTTCTGGGCTGGAGCATCCACGCCAACATCCTCCTGGTCGGCGTGCTGGTCATGACCTACACCGTGGCGGGTGGCACCCGGGCGGTGGCCTGGGCCCACACCTCGCAGATGGTGATCATCGCCTTCGGGATGATTCTCGCGGGCGTGATGACCGCGCATCGCCTGCCGGCCCACGTGAGCCTCGGCGATGCCCTGCATGTGGCGGGCGGGCTGGGGCGGCTGAACGCCATCGACCTCAAGTTCGACCTCAACAACCGCTACAACCTCTGGTCCGGGCTGATCGGCGGATTCTTCCTCATGTTGTCCTATTTCGGCACGGACCAGTCCCAGGTGCAGCGCTACCTGGCGGGGAGTTCCGTCACCCAGAGCCGGCTCGGCCTCCTGCTGAACGGCATGGTCAAGGTGCCCCTGCAGTTCCTCATCCTGCTGCTGGGCGTGCTGGTCTTCGCCTTCTACCAGTTCAACGCGCCCCCGCTCTTCTTCAACCCGGGCCCCGTGAAACAGGTCATGGCGGGCCCGGATGGACCTGCCTACCGGGCCACTGAGGCCGACTTCGCGAGAGCGCGGGAAGTCCAGCGCCAGCGGGCCGAAGCCTTCGTGGCGGCCCGCCATGGCGGGGACGCGGGGCTGATCGCCGCGGCGAAGCAACAGCTCCAGCAGGCCCAGGCTGAGAGTGAATCGGTGCGGCAGAAGGGCCTGGCGATCATCGAGAAGGCCAACCCCGGCACCCATCCCAGCGACGTGAACTACATCTTTCTCGCCTACGTGCTGAGCAGCCTGCCCGCGGGGCTGGTGGGCCTCGTGCTCGCCGCCGTGTTCTCGGGTTCCATGTCCTCCATGTCCGGGGAGATCAGCGCCCTGGGCGCGACCACGGTGGTGGATCTGTGGCGGCGCCTCATCGGGGGCAGCCGAGGCGCGCGCGAAGTCTGGGTGGGGCGCATCGCCACCTTCGCCTGGGGCTGCTTCGCCATGGCCTTCGCGGAGTACGCGGCCCGCCTGGGCTCCCTCATCGAGGCCGTGAACATCCTCGGTTCCCTGTTCTACGGCACCATCCTCGGCATCTTCATCACGGCGTTCTACGTCAAGCGCGCCAGGGGTGGCTCGGCCTTCTACGCCGCCCTCGTCGCGGAAGTCGGCGTGTTGGTCTGCTTCAAGTTCACCAGCATCTCCTTCCTCTGGTACAACGTCATCGGTTGCCTCGCGGTGGTGGGCTTGGCCTGGGCTTTCAGCCTGTTCCACACGCCTGGCGCCACGGTCCAATCGACCTGATTCTGCTCGATTCCAAGCTGGGCCTTGGGGAGGACGGCAGGCATTCGGTCATGAATCGCGGCCATGAGTTCATTGAGCGGAATCACGCTCGGGACGAGAACCCGGACGGGGCGCCATATTCCACGACAGGCCCGATCAGCAACCCCGTCGCTGCGCCTCCGACACCAGGTGAAGGCCCAGGTCCACCGGATCCGCTGCGATCAGCGGCAGGCCCGCCACGAAGCCCGGGCGGCCCACGCGGTCGTCCAGGGGTGCCTGCGGACAGAGCTTCTGGAACCGCGCCGTCAGCAGGAGGAGGTTCGCCAGGGTGGCCGGGGCCATCTCCGCGCCCAGGCACTGGTAGCTCATGCGGTGCTCGTACATCATCAGGTCCGGTGCGCCATCACCGCGCTGCACCAGGAGGAACGGTTCCTTGGCGTGGGTGGTGCGCTCCTTCGTTTCCGTCACCTTCTTCGTCAGCATCATGCCGCCGCTGAGCACCGCCCGGCCCAGGTTCAGCTCACGCTTCGTCGTCTTTTCCACTTCGGTGGACGTGTGGGTGCGGGCACCGCGTTGCAGCAGGCGCACGGCCGCGAACGGGCAGGCGTGCATGGCGCCCTGGCTGTCCTGCGCCAGGAAACCATCCGCCGTCCAGGAAAGCCCTCGAACCAGGATGCGGCGGGCATCGGTCGGCACCTGCGCGGGATCCGAAGCCCAGGCCAGGAAACCTTCCGCTGCGAGGGCCGTGACCAGGGCGTCGGGCTCCGCCGCGGCGCGCGCGAGGATGCGTGGAAAGGTTCCGGCGAGCAGGCGTGCCGCGTCGGACGGCGCCAGGCCCGCGAGCTGGGCCGCGCGGGCGATGGCGGTGGGATGGTCCGGGAGGCGGCCGAGAGTGATGAACATGGGTGCGATGGGGTAGGGTGGCGAAGATGGATTCGGCATGAGCCTGGGCAAGTTTCCGGAGTGATCCGGCACTTGGTTCGAGCCGGCCTGGCCCGGAGATTCTACCGGGACGCGTTCAATCAACCGGACCTTCCAAGTCCCTGAAGGCTTCGGCGCACCCTGGCCCGGCTAACGAGTATCCTGACTGGACTTCCTTGAAGGAGGAACCATGGGACTGGGTGGCAAGATCGCATTGGGATGCGGCGGGCTGGTGGTGCTGCTGTTGGTGGTGCTGGGCCTGGGGGCAGTGGGGTCCTACAACGGGCTGAACAGTCTCAGCCAGGCGGTGGACGCCCAGTGGGGGCAGGTGGAGAACGTCTATCAGCGGCGATCCGACCTGGTCCCGAACCTGGTGGAAACCGTGAAGGGCGCCGCGGCGTTCGAGAAGGACACGTTCCTGGCGGTCACCGAGGCCCGGGCCAAGGTGGGCCAGGTGGCCACGGGCGGCAAGGCGCCGGCTTCCCCCGAAGCCATGGCCAATTTCCAGAAGGCCCAGGAAGGCCTGGGCTCGGCGCTGTCCCGACTGCTCGTGGTGGTGGAGAAATACCCCGACCTGAAGGCCACCCAGAATTTCCGTGACCTGCAGGCCCAGCTGGAAGGCACTGAGAACCGCATCACCGTGGAGCGCATGCGGTTCAACCAGGCGGCCCAGGCCTTCAACACACGACGGAACAGTTTCCCTTCGGTCCTGGTGGCGGGATTCTTCGGCGACCGATTCCGGGAACGGGCCTACTTCAAGGCCCAAGCCGGGGCGGATGTGGCGCCTAAAGTCGCCTTCTAGCCACCCGCTTCCATGCGGCGGATTCTTGTCCTGATCGGATTGCTCGCGGGCCTCTGGGGCGGGCTGTGCCTGGGGGCCCAGGCGGTTCCGCCGCCCCCGCCCGTGCGCTGGGTGACAGACGGGTCCAACCTGCTCTCCCCGGCCATGCGGGAAGATCTGGACCAGCGCCTGAAGGCCTATCAGGAAGGCACCGGGCACCAGGTGCTGGTGTGGATCGGCGGCACCACCGGCGGGGACCCGCTGGAGGACTGGACCGTGCGGGCCTTCGCCGCCTGGAAGGTGGGCCGCCAGGGACTGGACGATGGCCTGGTCCTTTTCGTGTTCACCGGGGACCAGAAGGTCCGCATCGAAGTGGGCTATGGCCTGGAGGGCCAGGTGCCCGATCTGGTGGCCTCCCGGATCATCCGCGAGACCATCCTGCCGCGCCTCAAGGCCGGGGACGCCGATGGGGCCCTGAACGAGGGCGTGGACCGCATCCTGAAGGTGGTCGGCGGGGATGCCTCCGCCCGGGAACCCCAGGACCAGGGCCGGCGGGGCGGCCCACCCATCGGCCTCGGAGGATGGATCCTCATCGGCGTGCTGGGCCTGGCGTTCCTGGTGCTGGCCGTCACGCATCCAGGCATGGCCATCTGGCTCCTGTTCAACATCCTTTCCGGGGGGCGCGGCGGAGGCGGTGGGGGTGGCGATGGCGGCTGGTCCGGAGGCGGCGGTCGTTCCGGCGGCGGCGGAGCCTCGGGATCATGGTGAGAGACGGAGGGTCCCCATGGTGGGTATGAGCCGCAGGAGTCTGAGGAAGTGCGTGGATCAGGCGCAAGTGGTGGCAGCCATCCGGGCGGCGGAACAGGTCACCTCGGGAGAGATCCGCGTTTCGGTGGCGCCCTTTTTCTGGGGGGATGTGGAAAAGACGGCGGGCAAGGCGTTCCGTCGCCTCGGCATGGAGCACACCGCCGACCGCAATGGGGTGCTCATCTTCCTGGTGCCCAGCCGGCGGCGCTTCGCCATCCTGGGCGACACCGGCATCCACGAAAAGGTCGGGCAGGCCTTCTGGAACGACGTATCAGCCTGCCTTTCCTCCCATTTCCGCCGGGGGGCGTTCACCGAGGGGCTGGTGGAAGGTATCCGCATGGTGGGAGAAAGCCTGGCCACCCACTTCCCCTCCGCCGGAGAAGCCGACCGCAACGAACTTCCGGAGGATGTGGACTTCCAGTGAAGCATCCAGGATCGAGTGTCCTGCCGCACTGAATGGTCAGAAGGTTCGGCCCTACCGTTCCCCGCGTTGCGCGCCGACCCACGGGGCCGCGAGTTGAACTGGCCCCACCGCGCGGTCCCCGGGCTCGCTCTGGACTTCTCCGTGGGCGGTGCAGTATTCCGTCGGCTCGGTGCCGGAGACGAAAAACTCATCCAGCTTCTGGGGACATTCCTCCCGGGCCAGAAGTCCTGTGGTGGGATCGATGCTGCAGGTCACGACGGTCTCCGGCCTGGGGAAATCCACCACTGGCCGCGAGGCCACGACCTTGTTCATGAACCGTTCCCAGATCGGGGCTGCGACGGCCCCTCCCGTGAACCCTTTCCCGCCTGGCCTGGGCTGGTCGTGCCCGATCCAGATGCCTGTCACCAGGTTCGGGGTATAGCCGACGAACCAGGCGTCCACGTAGTTGTCCGTGGTCCCCGTCTTCCCGGCGGAGGGATGGGCCTGACTGAATGGGCGAAGGGATTTGGCGGTGCCGTAGGTCAGGACATCCTTCAGCATCTGCGTGGTGATGAAGGATGCCGCTGGAGACAGCACCTGGGAAAGGACCGGTGGGTTCTCGATCCAGGCCTGGCGTTTGCGGTCATAGATCCGGAGGATGGTCCTGGCCTCGGCCTTCATGCCCCCGGTGGCCAGGGGGGTGTACGCCTGCACCAGATCCTTCAGGGTGACTTCGTCTGTTCCCAACGCCAGCGAGAGGCCGTTCTGGGCATGCAGCGAGAGGCCCACCTTTCCGGCAAGATCCACGAAGGCCGGCACTCCGACGGCCTCCAGCACCTTCACCGTGATGATGTTGTCGGAGTGAGCCAAGGCCTGCCTGAGGGAGAGTTCGCCAAAGTGTTCCCGGCCGTAGTTCTGGGGTTTCCAGACCCGACCATTCCCGGCGTCGTAGGCTACAGGTTCATCGCTCCAAAGGCTGGCTGCCGTGATGCCCTTCTCCAGGGCTGCCGCATAGATGAGGGGTTTGATCGCCGAGCCAGGCTGACGCTTTGAGATGAAGGCCCGGTTGATGGCGTTCTGAACCCCATCCATATCCCCGACAGCGGCAAGGACATCGCCTGTGGTGGGATCCAGACAGACCAGAGCGCCCTGCAGCCCGGGGGCCAGGCGCCTGACGCCATCCCGCAGGGTCCGTTCAGCCTGCCGTTGCAGGTCCAGATCGAGGGCGGCGATCACCTCCAGGCCACCCTGCTCAACGGCATCGGCCCCCAGGCGTCCGACCAGCTGCGCCCGGATCTGGGCCAGGTACTGCGGGGCCTGCCCCAAGGGACGCGTGGCCGCGCCGTGCGCTTGGAGCGCCCGTTTCCGCTGGGGCGAGATGAGCTGGAGGTCCTCCATGCGCTTGAGGACGACATCCCTCCGTCTCGCCACCTCCACAGGCTTCCCGAAGGGGTTGTAGCGGCCTGGGTTCTTGGGCACACCCGCGAGGAGAATGGATTCGCCCTCGGTCAATTCCTCCGGGCTCTTGTCGAAGTAAAGCCGGGCCGCCTGGGCGATGCCCTGGGCGCCATTCCCGAAATAGATCTCGTTGAAATACATCTCCAGGATCTGGGGTTTGGTGTACCGCTTCTCGAACTCCAGGGCCAGTTTGGCCTCCTCGAGTTTCCGGTCCAGAGTTCGGGCCGAGGTCAGGTATTTGTTCTTGATCAGCTGTTGGGTGATGGTCGAGCCGCCTTCAGCCATTTTCCCTTTGAGCACATCCTTGACCGCGGCCCGGGCGATGCTCCGGTAATCGATGCCGCCATGTTCGTAGAACCTGGCATCCTCCACGGCCAATAGCGCCTGCTGAAGGAAGCTGGGAATCCGCTCAAGAGAGACCCAGTAGCGATTTTGGGGCGGAATACGGCCCACGTACCGGCCCTGGCTGTCGAGCACCGTGACCGAGCTGATCCCAGCCGGCAGCGGAGGACAGGTCGCGAAGGTGCTCTGGGCCTGTTGGCCCCAGGCGGCCATTCCCTGGATCATGCCCAGCACCAGGAGCACCGGACGACGCCATCGGCCCCGGCGGGGTTGTTTCAAATGGGGCAAGGGCAGAATCATTCCTTCATCCGATCTACGCACATCTTCAATGCTATCTGATTATCGGCGACGCTCAGCTTAAACGGCCTGCCCCATCCAGGCGAGTTTCAGAAGTGGCTGGGGCATAGCAGGAGCCCTGACGGCCACATGGAGCAGGCGGGGCAGGATGCGCTCAGCGAAGCTGTAGTCCGCCGTCTGCTTGGGGAATCCGATCAGGCATGGTCCGTAACTGCCGCCATTCGGAAAAACGGATACGGGTACCTCAAGTCGAAATTGGACGGTTTGGTTAAAACATCGTAAGCGTTCAGCCCCCGCCTAACGGCAGGCAATTCAGCGTAGCGAAGTTCTATCGCGCTTGGAACGCTGGTGGCGACCGTTCTTCGAGTTTGGCCTGGAGGGCACGGGTGAGCCATGCGAGGAGGTCGATGCCGCGCCTGCGGGCGGTCCCGGCCAGGGTCAGCATCCGCTCGGCGAACCGTGCCCCATCTTCACTGTCCACACCCAGGCTCACCTTCCGCCAGAGCACAGCCTTGAGTCATCCATGCTTGCGCTGGAGGAGGCCGGGAGGCTGGATCGCATCGCCGGGGATCTGGTCCGATTCCTGGCCCTGTCTGGACTGCGTAAGGGTGAGGCCGAAAACCTGAGATGGAAGGATGTTGACCTTGATCGCGGGACCATGACCTTTCATGACCACAAAACCTCCGGCAAGACAGGCTCCAAGGTGTTACCGCTCAATGCCCCGCTCCGGGCCATCCTCAAGCGCCGTGCAGGGGATCGACTGGGGAAACTGGTGTTCCCTGGGCTGGTTCAGGACCGCCCCATTCAGGGCCTGCGTAACATGTGGCTCCGCATCTTGGCGGTGGAAGGCTGCGAACTGGGAGACGCCACGCCGCATGACCTCCGGCGGGGGTTCATGAGCATTACCGTGGAACTCGGATACCCTCCGGCCATCGGAGACACCCTGCTAGGTCACTCGCTGGGGAAGATACAGGACACCTATACGCGCCTGTCCATGGATGGCATCTTGCGGAACGCGTCAGAGGATACAGCCGCCTGGATCGCCGCCGCCCTTCGGGGTGAGAACCCTAGGGCCGGAGTGAAGGTGCTACTAGCTGAGGCCAAGCAAGCCTGATCCTCGCGAGCCCTCGCGAATCCTCGCGAAAAGCATTTGCTAAACCATTTGCTAAACCGTTTGCTTGAGCAATGCCCGAGCATTGCCCAGGCATGGTCGGATTGTGTCGGATTCTGTCGGATGACACGGTGATATCACGGTGCAAGCACGGTTAACCCCGGTTATCCGTGGATACAGGCGAAGCTACGGACGAATCTTCGGACGCAATGCGAACGCATGGCGTTACCGCCAGCCGTAGGTCTAGGCCAGCGCAGATAGTATCCGGCGGCGGATATACGCCCAACCCGAGGCTTGGACTGCAAGAGGTTTCCTTGGGCCCAGATAGTCACCCCCAAGGGTTACGCCATGGACCCGAACCTCACGGGATGCAATTAGTCGCCAGCAAGGACGACGGTTGCAACCCGAACCTAATCCCAGGAGGCAATACACCATGACCCAAGATCCCAGCGGAATCCCCGCCAAACCGCTTTTCAGTTACGCCGAGGCTCGCGCCATGCTGGGCGATGTTCCCGTTAGCACCTTTGCCTGGTGGGTTTCCCATGGCCTGGTGAAGACGGTCAAGATCGGACCCCGCCGGTCATTCATTCCACGGGCTGAAATTGTCAGGCTCGCCTCTGGCGTCGAACTCCCCAAGGCCAGCTAGTCATGCCAACCGCTGCGATGCTCGCCTTGACTCTTCCGGGTGGAATGGACCTCGCCATGGGCAGACGGTCCATGATGCAGATCCTCGAACCCGGCCCCGATCCTGACAGTGCCGAGCGATTGGCTCAGGAGGTCATGGAGGCTTGCCATGAGCGGTGACTGGCTGGAAGGCCTCGCCGCGCATGGCTGCACCTTTGTTGAACTGGTGAGGGATGGCAAGCGCCCGCGCCGAACCCTTGACCATTACGAGCGCATGACGGGCCAGCGTGGCGTCCAGGCCGCCCGTCACTGGCTCGCTAAGGGATCGCCTGTCGGGTTCATGCTCAAGCCGAGGCTCTGGGTTCTGGATGCCGATTCGCCGGAACAGGTAGAACGGGTTGTGTCTGACCTGTTCGACCATGGCATTACGCCCTTGATGGTCAGCACTCCCAGCGGTGGAGCCCATTT
>CAVPLE010000159.1:0-3283 GCA_963705865.1 uncultured Holophagaceae bacterium | reverse complement strand
ATATCCACGTTCTTCAGAGTCGGGCCACAGGCGCAAAGGGTCAACGTCACTATTATTAAGAACAAAGTTCGCACCATTTTCACCCCACTATCAATAGAAGTCGTTGAAAGTACCCAATCAGATACTCTTTCTCGCACGTGTTCAAGGCCACTCCCGACTGCCGGCCGGTTCCAAGAATAGACACGTAACCCAATCTAGCCCGGACTTCGCGGGAGCTTATGCCCTTTTGCAATGCTGAAACCAACACGTCGAGCGTAATCGCGTCCTGTTTGATCACAACCAATGCCGCCTTGATGGCCTTCTTGGCATCCGATCTATGCTCAGGATTCTTCACGAGATATTCACTGAGCCCAATGGCACCTGCGTTCATGGCAAGGTCAACGCTGGTGTTATTGGCCCACGAGTTTTCGCACCCTGGCTTGACTTGGACTGGAGCACAACCCGTGAGTGAAAGACTACCAATAAACATGAGAACCATCGTTATGGCAGCCATGCAACCAGCCGCTCTTTCCACTGAGCATGCTTTCTTGTGATTTCCCATTTTACATGTCTCCATTTCCAAGTCTAATCTTGCTGTCTCGTTCCATCAACCCAAACAGACGCTCTATCTTACCGTGACTTTCCCTGGTTAGTTTCGACAATTCCGCTATGTCAGCTTTCATTTCTGACATGTTATTGAGCATGGGGATACACGCTGCCCTGCGCGAATCGCAGAGATCTTGCATTGTCTTTTTAAGCGCGGCCGTCTCACTTTCATGTTTCTGTCTTAATTCCAATGCCGTTCTTTCTTGATCCAGCTTCATTTCTGCTATGACTTTGCTGTTGCTCTCTCTGTAGTTGTCTAAATCTTCCTTACTTGAAAACATCTTCCTCATTGCAATCAAGTTTCCGAAAAACCCGAGAAGTAGAGAGATGATACACGCAAAGACTGCTGTCTCTATCGAAACAGTTGTGGGTGGAGTCATCCAAAAGCACCATTGACCTTTCCAAATATTGTCTGCATTTAACCAATTTCTCCATATTTCATTATTCCCACATGACTTTGTATCGATTCATCTGTCTGGTTTTGCATTCAGATGAGGATGAAATCAGATCCATTTTCGTGCTGACATCCGGGAAATGAACCGACATCAGGTATCTGTACCTCTCGTACTCACGCCGGTTGGCGCACTCAACGAGCACACCACAGAATTGCCCTGATCTGGCAAGCAATACCGCCGTCCAAATGTCGTGGATATCACACTCTCCGGCAACGATTCGATAGTAGCACATTGGCTTGTCCTTTCTTCGACAAAGTATCCCAATGTACCATGGTGCAAAATCATTGCCGTTTCCCCTTTCCATCTACAAAACTATGTACGACCTCAAGGTGAGACCGCATCTGTAATCCAGTAGCAGAGAGATTGCCGGCCACAATAGCCAAATCATGGCAGCATCCTGGGACTGACTCGGGATGGCAGTGGACTATATTCCAAAGCATGTCTTCTGCGAGAGCTGCGGAGCCTTTGGATGATTCAATGAGTTTGGCTATCTCGGAAATTGAGGATTGGAAGTCAATAGCCATCAGTCTTCTCCCTTCTCGAACAATACCAATTCGAGTTGAAGAATATAATACATCTGGTCTTGAAGATGATGGGAAGCATGGTTGAGTTTACCGTTGCGAACAGAGTCTTTTGCCCTGATCCTGGTAAGACGTATTCCGCTTATGGCTTCTTTGATTTGGAACGTTCGGGATGTTTCTTCTGAGGGAGAAGATGGTGGAGGAATTGATGGGGCAGGTGTAGCGCTTTTCTTAAACCATTGGGATAAGCGTATCCATGTTCGATCAAGAGCCCCCACCAGTGTCCCCCTTTACTATACATCTATCGTTCTCCGTGCGCTTAGGGGCTCTTGGGCTTGGAGGTCCGAGGAAAGGAGGGTAACCTCGAAAACTTGGGCGCCCAGAGAGCCCCACTGCACAGGAGAGACACGACGACACTGAAAGGATAACGTTATTTTCAAAAAAGACAATCTTCCAGTTGCATTTCCATGGAGAATCAGAGTAGAAGAATAAACGGAACAACAAAGGGGATATGACGATGAGACTTTCAAAAGGGGGACCGCGTTCACGATCATCTGGGACTTTCCGGTTCCGGGAGGTCCGGTCACTACGGAGAGCACTGACTGCCGAGATCCGGCAACCGCCACGTCCTGCGAATAGTTCGAGGGGAGGATCGTCGGCTCGGGGGTCGTGCCCGAGGCAGGCCGGGCATTCTCGCCCTCGAGGATTACCCCGAGCGGACCGGCCTCGAGCATCTCGGGCGTCTCGTCTCCGAGCTTCGCGAGGTCGACGAGCAGGGCCCGGACGTACGGCGAGCGCTCGAAGGGCAGGGCGACGATGGAATTGAAGACGGAGACCGCCTGGCCGATCGATGAGAGGTTGTCGGGGTCGATCGCAGGAAGCGATTCGAAGAGCCCCGTTTCCTGGAGAAGGTTCATCCTCACCTGAAGCCGGTCTCGAGGGGAGGTCCCCTCGGCGACCTGGCTGGAGCCTTCGATCAGCTCTGCGAGCCGCTCACGCTCTTCGAGCCCGAGGCCGAGAAGCTCGAGCGCCCCGGGCGCGAGCTCTTCGGTCGCAGGGTCCTTTCTCCAGAGCCGAACACCGCCCTCGTTCTCCTCCCATTCGCATTCCACGAGGAACAGAGGCGCGAGCCGCGTCTGCGCCACGTGGTTCTCCTCACGGGTACCGACGATGACGGGATACCCGAGGAGGATCGACTCGCGCCCGGCGTCCCGCTGAGTGCGAAACCAGCGGCGTTCCGACTCCTTCGTCAGGTACTCGGGCGGATCCGTATCGGCGTTCCGGGTGACTGCCGGATCCCGGCCTTCCACCAGGGCCAGTATTCGGATCGTCCTTCGGATCGAGGATGGTCTCGAGACCGCTTTCGGCCTCGACGCACTCGTAGAGGTACCGGAGAAGGCGCTGATACGGGTGGGAACCGCGGCCGTGATCGAAGGCCCGCGGCCGAAGTCGGCGAGTATCTTCGACGGACACGTAGGGCTTGGTCCCGAAGAGGGAGACCGTCCCGGTGACCGATACGCGAGCGCCCTCAATCGGCGCCTCGGTTTCCTCCCACCAGACGACCGTCACAGGCGAACCCTGGTCGCGCGTGAGGTCTGCCTCGATCAGCGGTGGGCGGTTCTCGAGCTCTTTCCGTATCGGTTTCGTGACGACGCCGCGGACGGATACCTTCCTGCCCGGCTCGAGGAGAGTCGCGACGTTCGTGGCGGCCTCAGGCGGATC
>CAVPLE010000158.1:0-5794 GCA_963705865.1 uncultured Holophagaceae bacterium | reverse complement strand
GTCGAACGTGCGGCGAAGGTTCTCGTCGGATGGGATGGAACCGTCCTCATTGGCCCCAATGACCCACATGCCAAGAGTGATAACACGAGCGTCCGGTACACGAGGCGTCCAGAGGCTACCGGGCATGTAGGGTACCGTCACGTCAGAGCCTCGCACAATCGGGGGGGCAAGACGGTCTCCACCAAGTGTGCTGATGTTCCATGCAAATGTTTGGAGGCTCTGACCATCGACCGCCCAAAAGGTCTCAGTGCTGTTCGTCATCTCTTGCTCCCCAAGTAAGCCACCTTGCGGATCGAGCGTGGCAACGAGTCTGATGCTGGCTCTGGGGCTGGGTTGATGACAGTGAGATTCTCAACCGTGAATCCCCCACCCACACCTGGTCCTCCTAGGTTGCCGAAATTCGGCCCAGGAGGCTGCCCACCAGCCGCACCAGACCCGAAGTTGAGGCTGGGGACAAGCCCTCCCCCGTCGAAGAACGAGAGCCCCTGGTCCTGATTCCCCTTCTTATCGCTCTTCGAGTTGCCCGACTGGTTAGCCATAGCCTCCTGAAGGAGACTGGCATATGACATGACACCCGCATTGAACTTAGTGAGATTTCCGATTCCAGCATCAGACACAACAGCCTTACGCAAGACGAACTCCCCCGGAGTGAGCATAGCGGGCACGGTGTCTGTACTTCCGGACCCTGGTACCCCGCCTCCCCCAGCTCGGCTGATCACTCCGCCCTTGTTCTTCTTCTTTGCCCCGGCAGCAAACCCCAATCCAAAACTGCCCAGGAAGTCGTTCCACATACGAGCTAGCCCATTAGGGATGTCTACAGTGAGCCACTTCCAGAAGGAAGATGCAGCCTGCCCGATCCAGCCTGGGATGTCTTGGGTTAGGAACTTCCAGAAAGCGTTGGCTGCCTGACCGATCCCATTCGGGATACCCACCGTGAGCCAATTCCAGAAGGTGTTAGCCGCCTGACCTATCCATGCTGGAAGGTCCACGGTGAGCCACTTCCAGAAGAAAGCGGCTGTCTGACCAATCCACGCTGGAAGGTCCACGGTGAGCCACTTCCAGAATGCGCTTGCAGCAGACGCCAGCCATCCGGGCAGATCTACCGTGAGCCAGTTCATGAAGCCGGTCCACACTGTGGCTAGCCATGCTGGCATATCCACCGTGAGCCAATTCCAGAAAAGACCTGCAACGTACCCAAGATCGTAGGGAAGGTCCACAGTGAGCCAGTTCATGAAGCCGTCGGCAATAGAACCCAACCAACCTGGAAGGTCCACAGTGAGCCAGTTCATGAAGCCGTCGGCAATAGAACCCAACCAACCTGGAAGGTCCACAGTGAGCCAGTTCATGAAGCCGGTCCACACTGTGGCTAGCCACTTCCCCACGTCAGTGAAGAAATTCCCCCAATCGGCCAGCATCTTCTGGATGTCTTTGGGGTCGGACGTGGCTAGCCCGACACCGCCTCCAATAACCCCTCCCACGGCTGCCCCAACAGCGGTTCCAAGGCCTGGGATGATGGAGCCCACTAGCGCCCCTATCCCGGCACCTGAGGCGGCTCCTGCTAGGGCATTACCCCCAACACGCTGACCAGACCCTGCGGAACCTTTAGGGGCCGAGGAGGAGATGAGATCCCCACCAACAGTGCCCAGGATGGAAGCAACAGCACCGATCCCTGCACCTCTACCAGCCCCCTTGCCAATGGACCCGAGAAGGTTGAACCCCTGAGCGGCCTTAGGCCCGGCCTGAGCAGTGACCTTGCCACCGAGTCCGGTGAGGAAGGTCATAGCCTTCTGAAGCCCTCCCTTGGCGGCTACGGCCACTCCGGTAGCCGCAGTCCCCACACGCCCAGCTACGCCCCCTAGAGCCCCTGTAGCAGCATGTCTGCCTGCGGAGCCCCCAGCCCCGATGAATGGGAGCTTGTCGAGAATGGATAGGATGCGACCGCTCTTGGCTAGTTGGATAAGAAGGCCAAGGACTTTGGTCAAGTTGAAGAACCGAAGGGCTGCGAGGGTTCCGAACGACTCAACCAGAAGAGTTAGGAGTGGCTTGGGAATAGTCGAAAGGAATCCGTCTAGAGCGTCGAAAAGGGTGGATACAGCCGTGTAGAAAGCTTGGATACCCTCGATTCCACCGTTCTCCAGAAGTGTGGCAATAGCCTCCACGATAGAGACGATAGCTTTGACGAAACTCTCACCCACCCCAGACTTTGATAGGATGTCAAGGATTCTGGAAAGTGCAGGGCCGAGGTCGTCTCGGAGCATCTTTACGATATCGGTGAATTGCCGAATGTTGTCCGGATCGGATGAGGTTCTGGCGAACCACTGGAAGAAATCCCCAAACAAGCCCTTGACCTCAGAAAGCAACGGCTTGATGTTCTCCAGGTAGATCTGGAAAGGGGAACCCTTCTGCCTAGCCGCCTCACTGGATTTCAGCCAAGCCTGGGTCATGGCCTCCAATCCGTTGGTCAGCCACTCCCCGAAGGAGCCAGCAGCAGCGGAGAAGTTGAAGAGGGTCTTACCTACGTTCTGAACAATCCTCCACCACTGGGACATGGCCACGTTGACCCGCTCCAAGTAGGAAGCCAGAGAGCCATCAGCTCTAGCAGCAGCCACAATGGCCTGGAAGTTCTCCGCCCCTCGAGCAAGCCCCTCTGTCAGAGTCGTCAGGAAAGGACCAGCAACGATAGCCAGATCCCGGAAGACGTTGAGTAGAGCCAGAAGAGCCGTACCGATGTTCTCGATGATGGGCACGTTCTGCTTGCCGATCAGGATCAAGTCCCGCTGCCAGTCTGGCGAGGTGAGGAGCTTTAGTAGCCGGGAGACCACCAGGCCCACAGCCCCTGCGGTGTCAGAGAGCAAGCTCTGCACCGATGGCAGAAGGTTGTTGAGTAGACCCATGTCATTTACGAACTTGGAGAAGAAAGCCTCCTGGACGTTCTTCCTCAGAGCAGTCCAAGCATCATTCATCCCCACAAGAATCTCCACGAAGCGCCGTGCACTCGGGCTGAGCTTGGCCAGAGCCTGCTCGTAGAGTTGTGCAGCCGACGCCCCACCACCGGCTGCCTTATTGGCCCCGTTCTGGGTGTTGATGAGATTCAACTCAGCATCACGCTGTTTGTTGATGGCGTCCGCGAGGGCACGGGTCGCCTGGATGACAGCTTTGTCGCCCTCGATCCCCTTCTGCTGCATCACCAGGAGGTCTTTTTGATTCTGGATGTTCTGATCTACAACATCCTGGTAGGCAGCCTGGGCTTCATCTACCCCCACCTTGGCGTCCATCTTCTGCCCCTTGGTGGACCCAGGGTCAGCTAGGACGTTCGCGTAGTTCTCTCGAGCTAGTTGACTGTTGGCAGCAGCCCTAGCCTCGGCGGCGGAAGCTCGGTCTACAGCCTTCTGAAGCTCATACAGGCGCTTGATGTAGTCCTTACGGGCAGAGTCCAGATCCTCTTGTGCCCAGGAGACATCCTGAATGGAGCGTGCATACTCTTCCTGAGCCCGAGCTAGTTCTTCAGTTTGAGTCAACTCCGCTTTAGCCGCTGTGCCACCACCACCTCCTGTGGCCTTCTGCATTGAAGAGAAAGCCTTGAAGGCACCACCTATCCCACCGAAGGCAACCTTCATGGCTGCAACGAGGGAGACAATGGTGGCCAGAGCCGGGATGGCTCCGATGGCACCCGCTGCCACACGGCCAAGACTGGATGCAAGCCCGATAGCAGCCCCACCTACCGCGCCTAGCCCAGCCACGAGCGGGTTCAGGAGGGCAAGAAGACCAGCAATGACTGGGACTAGTGCGATGAATGGGGGAATCAGGCGTGGATGCCAGTTCCCCAGCTTGGTGAGGCCCTCATCCAGCTTTGAGGCATTCTGGAGGGTGTCCCTGAACGCCCTACCCAGAGAGCGGGATTCGTTACTCTCCCGCCGCATTGACTGCCCAAGGGCATCACTCGACTTCTTGTGCTCCCGATGCTGCTGAGCAGACTTGCGAATAGTCTCGGATAGGGCCTCAGAAACCTTGCTGGTTTCTGAAATCTCACTTCCGAGATTCTTGACCCCCTCAGAGTTGTCCTTTACAGCCTTGGAGTTCTCTAGGAAATTGGTGGTGGAAGAACGGATAGACCCGGCTTCCCCGTCTATGGCCGTGGTAAGAACCTCACGGCTCTTGGCGTGCTTTCCTGTGGCTACAGTAGCGGCTGCTGACCCGGCTACGGACTGAGAGTTGAGCCTCTCCTCTTCACGCCGGAGGTCAGCAAGGTCTCTCTTCGCCTTCTTAGTGGCTCGGGAGAGGGCAGTGAAATCTGCAATAGCCTTGTAGACGACGCTCGTCTGATTGTCGGCCATTGCTCACTCCTCTCTTTCCTAAAGCATCCTGCCGCGCTGCGCCAATTGACCACTCATCATGCCGAATCTCTCGAAGGATGCTGTCCCATTGCGGTCTGCCACCCTCAGAGGATCTGCTACCTCTCGGGTTCCGTCTTCACT
The DNA here is from genome assembly GCA_963705865.1 of uncultured Holophagaceae bacterium. Taxonomy (GTDB): domain Bacteria; phylum Acidobacteriota; class Holophagae; order Holophagales; family Holophagaceae; genus Geothrix. Next base: position 1,319 of record CAVPLE010000158.1, on the reverse strand, counting down.
TAGAACTGGAACAGCGTTGGAAGTCTCCGCCCCAAGCAATAGAGCTTCGATATCGTCGTAAGCCAGCTTCCCGGCCTGTTCCAGTGCTTTGTTCTCCTTGCCCTTCTCGATCTGATATCCCGCTGCAATGAAGCCGGAGATGTTCCGAGCCAACCAAGAGAACCGAGCGTTCTCAGCACGGCTACTGGAATACCTCCGCATTTGAATAGCAGCGGTCACCTGTCGAAGTCGAGCCAAGGGCAACTCCCCAATCGTGTCGTCGTCCCACCCGTATTCCGACGACACGAGGTCGTAGGCTGCGGCATATCCCCCCACGAGTCCATCAGGGTCTAGCCCTTGGAATCTTTCTTGGAGGAGGCGCTCTGCTTCGCGGCTTCGCTCGTCTGCTGCGCCCGGAGCAGTACCGCGAGTCGTTTTCCCAGGGCGAGAATATGAGGAGCCTCGTTGGTCACGATCTCAGTGACGATTGTCATGAGATCTTCCAGCTCTGGGTCCCTCAACTCCTCCCGGAGTCTGCTTTCCAACTCGACGTTGCTCTGAATATCAGACTTGGACAGGTTCCCCTGCTTCAGCCCTGCCGGAGTCACCATACGGTTGATGAACTCGATGGTCTCATCCTCGGCCTCTGGAATGGCCAGGATGACCGCACCGATGAGTTGCCCAGTGAACTCTTCCTGAGAGGTGTCATCCCCGAACCGAATGGTGCTGAGCACTTCGGCTGCACCCCGGGTGAGAATCTTCAGAAGCGACATCAAAGCGCGCGTCTTCAGACGCTCCACCTTGATTTCGAACCCGGACTCCAGTGTCAACGGAATGGGCTCCGAGGCAATGGTGTCAATGTCGTTGTTACCGGTCGTCATTACTGTCCTTTCAAAGGATCTTGTCCGGGTGCGCGGCAAAGCCCAGTTCGGCGATGAAAATCGACATGGTGAAGCCGATGCCTCCCAGCAGCGATACCCCGGCGATCTGATTCAGGCGGGTGCCTGAGGGCAGTTCGCCGATGCCCAGCTTCAGCGCCAGCCACACAGTTCCGGTAATGCCGATGAACTTGCCGAGCACCAGGCCCAGCGTCACGCCCAGAGTCACGGGGTGCATCAGCGTCGTCGCCAAGGCGCCGAAATCCAGCGGAATGCCCGCGTTGAACAGGGCGAATACCGGCCCACCAGAAAGGCGACCGGCAGGTTCCACGATGTTCCAGGCGCTGCAACGGCGCCTGCACTTCGATCGCGCTGTTAACCGTGCCAGGGTCTGCACCACCGCGCGCAATTCTTCGTTGGTAAGGATGCTGGCCCCGGAATTATACGCACAAGCAATCGGTC
>CAVPLE010000157.1:0-53650 GCA_963705865.1 uncultured Holophagaceae bacterium | reverse complement strand
ACGCGCCCGGTAGAGGTCCGGAAGAACACGCGACATGAAGCCGCTCGACAGCACGTCGATGGCCAAGGGCAATGGGCCGGCCGAAACGATGGCCCGGATGCGCGTCACGAGCGGCAACCCATCGAAGTATGGCCGGTCCCATGCCAGCGAGTTCCTGACCTGCCAATCCGTCCAGTTTCCGGTTTCGCACTCATAGAGCCCATCTTCGAACGTGATCGAAGGCTGGCGGCTGATGGAGATCTTGCGCGACCATGGCGTCGGCATGGACAACACCTGTGGCGGCGCTCTTGCATGTGCGGAGTGCCACGTCGTTCTCGACGCGGAGTCGGCCCGCCGCGTGCCGCCGCCGCGCGAAGAGGAAGTCGAAAAGCTCGATGAATTGCCGATGCTTTACGAAAATTCGCGTCTCTCCTGCCAGATCATCTGGTCCGATGAGATGAGCGGCCTTCGGCTAAAGCTGGCGCAGGAAACGTGATGCCCGTCTTCAAACATCCCCAGATCCTAATCGCGTCGAATTTGACGGACTGTGGCGTACCTCGACGACTACGTATTGCTCTGGATCCCAAGGCCGCTGCCACCGGCTGGATCATCCTCACCCTCTTCGGTCTGGGCAGCGCGCTGAGCCTGTGGTTCTACAACCGGTGGCTGCAGAAGCAGAGCTGAAATAGCGAAGAACTGACGTAAGCGGAGGAAAGCGGAGAGCGGGAGGAAAGCGGAGAAAGATCGGGCGATCTATTCTCTGCTCTCCTCCGCCCCTCTGCTCTCCTCCGCTTATTGAATTCTTTTTGAGTGATAATGGGTCCTCGCTCCGAGGCTCCCATGTCCAAAAAGGAAACGCCGCTCTTCCCCCTGCGCAAGGGCCTGCACACGCGGCAGGCGCATGTGGACTTGCCCGCGGGCACCTTCGAGGAGGAGCATGCGCGGAACGGCTTCTTCGGCCGCACCACGCACCTCTACCGCCTGCACCCGGTGACGGACTGGACGCGGATCGAAGGCCCCCTGCGCCCCCACAGCTACGACCTGAATCCCCTGACGGACTCAGCGGATGCCAAGGTTCAGGCTTCCATGTTCGGTTCCACCGAGGCAGCCTTCGCACCCATCTGCATCCTGCACAACGTCGATGTGGCCCTGCACTGGGTGGCGCCCTCGGCCATGGACTTCTTCTACCGCAACGCCGATGGCGATGACGTCTACTACATCCATGCGGGCGGCGGAAAGCTGGAGACCACCTTCGGCGTGATCCACTACGCCACCGGCGACTATCTAGTGGTCCCCCGGGGCACGACCTACCGCTTCCTGCCGGATGCGACACCCCAGCGCTACTTGCTCATCGAGAGCTTCAGCGAAGTCACCATTCCTGACCGCAACCAGCTGGGCCCCAACGCCATCTTCGACCCGGCCATGGTGGACACGCCGGAGCTGGCGCCCTACGACGAGGGGAAGGGCCGCGAGTGGGCCGTCCACATCAAGCGCGAGAGCCAGATCACCAAGGTGTTCTACCCGTTCAATCCCCTGGATGTGGTGGGCTGGAAGGGCGACCTCACCGTGTGGCGCATCAACGTGAAGGACATCCGCCCCGTGCTGAGCGCCCGCTACCACCTGCCGCCCTCGGCGCACTCCACCTTCATCGCGACCAACTTCGTCATCTGCTCCTTCCTGCCCCGGCCCTTCGAGGAAGAAGAAGGCGCCATGCGCGTGCCCTTCTTCCACTCCAACATCGACTACGACGAGGTGCTGTTCTATTCGGCGGGCCACTTCTTCTCGCGCGACGGCATCGGCGCCGGCATGGTGACCTGGCATCCCCAGGGCATCCATCACGGGCCGCACCCCAAGGCCATCCCCCTCAGCCGCACCAAGGACCGCACGGACGAGGTGGCCGTCATGGTGGATGCCTTCCGCCCCCTCAAGGCCACGCCGGCGGCGGGGCTGGTGGAGAACGTGAACTACTGGGCGTCCTGGAAGTAGACTGGTGGATGTGATCGCTCTGTTTCTTCAGCCCCTTCTCAAGACCGAGACCCGTCGCTTCGACCATTTCATGGCCTGGATGGAGCGCATCGGCTGGGAAAAGCTCCAGCACCTGCTGTTGGTGGCCCTGGCAGGACTGGCCCTGCTGCTGGCCGTGAAGCTGGTCACCCGGGCCGTGCGGCGGGCCGTGGACGATGGCAATGAGGAGGTGACCACCGACGCCGAGCGCCGGGCGGAAACCCTCGGCAGCGTGCTCACCAACACGGCCCGGGTGCTCGTGATCGCCTTCCTCCTGCTGATGGTGCTTTCGGAATTCGGGGTGAACATCGGGCCCCTGGTGGCCGGGGCCGGCGTCGCGGGCGTGGCCCTGGGTTTCGGCGCCCAGAGCCTGGTGAAGGATGTCATCAGCGGGTTCTTCCTCCTGCTGGAGAATCAGTTCGGCGTGGGTGACATCATCAACGTGGACGACAAGCACATCGGCACCGTGGAACGCATGACCCTGCGCGTCACCCAAGTGCGCGATGCGGAGGGTCGCGCTCACTTCGTACCCAACGGTTCCATCGTGCGCGTGGTGGTGCTGTCCAAGGACTTCGCCCGGGCGAGGGTGGAGGTGGAGGTGGGCTACGACACGGATCCCGACCAGGCCTTCGAAGTGCTGAGGGAACTCGGCCGAAAGCTGCGCGAGGATCGTCCCGGCCAGGTGCTGGAGCCGCTGGAGGTGAAGGGCATCGAGACGCTCGGGGCCAGTGGCTTCACCATCCTGACCCTGACCAAAACGGCGCCTGGTGCCCAGTGGGACGTGGCCCGGGAGCTGCGCCGCCGCGTCCTGGTCGCCTTCCGCGAAGCCGGCATCGAGATCCCCTACCCGCAGCAGGTGGTCCACCACCGGGGCGAGGCGGAGGCGGATCTGGAGAGTTAGCTCCTCAACCGCAGACCCGCCAGCCGCCAAGCCTCGTCGAGCGCTCCCTGCTCCAGGGCCGTATGGATGGCCTGGTCGAATCCATCTGCGCCAATGGGGTCGCCGGGAACCCCGAGCATGGCCTCCAGGTCCGGCAGGCCGGGGCTGTTGGCCAGCTGGCCCAGGTCGTTGGCGGTGAGGATGCGGCTCTGCTTGAGGGCTTCGGGCAGGGCGTCGTAGCCCAGGGGCTTCCCGGCGGGCTTGGGCACCTGGAAGACCGCCGCGCCGCTGGCCCGGGTGTAGAAGGCGCCGCCGTTGCGGCCGACGAGGTCCAGCGCATCCGGATGGAGGACCCCCCCTACGAAGCAGTCCTCCCGCACGTGGAAGGCCAGCACCTCCCCGATGAGCATGAGGCCGGAACCGGGGCCGGTGCCGAGCTCCACCACCTGCTGGAGGCGGCACTCCATCTGGAAGGGGCTCTCGGCCACCAGGGCGGGCCGCACGAGCCGCGCGGGCAGGGGCGTGAGGCCGCTCTTGGAGAACTCGTCCACGCCGTCCGGCCACTCGGCGCTGGCCACATTCATGGGGTGCAGCATGGCGTGGCTCACGGCGGCGATGACGAATTCGCCCGTGGCCACGGCGTTCAGGTAGGTGTGCTTCACGGCGCCGTCGCGGCCCCGGCGGTTGGGCGCGAAGGCCACCGTGGGCGGGTTCGAGCCGAAGGCGTTGAAGAAGCTGAAGGGCGACAGGTTCCGGATGCCCGTCGACGAGATGGTGCTGGCCAGGGCGATGGGGCGCGGGGCCACGCCTCCACAGAGCAGGGCATTGGTCTCGATGGGCGAGAGGTCGCCTGCGAGAATGGTGCGAAAACTCATGGCTTTCCGAAGGCGATGGCCTTCCGGCCCGCGTCCGTCTCCTTCAGGAAGCGGATGAGGCCTTCGCAGTAGGTGCGCTGGTCGTCCCACATGGACATGTGGCTGCCGTTGGGGCAGAGCAGGAAGCTGCCGTGCTGCACCTGGGTGGCGACCCACTTCATGTGCGCGGGATCCATGGTGTCGTAGGTGCCGCCGATGACGAGCGTGGGCATGGCCAGCTTCGGCAGGTCGGCCTTGCGGTTCCACTTCTCCAGGCGGCCCGAGGCGCCGAACTCGCTGGGGCCCTGCATGAGCACGTAGATGTCGTTGTTGGAGTGGGCGGAGGACCGCTTGAAGGCATCGGGCCACTCGGGGAGGCGGCACAGGTGCTGGTTGTAGAAGTTCGGGATCAGCAGCTCCATGTAGCGGGGGCTCTCGTACAGACCCTTGGCCTCCAGTTCCTTCACTTCCTTCACCACGGCGGGATCCATGCCCTTGGCCAGCACATCGCTGGCGTAGCGGTTGTAGTCAGGGATGCTCATCATCATGTTCGAGATGATCAGGCCCTTGAGGTTGGCGCCGTACTTCAGCGCGTACTCGGCGGCGAGGATGCCGCCCCAGGAGTGGCCCAGCAGGTAGAAGTTGTCCTTGTTCAGGCCCAGGGCCACGCGCACTTGTTCGACCTCCTCGACGAAGCGCTCGGTGGTCCAGAGGTCGCGGTCCTTGGGCTGATCCGAGTAGGCGCTGCCCAGCTGGTCGTAGTAGATGAACTCGATGCCCTCGGCGGGGAGGTAGCCCTCCAGCGACTCGAAGTACTCGTGGGTGGAGCCGGGCCCGCCGTGGAGCAGCAGCAGCTTGATGCGCGGGTTGGTCCCGAAGCGCTTGGTCCAGACCTTGAACGTGCCTTTGGGCGTCTGGATGGGGATGAGCTTCACGCCGCCTTCGCGGACCTTCGCCGCATCCGCGAAGTAGGTCTTCAGGGTGGGCTTCTCCGCGAGGGCGGGGCCCGCGGCGGCCAGCAGGCCGAGAAGGAGAACGAGGGCGCGGCGCATGGTCACTCCAGATGGGGGGATGGGTCCAGTCTAGTCAGTCCCCGGCCTCGCCGCTGGGCGTGCCGGCATAGAGGTCCGGGAGCGTGCCGCCCACCAGGGTCGGAGGCACGTCCACCAGCCGTTCGGGGGCGTGGGTGATGGTGTTCACCAGGCGGCCCAGGCCCTCGACCTCCAGCACCACCTCATCGCCGGCCTTGAGCCAGAGATTGTCGGTGATCTTCGAGCCGTTCAGTTCCAGCAAGCAGCCGGTCCCCACGGTGCCGCTGCCGATGACCTCGCCGGGCTGCATCTGGATGCCGTAGCTGGTGCGCTGGAGGATCTGGGCGAAGGTCCAGTTCATGCTTTCCGCATTTCCATTCGACAGCCGGTGTCCATTCACATCGCAGGTCATGGCGGCATGGAGGATCTCTCCGGCGGCGGTCTTCTCCAGCTTCAGCTCGTCCTTGGTGACGAGCCACGGGCCCAGGCTCGTGGCGAAATCCTTGCCCTTGCAGGGGCCCAGGGAGAGCTTCATCTCCTCCATCTGGAGCATGCGGGCGCTCCAGTCGTTCATCACCAGGTAGCCGAAGATGGCGGCGTCCGCCTCTTCCAGCGTGGCGTTCTTCAGGGGGCGGCCCGTGACGATGGCCACCTCCAGCTCGAAGTCGAGACGCTCCAGATGGTGATCCTGCACCAGCACCTCGCCGGGGCCCGTGACGGCCAAGTGGTTGGTGAAGTAAGTGACGGGGAAGAGGTCGAACTCGGGAATCATGTCCAGCCCACGGTTGCGGCGGGCCGTGGCCACATGCTGGCGGAAGGCGTAGCCGTCGCGCATGGACACGGGCCGGGGCACGGGGGCCAGCAGGCGCACGGACGCGGCCTCGATCAGGGCCCCGGCCGGCGGGGCGTCCGTCAGGGCCCGGGCCAGGGGCAGCAGCGCGTCCTGGCGGCGGATGAGGGTCAGCATGTCCACGGCCAGGCGGGGTTCGGCGGCGGCGAAGTCGAGGATGCGCCCGTCCGCCATGACGGCGCCGATCTTCTCCGCGCCGGCTTGCAGGAATGTCACCAGCTTCATCGGAGGCTCCGCAAAACCTCAGTGTAATGCCGGAAAAACACGACTCCGGCATCGTCATTTGGGGTGCCTGGGACGAGGTACACTTGGGCCATGCGCGCCCTCTTCCTCCTTGCGACCCTCCTGCTGCCGGCAGCCGCCATGACGCCCTCCGCCCCCACGAACGCGTCCCACCTCGAGCCCCTGCGCCTGGGCCAGCTGCAGGTGTGGAAGCTGCAGGACCGGCGGATCCCCCTCGCTGCCTCGCTCCTCAAGGGCATCGATCCTGCGGATGCGCGGCGGATGCTGGGCGGGAAGGACGTGGCGGACACCCCCGTGAACGCCTACCTCGTGCGGATGCCCGGCCGGGCCGTCCTGGTGGACACGGGCATCGGCAAGGATCCCGAAGAGGACTCGGGCCACCTGACGGAACAGCTTGCCGCCGCGGGCGTGGCGCCGATCGGACATCGACTTGATCCTCATCACCCATGACCACTTCGACCACATCGGCGGCCTGCTGAAGGCCGATGGGACCCGGGCCTTCCCCAAGGCGATGCTGAGGGTTTCGCGTCGGGAGCACGCCTTCTGGACCGAGAGATCCCTCCCGCCTGCCCGAGCGCCTGCGGGACCGGGTGCCGAAGCTGAAGGCGCTCTTCGGTGTCTACGAGAAGGCGGGGGCCTTCCGCACTTTCGAGGAGGGCGAAGCGCTCGCCCCCGGCCTCCGGGCCATTCCCGCCTACGGGCACACGGGCGGCCATACGATCTACGCCTTCAACTCCGAGGGCCACGAACTCTGGTGCATCGGCGACCTCATCCACTTCGGCGCGGTGCAGTTCCAGCATCCGGAAGTGGGCGTCGCCTTCGACCTGGACGGGGACCGCGCCGTGAAGGTCCGGCAGGAGCTGTTCCGCGAGGCCGCCCGCCGGAAGGCCGTGCTGGCGGGCGCCCACCTGCCGCAGCTCGTCCGCCTCACGCCGAAGGGGGCAGGCTACGACGCAGTGCCGGTGTCCTGAAGAGTCTTTTCACCGCCAAGACGCCAAGGCCGCCAAGAAAGACGAGATCTGGTTCGCACTCGCTCCTTGGCGTTCTTGGCGGCTTGGCGGTGATCTTTATCTTTCGCACGCGATCCGTGGCCCTCAGGCAGACAGGAGTTCCAGCAGGGTCTCCGCGGCCTCGTGGATGCGCGTCGGCGGCGTGCTGAGGGGCGGCAGCAGGTAGAGGCAGTCGCCCATGGGACGCACCAGCAGGCCATGGTCCAGGGCCCGGCGGTGGAGCCGCCAGCCGAAGCGGTCATCGGGGGCGTGGGCCTCGCCCGTCGCCGGATCGACCAGGCGGCAGGCGCCGATGGTCCCCAGCACACGGGCCTGGCGCACGGCGGGATGCGCGGCGAGGGCGGTGAAGGCCGCGGTCATCGCCTCGTTCAGGGCGGCCGCGTTCGCCAGTACGGGCTCGTCGTCGAAGAGGGCGAGGCTGGCGCAGGCCACGGCGCAGGCGGCGGGATTGGCGGTGTAGCTGTGGCCGTGGAGGAAGGCCCGGCCAGAGGCGGGCGTGCCCCAGAAGTGGCCGTAGATCTCCTCCGAGGCCCAGGTCATGGACAGGGGCAGGGTGCCGCCCGTGAGCCCCTTGGAGAGGCAGAGCAGGTCCGGCGCCACGGCCGCCTGTTCGCAGGCCAGGAAGGTGCCGGTGCGGCCGAAGCCCGTGGCCACCTCGTCGAGGATGAGGTAGACGTCGTGGGCGTCGCACTGGCCGCGCAGCTCCCGCAGCAGCTCCGGCGGCCACATGCGCATGCCCCCGGCGCACTGGATGAGGGGTTCCGCGATGAAGGCGGCGAGGCGTTCCCCGTGCGTGGCGAAGAAGGCGCGCAGGGCCTGGCGGGCAGTCTCCAGGCGCTCAGGCCAGCCCGCCAGATCCGGTGCGACCTCGCGGCGGGGATCCTCGGGTACCTCCAGCCGCTCGCAGGCCAGCAGCAGGGGGCGGAAGAGGCCCGTCATGAAGTTGTCCAGCTCGCCCACGCCCACGGCGCCGAGCGTGTCACCGTGGTAGCCGCCCCGCAGGGCACCGAAGCGGTCGCGGGCCTTCTGGCCCCGCTGGAGCTGGGCCTGGAAGGCCATCTTCAGCGCCACCTCCACGGCGGTGCTGCCGTCATCGGAGAAGAAGGCGCGGGTGAGGTTCGCGGGCAACTTGGTCCGCAGCCGCACCACCAGCTCCAGGGCGGGCTCGTGGGTGAAGCCCGCGAACATCACGTGGTCGAGCTTCGCGGCCTGGCGCTCCAGGGCGCTCACCAGCTTCGGGTGGCCGTGGCCGTGGAGGCAGGTCCACCAGCTGGAGACGCCGTCCAGCACGCGTTCCCCGTTGGCCAATAACAGATCGCAGCCCTCGCCGCCGATCACGGGGACGGGCGGGTCGGCCTCGTGCACCTGCATCTGCGTGAAGGGGTGCCAGACGTGGGCGCGGTCCAGGGCGAGGCGGTCAGTCCAGTCGGGCGGCAGGGGCGTCGGCATGTCTCCAGTCTAGATGAGCCCGGTTCACCCGTCGGGTTCCCTGCGGCGGAGTTCCGGATAGAGCCGCTTCGCGCAATCCGGACAGATGCCGTGCGTGAAGTCGGCCTCCGTGTGCTGGGAGATGTAGGTCTCGAGCTGGTTCCAGGAGCCCTGGTCATCCCGGATCTTCTTGCACGAGGCGCAGATGGGAATGATCCCGTGGAGCGTTTTGATGGTGTCCAGGGCGGCCTGGAGTTCCTGGGTGCGGGTGGTGACGCGCTGCTCCAGCGTGTCCTTCAGGTCGTTCAACTCGCGGAAGGAGACCCGGAGCGCGTCGGTCATCTGCTGGAAGCGGTCGTTGAGGTGCTGGATCTCTCCGATGCGGCTGGGGGCCAGGACCAGATTGGCGCCTGGATCTCCGCCAAGGCGCCCGGGGAAGGCGCGGGTGGCCTCCTCTAGGCGGGCGATGGCCCGGGTGAACCTCTGGCTGAACAGGTGGGCCAAACCGATGGTCAGGAGGATGAGGAGCAGGAGCGTGCCGAGGCCCCGGATGGTGATCCGGCTCAGGTCCGCGATCAGCGGGGCCTGGGGGGATTCCACCACCAGTTTCCATGGGAGCTGCGGGCTCAGGAGGCCCTCCTGGACGATGCAGGACTCACTCCACTGCTGCATGGTGCTGCGCCCCGGCCGGGCCGGGGGGAGGACGCGCCAGACCCCCTCCCCGAGCGGATGGCGCTCGCCGGGCGGCCGCGCGAAGGCCGCCATCATGGTCAGGTCTTCCCGGGTGCTGGCGACCACGTGCCCGGAGCGGTCGAGCAGGGTCAGTCGGGCGTCGACGGAACTGGCGATGATGGCGAGGATGCCCCGGATCAGCTTGGCATCCACGATGCCGATGCAGTAGCCGTCATACCGTCCATTCCGGACCACGGGGACCACCAGGGAAATGACCGGCTCTGGCCTGCCGACGCGGCCGATGACCACGTCGGCCACCCAGGGCTTGAGGGATTCACGCAGGATCGGGATGTAGGGCCGATCGGAGAAGGTCCGTCCGAGGGTGGCGTGCCCCAGGTCATCGACCAAGGGGCTGAAGGCGATGACCTCCGCGTGGATATCCAGCACGCCCGCTCGTTTGAAGGCCGGCATGGCCATCCGGATGGCCTCCACCGCGCGCTGCAGATCCTCCCGGCGCTGGTTGAGCTGGGAGGCCAGATTCGCCAGCGTGGCGATGCTCTGATGGCGATCCCCGATCCAGGTTTGGAGAACCTCGCGGGTCACCAGATCCAGCTCGGCACTTTGTCGGACCATCTCCTGCTCACCCCGGTGGACTTCCTGGCGGACGAAGACCGTCAGGTACAGGAGGGCCGGGAAGGTCACCAGCGACACCATCGTGACGAAGACCACGGAACGCAAGGTCGGGCGGGTCGTCCCGCTCCCACGGGACCGCGCCCGCCAGGCCAGATGGAGGATGCAGGCCAGCAGGGCGTTGATGATGCCGTTGATGGCCTGCTTCAGGAAGACCAACGCCGTCGTCTGCACCGGGGTTCGCAGCACGAGGTGGTAGAACACCCAGATCAGGGGAATCCCCAGGGCGCCCCAGAAGACGAGGTCCGCCAGGAGGAGGTCCCACGACCGGCGCCGCACGAGCCAACCCACGAAGAGGGCCTCGCCCCCGAAGATCACCATGGCCCAGGGGTGGTTCCAGAGGATCCAGGTGGCGCCGCCCGCGATCAGAGCCGCCACCACGCCCGGGCCCTCGCCCACGTGGAGGATCACGAGCATCACGAAGACCGATCCGAAGATCAAGTCCACGTTGAAGAAGATCTCGTAGCGCAGCAGGTTGACCAGCAGCCCGGCCAGCCCGAGGAGGAGCGCGGGCAGCAACCGGTGACGGAACAAGGCTGGGGCTGGCATGGGACCCATTCCTGCGGGAGGAAAGGCTGGATCGACGATCGATGTGGGAGGTCATCCCACCTGTGCGTGAACATCCGGAGCAGGCTCTGGCGGCTTGGCTGCGCAGAGGATAGCGCCTGGATCGGTCGGAGACCTTCTGAAGGTTAGTTCAGGACGTGGACCGGGAGGGGGAGGAAGGCCCGCAGGATGGACGCGTTCTCTTCTGCCGCCTCGGGGCTGGCGCCGTCGACTCCGGGGTTGAGCAGGATGGCCTCGATCCGCCACCCGCGGAGCATGAGGGCCTCGGAGCTGAGCAGGGTGTGGTTGAGGGTGCCGAGGCCGCCCAGGGCCACCAGCACGCAGGGGATCCGCAGGTCCGTGGCCCAGGCCAGGAAGTGGGTTCTCGGCGCCAGAGGCACCATGAGGCCGCCCACGCCTTCCAGCAGGACTCGTCCCTCGGCCGGGCGACGGCACCAGGCAGCGGTGGCTTCCAGGTCCAGCGTGCGGCCTTCCTGCAGGGCGGCGGCCAGGGGCGACAGCGGCGCCCGCAGGAGGACGTGGCTTTCGGTGGTGATGGCCGGGCCCGCCACGGCGCTGGCGTCAGCTTCGGGATGATCCGGCTGGTCCACACCCGTCTGGAAGGGTTTGCGGTAGCTGACGGGGCCCCGCTCCGCCCAGGCGCGGGCGATGCGCGAGGATACGAACGTCTTGCCCACGCCCGTTCCGGTTCCGAGGACCCAGAGCGGGCTTGGGAGGGTGTCGAGGTTCAGCATGGATTCAGAAGGGCGGATCAGCGGGGCGCGCCGCCCTTGTTGAGCTGGGCGAGCAGCTGCCGGGCCTGGGTGGCCTGCTCGCTGTTCGGAGCGAGGACCAGCACCTTGTTGAAGGCCTTGGCCGCCTCGTCGGGCTTGTTGAGATCGCCGGCGTACACGATGCCGATGTTGAAGATGCTCGGCACGTGGGACGGATTGAACTTGCCGGCCTTCTGGAAGTTCGCCAGGGCCTTGTCGAACTGCCGGAGCTGGCGGTACATCACGCCCTGGTCCGTGAGGATGTCGGGATCGTCGGGCTTCAGGGCCAGGGCCTTGGCGTAGGCGTCCACGGCCTTCTGGGGCTGGTGGCTGTCGAAGTAGTCGTTGCCGAGGCCCACCCAGGCGTCGTGGTTCTTGGGCTCGGCCTTCACGACGCCTTCCAGCTGGATGATGCGGGCCTGCATCTCGGCGTTGGGAAGGCCCATGCCCGGCGGGATCTGGCCGGGGGCCGCGGCGCCGGCCGCGCCGGGTGCCATGCCGCCGCCCAGAGAGGGCGCGGGCAGGACCACGCCGGCGGTGGGGGCCGCGGCGGTGGAAGTGGCCGCTTCCTTGGCGCCACTGCCGCCGACGAAGTAGCCCACCAGGAATCCTGCGACAAGGCCTCCAGCCAGGGCGAACATGGTGTTCCGGTTCAAATGCCACCTCCTGATGACCTTCCGGTCTCCTGGAATTCTCCCACAGGTCGTGTCCGGGGCCAGACGGGCGAAGAAAAAAGGCGCAAAACGCCCGGAACGAAATACTCCATGCCAGGATAATTCCAACTCTGAGTCCTGACTGAGGTAGCCGTGACCGACGCTTCACCCCGCCCCCCCGCCCCGGGCCGATACCGCGCTGCGGCCGTGCTGGTGGGCGGGGTGGTGCTTTCCCTGGTGGGGTTCTTCCTGGCCCGGGACGCCCACCATCGCCAGGTGGAGGCGCAGTTCCACGAAGCGGCCCGAGACCGCGCCGAAAGCGTGGCCCAGGGGCTCCGCCACGGGTTCGAAGATGTCCTCGTCCTCCGGAGCTACTTTGAAGCCAGTGATGACGTGAGCCGGGCGGATTTCGACGGTTTCACCGCGCCCACCCTCGCCTTGCACCCCTACATCCAGGCCTTCCAGTGGCTGCCGGCGGTGGGCCCGGAAAACCGGAGCGCCCTGGAGGCGGAGGGGCGACGCTTCCATCCGGGCTTCCATTTCTTCCAGCGGGATGAGGCGGGACGAACCAAGCCCATGCCCCCGCAGGCCCGGTTCTACGCGATCCAGTTCGTGACGCCTTTCCCAGGCAACGAAGTGACCCTGGGCTATTCAGCCGAGCACCTGCCCACCCGGCAGGAGACGCTGGCCAGGGCCCTGCGCACGGGGGAGGTCTCCGCCAGCGGACGGATCCACCTGCTCCAGGATACGACGGCCCAGGCGGGGATCCTCGTGATGGCCGCGGTGCGGGACCGGCAGGGCCGGCCCCTGGGTGTGGTGCAGGGCGTCTTCCGGGCCGGTGATCTGGTCCAGAAGGCCATCGCCATCCTGGAACCCCGGGGGGTGGACCTGAGCCTGCTGGACGACAGCGCCCCGGTAGCCGAGTCCCTGCTGCACCGTGAGCCCTCGCCCCTTCCCCCGGCAGGCAAGGGCGGTCCATCCAAGCTTCGGCAGGCCCTTGGTTTCGACCTGGCCGGTCGCCGCTGGGAGGTGGTGGTGACCCCGGCCCCGGGCTACTACGACCTGGGGGCCGGCTGGCGGGCGTGGAGTGTGCTGGCCGGGGGCCTGGCCTTCAGCCTGGTCCTCGGGGCCTATGTGCGGGGCTTGCTGGCCGGCCAGGCGGAGGTTCGCACCCAGGTTGAGGCCCGGACCCGCGAGCTGGCCCAGGAGATGGAGAGCCACCGCCGCGACGCGGAGGCCCTGCGGGCGAGCGAAGCCCGGTTCCGCCATCTGGTGGAGGTGATGGGGGAAGGGATGTGGGTGGTGGACCCGGAAGGGATGACCACGTTCGCCAACCGCCGCATGGCCCAGATGCTGGGCTACGTGCCAGAGGAGATGGTCGGCCACCCCCTGTCCGACTTCATGTTCGAGGAGGACCGGGCGGCCTCAGACCGCAACATGGTCCACCGGAGGAACGGGATCGGCGGCCAGCACGACTTCCGGTTCCGGAAGAAGGACGGCTCGGAGGTCTGGACCATCGTGACCGGCAACCCGGTGCTGGATGACGAACGGCGCGTGGTGAGCGTGCTGGGGATCATCACCGACATCACGGAACGCCGCCGGGCCGAGCAGGCGCAGCTCCAGAGCCAGAAGCTGGAGAGCCTTGGGGTGCTGGCGGGAGGCATCGCCCACGATTTCAACAACCTGCTCACGGCCATCCTCGGGAACATCAGCCTCGCGCAGCTCTGCACGCCGCCCCTCTCGCCCGCGCAGCCGTACCTCGAGAATCTGGAGAAGTCCGTCCATCGCGCCACCAGCCTGACGCGGCAGATGCTGGCCTACTCCGGCAAGGGGCGCTTCACGGTCGCCCCCCTCGACCTGAACCAGGCCGTCCAGGAGATGTCCCATCTCCTGGAGGTTTCGATCTCCAAGAAAGTGGCCCTGCGGTTCCAGCTCCCGTCGGGCCTGCCCGCGCTGATGGCGGAGGCCTCCCAGATCCAGCAGGTGGTCATGAACCTGGTCACCAACGCCTCGGAGGCCATCGACGACCGGGAGGGCATCGTCTCGATCCGCACGGGAACCCAGGTCTACGCGGAGGAGGACCTGGTCCGGGACTTTCCGGGCCAGACCATCGAGCCCGGCACCTTCCTCACCCTGGAGGTGTCGGACACGGGCCAGGGCATGAGTCCTGAGATCCAGGCCCGCATCTTCGAACCCTTCTTCACCACCAAGTTCACGGGCCGCGGGCTGGGATTGTCGGCCATGCAGGGCATCGTCCGGGGCCACCGGGGCGGCATCCGGGTCTACAGCGAGGTCGGGAAGGGCACCACGTTCAAGCTGATCTTCCCGGCCGGCCTGGATGCCGCGCCCGCCTGGCGGGAGGAGGTTGAGCCCGTGGGCTGGACCGGGTCAGGCACCATCTTGGTGGTGGATGACGAGGAGAGTGTGCGAGGCGTGGCGGAGGCCCTCCTGCGCTCCATGGGATTCGAGGTCCTCAAGGCCAGGGATGGCCAGGAGTGCCTGGAGCGGTTCAAGGCCGAGGGCAGCCGGATCAAGGCCGTGCTCCTGGACCTCACCATGCCGCACATGGACGGGGTCGAGGCCTTCCGCAAGCTCCGGGCTCTCGATCCCGCCTGCCGCGTGGTGCTGATGAGCGGCTACAACGAGCAGGAGGCCGTCCACGAGTTCCTGGGCAAGGGCCTCGTCGCCTTCGTGCAGAAGCCCTTCCGGCGCGCGGGCCTGATGCAGGCCATGCAGAAGGCGCTGGGAGGCTGAGCTCCGTGCGCCGGATCAGGCGCCCGGAGCTTCCAGGGCCAGGGCCTCCGCGAGGGCCTGGACCTGCGACGCCTCCAGCTGGGCGCCGGTGGTGATCCGCAGGCGCGCCGAACCTTCCGGCACCGTGGGGGGGCGCACGGCCCGCACATCGAAACCGCGGGCTTGGAAACGTGCGGCCAGCCGCACCGCTTCCGCGTCGGGGCCCACAGGCACGGGAACGATGGCGGAGGGGGCCTGGGCCTGCCCCAGGGCGTGCCGGAGGTGTGCGGCGTGAGCCAGCGCCCGTTCGCGCCGCCAGGGCTCGGCCCGGGCGATTCGTACGCCCTCCAGGGCGGCCCCTACCACCGGTGGGGGCAGGGCCGTGGAGAAGATGAAGCCCCGGGCCGTGTTCAGCAGGTGCTCGCGCAGCAGGGCGTCGCAACAGACGAAGGCCCCGAAGGCGCCCAGGGCTTTTCCAAGCGTGCCCATGACCAGCGGCACCCGGCCGTGGACGCCCTGGTGCTGGGCCAGGCCCGCGCCGTCCGCGCCCAGCAGGCCCGTGGCGTGGGCTTCATCGATGAGGAGCAGGGCACCGTGGCGGTCGCAGAGATCGAGCAGGGCCGGGAGGTCCGCCGCGTCGCCATCCATGCTGAACACGGCATCCGTGGCCACCAGGGCCAGGGCTTCCGCCGGGGCCGAGCCCCGCCAGGCTGCGAGCTGGGCCGCGAGATCCCCCGGGTCGAGGTGCTGGTAGATCCCCAGGTGCGCACCCCCGGCCCGGGCCAGGCGGCAGCCGTCCACCAGCGAGGCGTGGTTGAGGGCATCGGAGAAGACGGCATCGCCGGTCCCGGCCAGGGCGGGGATGAGGGAGGCGTTGGCCTGGAAGCCGGTATTGAAGAGCAGGCAGGCTTCGGTCCCTTTCCAGTGGGCGAGGGCGGCTTCCAGCTCGTCGTGGAGGGGCGTGGTGCCCCGGAGGAGGCGTGCTCCTCCCGCGCCGGACCCGTGCTCGTGGGCGGCCGCCGCGGCGGCCTCGGCCAGCCGGGGATCGCGGCGCAGGCCCAGGTAGTCGTTGGAACAGAAGTCCACCCCTGCGGCCGGGTGGATGGCCCGGTCCCGGCCCAGGGTCCGGCGGCGTTCGGCCTGCTGCCAAAGGCGTTGCCGCCAGGGGGAGGGGATCATGGAACCTCAGGGTCCTTGGAGGCAGGGTAAGGGTGGGGGAATGTTAGGATCTGAGAGGGATCCACGCGGATCCCCCTTGGAGCGTGGCATGGATTACCAGCAGTCGTGGCAGGGGGCCTCCACCGGGGCACAGTCCCGTGCCGATTTTGTCCGAAACGTCTATCTGTGGCTCATGGGTGGCTTCGCCGTGGCGGCCCTGGGCGCCCTCAGCGCACCCCTGGTCGGGAACGCTCTGATCGCGGTGGCGGGCCGCTTCTGGTTCTGGGTCCTCTTCGGCGTCCAGTTCGGGTCGCTGATGTTCGCCTCCCGGGTGAGCCGGCGGAAGCCCCTCAACCGGGTGGCCTATATCCTGTTCACCTTCATCTCGGGCGTCATCGCGGGCATCGTGGCCCTGACGCTGGCCCAGGGCGCCGGATTCAGGCCCGTCTTCATGGCCTTCGGGCTCACGGGCGTGGTGTTCATGACCCTTACGGTCACGGCCTTCGTGTCCAAGAAGGATTTCAGCTTCCTGCGGAACTTCGTCATCGTCGGCATCGCCGTGATGTTCTTCGGCAGCCTGGCGGCGGCCCTCTTCCACCTGGAGACCTTCAGCCTGATCATCTCCGGCGTGGCGGTCATCGCCTGCTCGGCCAAGCTGCTCTGGGACACCTCCGCCATGCTCCGCACGAACGACTTCGGCGATCCCGCCGGGTTCGCCTTGGCCTTGTTCGTGAGCCTCTACAACATCCTCATCTCCCTGATGAACCTTCTCGGGGGGCGCCGCCGCTAAGGCAGCCCTCTCCTCCACAAGGAATCCCATGCTCCGTGCTTCTTTGATCTCGTTGATCGCGCTTGGTGTCGTTGCGCAGGAACCGGCGAAGGCCCCAGTTCCCGCTCCCGGCGCCACGGCTCCGGCCCAGGCCGCGCCCGCCCCCGCTCCGGCCCCCGCCCCCAAGCCTGAAGACGTGGTGCTGGCCAAGGTGGGTGGTGAACCCATCACCGAGGCCGACTTCCAGGCCGCCTTCCACCTGCTGCCCCAGCAGGAGCAGATGCAGATCCTCATGCTCCAGGGTGGCAAGGAGGAGTTCGTCAAGAGGATGGCGGAGAGCAAGCTCCTGGCCGTGAAGGCCAAGCGCATGGAGCTGGACAAGACCCCCGAATTCCAGCGGGCCGTCGACCGCACCAGGGATGACCTGCTGGCCCGCGAGTTCCTGGCCAAGGAGGGCGAGGCTCTCCAGAAGAAGCTCGTGGTTTCCGAGGCGGATGTGCACGCGTTCTACGAGAAGAACAAGGACCGCTTCAAGCAGCCCGAGCTGGCCAGCGTGCGCCACATCCTGGTGTCCGTGAAGCATGAGGGCGATCCCAAGGGGCTCAGCGAGGCCGAAGCCAAGGCCAAGGTCGCGAAGATCCAGGCCGAGCTGAAGAAGGGCGCCAAGTTCGAGGCCCTGGCGAAGAAATACAGCGACGATCCCGGCAGCAAGGAGAACGGCGGGCTCTACGAGGACGCCGATCCCTCCTCCTGGGTGCCCGAGTTCGGCACCGCCGCCCGCACCCAGCCCATCGGGAAGGTGGGGGCCCCGGTGAAAACCCAGTACGGCTACCACCTGATCAAGGTGGAGAGCCGCAAGGCCGCACGCCAGGTGCCCTTCGAGGAGGCCAAGTCCGTGGCCGAGCAGGGCGCCCAGCGCGAGCGGCAGGCGGCGGTCTGGAACGAGCTGATGGACAGCCTCCGCAAGGAGATCCCCTTCGAGCTGGCCAAACCCGCCTCCAAGCCTGCTGCGGAAGCTCCGAAGCCCGCTGAAGCCCCCAAGCCTGTTGAGGTTCCCAAGCCCGTAGAAGCTCCCAAGCCTGCCGAAGCCCCCAAGGGAGGTGCCCGTTGAAGGCACTGAGTCCCATCCTGGCCCTGGCGCTCCTGGCGCCCGCGGGGCTGACCGCCGAGGTGCGCGAGGAGATCCTCGTCATCGTCAACAGCCACATCATCACCCGGCACGACCTCACCCAGGCCGTGGAGCAGCAGCACGCAGCCCTCTACCGCCAGTTCTCCGGCAAGGAACTGGACGAGAAGCTGAAGGACGCCCGGGAGAAAACCTTGCAGGGCATGGTGGATGCCTACCTGCTGGAGGACAAGGGTGCCGAGCTGGGCTCGCCGGTCACGGACGACTATGTGCGTGCCAGCATCGATGGCATCAAGAAGGAAAACAACTTCGCCACGGACGCCGATCTGGAACGTGCCCTGCGCAGCAGCCTCGGCATCGGCCTGCCCGAATTCATGAAGCGTCAGAAACAGCAGGCCACGCAGCAGTACGTGCTTCAACGCGAGGTGTTCTCCAAGGTCGCGGTGGAGGACAACGAGTTGCGGGCCTACTACGAGGATCACAAGGAGGAATACCGCCTCCCCTTCCGCTTCCGCCTCCGTGAACTGGTGCTGGCGAAGGGCGCCACACCTGAGGAGCAGGTCGAGGCCCGGAAGAAGCTCGAGGCGATCCAGGCCGAGCTCAAGGCCGGCAAGTCCTTCGAGGAACTGGCGAAGCAGAATTCCGTCAGTCCCAGCAAAGCCACGGGCGGCGACCTGGGCTGGATGAACAAGGGCTTTCTCCGCGCCAGCATCGAGGACGCTGCGGTGAAGCTCAAGCCCGGCGAGGTCTCGGCTCCCATCGAGACCGACAAGGACCTCTACCTGATCCAGCTCATCGCTCTGGAGGACGCCCCGGTCAAGGACTTCGCCGAGGTGAAGGCCAAGATCCTGGAGAAGCTCCAGGAGCCCAAAGCCCAGAACGCCATCGAGCAGTACCTGTCGAACCTCCGGATGCGCGCCAACATCCGGTACCTGGTGCCGAAGGAACAGATCGTGAAAGGTTGACCCATTGAGACTGGATGCCTTCCTCAAGAAGAGCCTGCTCATCAAGCGGCGCGAGCTGGCCAACCAGCTCTGTGACGAGGGCATGGTGCGCGTGAACGGCGTGCCCCGGAAGGCCAGCCATGACCTGAAGGTCCAGGACGAGCTTGAGTTCCCGCTGTACAACCGGGTGCTGAAGGTGCGGGTGCTGAACCTGCCCGAAGGCAACGTGAAGAAGGCCGACCAGTGGTCGCTCTTCGAGGTGCTGGAGGACAAGCGGCTGCCCCTGGACCTGGGCTACGGTGACGAGGATCCCTTCGCCCCGCCCCCCAAGGTCCCGCGCAATCATTGACATCCGCTGTCGCATCGGCCCGTCCGATGGGGCCAAGAGGTCGTAACAAAACCCGACGATGCCGCGATGAAACCAGGCGGGATGCACCGCAAGGAAGGGCCCGCAGGGCAACGTGGTTCGTTGTTCAAGGTACCTGACGCCGCGGGGCGCCCGCCTGGTTTCATCCCTGCGGGCGAGGGGCGGCGGGCGCCGCGATGCCGCGTCACGCTCGCCGCGCGTAGTACCTGCTACGCTTCGACTCGCGTTCCTCGCCTCGCTAGCCCGGCGACCCTCGCGCGGCGCCGTGGGGTTTTGTTACGACCTCTAAGGAGCTTCCATGTCCGACCAGCCGATCCTCCGCGACCTGAAGGAAGGCGCAGCCTTCCAGGGTTTTCTCCTGGCCCAGGAGGCCGCCTACAAGATCAGCGCCAAGGGCAGTGAGTATCTGGAGCTGAAGCTTTCAGACGCCTCCGGCGAGCTCAAGGCCTTCCTGTGGGACGTGCGGGCCATCGAGGGAGACATGGACGCCGTGCGGGCTGATGCCTTTCTCTGGGTGAAAGGATCGTTGTCCAGCTACAACGGGCGCCTCCAGATGAAGCTGGACAAGGTGCGCTTCGCCGCGGACACCGAGGTGGGCGATTTCTCCCGATTCTTCCCCGTCAGCGCCCGCCCCGTGCCAGAGATGCTCGCCGAGCTGGATGCGCTCATCGGCTCCGTGGAGGACCCCTGGATCCGCCGCCTGCTGGAGGCCCTGTTCGTGGCGGACACGGAGCTGCGCGCCGCCTTCGCCCAGGCCCCGGCGGCCAAGTCCATGCACCACGCCTACCTGGGCGGCCTGCTGGAACACACCCTGTCCGTGGCGGGCATGGCCGAACGGGCCTGCGGTCACTACCGGGACCTGAACCGCGATCTGGTGCTGGCCGGGGTCTTCCTGCACGACGTCGGCAAGACCGCCGAACTGAGCTACCAGCGCAGCTTCGGTTACACGGACGCGGGCAACCTGCTGGGCCACATCGCCCTGGAGGCTGACTGGATCAGTCGTGCGGTGGGCAAGATCCCCGGGTTCCCTGAAGAGCTGCGCCTGCAGATCCTGCACATCGTCCTCAGCCACCATGGGCGCCTGGAGTACGGCTCCCCGGTGCTGCCCAAGACGCCCGAGGCCCTGCTGGTCCACTACCTCGACGACCTGGATGGCAAGCTGGAGGTAATGTTCAGGGCCACGAAGGATGAGTCGGACAGCGGTTCCTGGAGCCCCTACAGCCGGGCCCTGGACCGCATGATCTACCGGCGGCGCTGGCCCAGAGCAGAGGTTGTCGAGAAGTGATCAATTGGGTTTCGGAATTGACCACTTATGAACAGTCTGAAGGGGAATAGGCCTCGTCTGGGCAGGTCTGGCTCGGCAGAAGGTGAGAGGAAGTCTTGCTAATTCAGGCGATGTGCTAAACATGCCGGGATTGCGAACCCCTGGCACGGCTTTGGCCCTAGAGGAAGGTCCCACCCTTCTCGAGGCCCGCCATGAAGCTGTCCCGCAAAGCCAAACGCTATGACGAATCCGTACTGCCCGGCGAATTCCAGGGTTTCGTGCCCTTCCGCCAGGCGGATGCGGAGCTGGACAGCACCCTGGAGGGGTTCCTCCGCCGGGACGATGATGGTGTGCAGCTGGGCGAGATGGTCCTGGAGTGCCACGCGCCCAAGCGCCTCAGCTTCGCCAAGCTGAAGACCAAGGCCGAACGGTTGTCCGAGCAGGTGAACTACCTCAAGGAGCGCCTGGAGATCGTGGACCATGACCGCCGGGGGATGTACATCCAGCTCCGCAGCCTGCCGCCCTACAAGGACGACACCCAGATCCAGTTCAACGAGATCAGCCTCGGCAAGAACAAGGTCGTGGTGAAGCGCATCGCCTTCTTCCGCAAGGAGGAGGTGAAGCAGCAAGTGCCCCTTCAGCTGTCCGAACTGGAACTCAAGCGCCTCCTGTTCGATATTCGACAGGCGATTGCGTAGGAAGGTAAACTCTTTATCTATTCGTCATACCGACAAAAAGGGCGCCATCGGCGCCCTTTTTGATATCGCTGCGCTGGATCGGCGCAGCGCGAAACAGGGGAGTTGGAGACCGGCCTGGATGTGGGGTTCTGCTTGAGGGGCCCGGGCTTCGATGGGGTGAGTGGCCAACTGTGGAGATGATGCTCTGCTCGACGGGGCCCGGCGTTTGACGCTGCACTGCAGCGCCAAATGCCACCCGTCAGAGCATCGCCATCCAGCCGCCGCTTTCGGCGCCGCGGATGGGGCCTTCGGGGAGGTCGCTTTCCTTGAAGAGGAAGTGGTGGCTGTTCCAGCTGCCGCAGCTATCGCAGCGGTCCACGTAGTCCTGGGTCTTGTGGCCGCAGACGGCGCACTCGAAGCGGAGTTTGAGGATCCCCAGGTTGCGGAGCAGCTGGCGGTACTCGTTCAGCGAGGCATCCAGGCGGCCGCGGCGGCTGTGGATCTTGGCCATGAAGAAGAAGAGGATCGGGCTATAGACCACCTGGCTGCGCACCTCCTGGAAGAGGTCCAGGGCTTCGTCCAGGATCTCCAGGCGGTAGAGCATCTTGCCCAGGAAGAACTTGGCGGTGGTGGCGTGCTTGGAGGTGGCGGCCACCCGGCGCATGAGGGCGAGCCCGTCCTCCGGGCGGCCCAGCTGGATGAAGTAGTCCTCGATCTCCTGGAGGAAGGTGCCTTCGCCAGTCTTGCGGAAGCCTTCGATCCAGATCTCCAGGCCCTGGGCCTCCTGGTCCTGGAGGATCATGCATCGCCCAAGGCTCAGATAGGCGGGCACGAAGTCCGGCTCATCCTTGATGACCTGCTGGAAGACCTGGGCCGCGTCCTTGAACTGGTCCGCCTCGACTTTGGTGATGCCCACCTGGTAGGCCAGGGCGGCCCCCTGGGCCTTCTCACCCTGGGTGAGCTCGCTGGGGAAGAGGCTCAGCAACTTCTTGTGGGCCTCCAAGGCCTCTTCCCAGCGCTGGGCGTCCATGTGGAGGGCTCGCAGGCGCCGCCACGCACGCAGTGCTTTCTTGGGGTGGCTGGATGCCAGCTTGCCCAGCACGGCTGCGGAGGCCTCGGGATTCCGCGTGGCCAGGTAGGCCTCGGCCAGCTGGTAGACGGCCTCGACCAGATCCGGTTCGTCATCGCACAGGGCCTGGAGCAGCTTCACCGCCTCGTCCGGGCTGCCGGTCTTCATGAGGATCTCGCCCATGAGCAGGCGGGCGGGCACGTGCTCTTTGCGCTGATCGAGGATGCTCTCGAGGATCTCCTTGGCTTCCCGCGGCAGGCCGTGAGCCACGAGGTCACGGGCGTCCTGCATGCGCTCGGAGATCCGCTTCACCAGCCTGGTATCGGCGGAGGCGTTCAATCCACGCACCAGCCGCACCAGTTCCATGATGCCGGTGTAGAGGATGTTCAGCAGGAAACCCAGCAGGAAGGCCAGCAGGATGACGCTCTGGATCTTGATGTCTTCGCCGAAGATGACGACTTCACGCACGAGCAGGTCGTGGTTGGTCAGGTACAGGTTGCCCAGCACAAACAGCACGAAGGCCAGGAGCACGAAGAAAAACACGTTTACAAGACGCATGGGCCGACCTCGAAAGCTGGGCCTAGCATGACACAGGTGGCCATTGGCTCTCAGCTATCAGCTCTCAGCTGTCAGTGGGACGGTCCACCCACTCCTTCGCGGCTTTAAGGTCCTCCCACACGGCGCGGCGGACGTCCTGGGTGTACTGACGCAGCACGTAGGCGGGATGGAAGGTGGGCATGACGGGGATCTCCCGGCCACCGACCTGCACGCGCTTCCACTGGCCCCGCACCTTCGTGATGCCTTCGCTGATGCCCACCAGCTCCCGCAGAGGCGTGGCACCCAGGGTGACGATGACGGCGGGCTGGATCAACTCGATCTGGCGATGCAGGTAGCCGAGGCAGGTCCGGGCCTCGTCGGGACTGGGGGTGCGGTTGTCGGGGGGCCGGCACTTGACCACGTTCGCGATGTAGGTCTCCTCGCGTTTCATCCCGATGGCGCCGATCATCTTGTCCAGCAGCTCGCCGGCCTTGCCCACGAAGGGGCGGCCCTGCAGGTCTTCGTCCCGGCCGGGTCCTTCGCCCACGAACATGAGCTTGGCCCTGGGATCGCCCTCGCCAAAGACGAACTTCAGCCGACCCGGGCCCAAGGCGCAGGCCAGGCAGCCCTGGATGGCTTTCTCCAGCTCCGGGAGCGTGGCCGCGGCGGCCACAGCCTCCGGCGGTGGGCACCCCGCGGGATCCGTGGGAGGGGTGTAGGCCGCGGTGGGGATGGGAGCCGGCCGAGGGGCCGAGCGGGGTGGGGCGGGGGCCAAACGTGGAATGGGAGCCGGGAGGGCCGGCGCCAGCGCCGCCATCACGGGTTCGCGGACCAAGCCCATCACCCCCAACTCCTCGAGGGTGTCGCGCCAGGCTTGAAGGGGCGAATCCATAGTCTCCAGCCTAGCCCGGAACTTCCCCTCCGGATGGGGCATCCTAGGACGTTGGAGTCCGTGCATGGAGCAGTCCCCCCAGGAAACCCCGTTCGGCAGCGAAGAGGCCTTCCACGGCGCCTTCGCAGAACTGTATCCCCGGCTGGTGAGCTACGCCCGCCGCTATGGAGCCACCTTCCCGGAAGACATTGCCCAGGAGGCCTTTGTCATCCTCATGCAGCGGGAAGTGAGGGTGGAACACCCCACTGCCTTCCTCTATGGGACGGTGAGAACCCTGTCCCTCACGGAGCGCCGCCCCATGAAGAACCAGAACCTCAGCCTGGAAGCCGTGGCCGAGCCCGGCTTGGCCGGTGGGGCCGATGACCAGGTGCTGAACCAGGAGGTGCGGGAGCGGATGCGCCTGCTTTCTCCTACCTTCCGCGAGGCCCTGTGGCTCTTCGTGGTCGAGGGTCTCTCCATCCGGGAGATCGCGGACATCCTCGGCATCCCCGAGGCCACCGTGAAGACTCGGATCCACCGGGCCAAGGCCCAACTCAAAGATCAGCTCAATCCCACTGGAGGCGTGCATGTCCTGGTCTGATCCCGCCCGGCGTTTTGAACCCGCCGAAGATGTCCAGTTGCGGGCCGAGCTCCGTGATCTCCTGGGCCTCGGACCCGCGGCCGCCAGCACCCCGGCGGCGCCCCGTGCGGAACTGGCCACCCTGGCCAACGATCTGCGTCGGGAGGCCTTGCGCCGCCGCCGCACTGAACGCAAGCGCCCCACCTGGGGCCTGCTGGCCGCCGCGGCCCTGCCCCTGCTGGCTGTCCTGGCCGGCCTTGGCACCTGGGGCTTCCAACAGAAGCACCGGGCCGACGATCTGGCCCTCCAGACCCAGCGCCAGGAGCAGGAGCTCACCCGCATGGCGGCCACCCACGCCACCGAAGTGGCCAGGGAACGTCAGGCCAAGGAAGAAGTCCAGCAGCAACTTCAGTTGGCCTCAAGGCAAGGGGTGGGACGGAAGACCGAACCCTACCTGGTCATCCCCGTGGAGAAGCCTCTGAGGTTCCAGGGCGAGGATTACCAGCGGGTGAAGGCCAAGCCCCAGTAGTAGCCGCAGCACCGCGCTTTCGGGCGATGAGACAAGAGAAGAGCCGGCAAAGCCGGCTCTTCTCTTGTCTCATCCTGCCTGACTGTGATTGGCGGGAGTCCAACCGCGCTCGTTCAGCAGTTTCACGCCCTGGATGCGGGTGAGGCGGAAGGCCATCTCTTCCTGGTGAAGGTGGCAGAAGGCCAGCAGGTGGTCCTCCTGGATGGTGCGGGGCGAGACCCGCCGCAGCTGCGTGCGGTGCGCCGCCGGGGGCAGGTAGGTGAGCTCGACCATGAGGGTGTGGCCCGCGGCGTATTCGAGGATGCGCTGCACCTCTTCGGCCAGCTGGTCCTCGCCGCCCAGGTGCAGCATGGGGATGCGGCGCTGGACTTCCTGGTAGAGGGCCGGGTCCTCGTCGTGGAGCCGCTGGAGCGCCGAGCGCACCATCTGCTGCACGGGTTCCAGGTGGTGGTTCATGCCCTTCTCGTCCACGAAGGCGAGCGCGGCCAGGGCCCACAGGTAGAACTTCTCGTCGGCATCCACGCTCAGGGCCAGAAAGCGGCCGGGCTTGGGCATGAAGCCCGCCTGCTTGAGCAGGGCATGGGCGTTGCCGTCGCCCCGCACTTCCAGCACGGTGTCGGACAGTGTGGCCAGCTTGAGGGGCGCCAGCTCCGGGCGCAGCTTCAGCTCATCCGCCAGGTGGGCGGTGCGGGCACGCACGAGCCGCACGCCCTGGTGGACCTCCACCTCGCCCACGCGGCGGGAAAGGTCCTCCAGCAGCTGCAGCAGGGGCTGGGGCAGGGTCTGTGTGGAGGCGCCCAGGCGTTGGCCCAGTTCCTCGAGAAGCACGCCGGCATCCAGGGCGCGCACCAGGGTGGCGTGGCTCACGCGGAAGGTGCCCATGGCATCCAGGGCCTCCACGTCTGCCAACTGGGCCAGCTGGAGCAGGCGATGGGGATTCTGGAGCAGCGGTGTCAGCAACTCCAAGGTGGGCTGGAGGATCATGGGCTGATCGACCTCCAGGGGCTGCCAATGGGCGGCTGTGCCCTTCAGATCGCGCAGCAGGTATTCATGGGCCAGGGCCTCGCCATGCTCGGTGAGTCGCAGGTGCGTGTAGCTCTCGTCGCCCTGGATGATGCCCATGCGCCCCAGAAAGGGCAGGAACACCGTGCGGGTGCGTTCCTCGTCGAGGGGATGGAGGGTCTTGAGGAAGGCCAGGAAGGGCTGGACGGCCAGGGCTTGGCCCCGGCGCTCCAGCAGGTGCTGCATGAGGAAGTGGCGATCCTCCGCCGGGGGCATGCCCCAGGCCTTGAGGTCGTGCTCCAGCAGGCTGGCGAAGGCGCGCTCGGCCACCCAACGGGGGGGATGGCTGGTGACGGCGGGCAACAGGGTCTCCACGCGACCTTCGCGGCTCCAGAGCAGGCCCAGGCGGTGCAGCAGCGTGAAGAGCAGCGTGGCGTCCTGTTCCTCCTGGAGCATGGCGTTGCGCTGCATGAGCTGGCCCAGCTCCTTCTTGGCGGGCAGGCCGCCCTTCAGCACGCGCAGGCCCGCCACGCAGCGCAGGAGGACGCTCGTGAGGGCCAGGGAGAACCGGAATGGCTCCGCGGCGCGCAGTTTCACGCCTTCCGGTGCCTGGAAATTCAGGGCGCCGTCGTCGAAGTCGTCGAGCGCGTCGGCCACCCGCTCGGCCACGGCCCAGCCCTCGCCAGCGGGAAGGATCAGCCCCAGCTCGCGGAGCGTCTCGATCACCGACTCGGCGGGAAGGGTGCCTTCGTTCGCCAGATGTTTCAGGGCGACGAGAGAGCCGCTATCCAGGTCGGCCAGAGTATCGGACAACCGCTTGTGATCCTCGAGGTGGAAGACCATGGTCTTGAGCAGGCGCATCCGGCCATCGGTCTCATCCTCCCAGCGAAGGGGAATGGGCAGCCGGCGCCGCTCGCAAATGGTCCTGAGCTGCTCATCCGAGCAGTTCGAAAGGAGCTGGTAATGGTTAAGCGGCATGGACACCTGAGTACAGATGATCCTCCAGTGTCCCACGGAATCTCAGAACGCTCACGCGAAAAAAATGTCCGGTAAGCCGGCCGTTTTTCCGCGCTGTTGGAAAGGCTTCGGGCTATTCGAGAACCTTGATCTGGGGGCGGCGTCCCGTGGCGCCGCGGCTGAGGGCCAGGTCGAAGCGCTTCGCCCGGGTCGTGAAGGTCTGGCGACCTCCGGAGAGGATGGCGATGACTTCCCCGGTATCCGCGTCGCGGACCAGGGCGGCCGGATGGATCGTCGCGTCCCAGGTGAGCTGGACCTTGTCTTCCGAGAGGCGCTGGACCTCGGGTGACAGGGCCACGCCCGCGGTGGCTCCGAGGCTGGCGAGCGTCTTTCCGCCCTTCAGGACTCTCAACCCGGCGATGGTGTCCAGCGTGGCCGCATCGATCGCGAGCGCCATGACGAAGTGGCGCTCGTGGCCTTTGGGCCAGCAGCCCAGCTCCATGAGTTCGATGGGCGCGGTGAAGACGGCAACGTTCTTCTGGTCCACGCATTCCAGCGCGTATTCTCCCGCCTTGGCCGCCACGGACGGGAGTGCCCGGGTCCGGAAGGAGGGGAGGATCTCAACCTCGCCATTCTCGTGGACGATCCCCCGGACGATCAGGCACTCCTGCACCGCGGCCTGTGCCTCGGCCGGCTCCTTGGGAGGGGTGGCGCCCTCGGCGCCCACGGTGAGGAAGCCGCCCGTGGCGCCCCGGAAATCCAGGATCTTCTTGTAGACGTAGTCGCTGACCCAGTCGGGTGAGCAGTAGCCCATGATGTCCTTGTAAGTGGTCGGCGCTTTCAGCAGACCCGCCGTGGTGTCGTAGCCCCAGACGCCGATGAGCCCTCCGGCATAGGGGTAGTTGGGATCGGGGTTGGCGGCGCTTCCGCAGGGGCTGTGCTGCCGGCCCATGTTGTGGCCGGTCTCGTGGGCGAAGACCTCGGGGAAATTGCCCCCATCCTTATAGCCCGTCTTGTCCCACCCGATGGCGGTGCGGTATTGGAAGGGCAAGGTGGGATCGCTGGGAACATAGCCCACTCCCGCGACCCCCGAGGTGTAGCTGACGTTCAGAGCGCCATAGTAGTAGCGGCCGCTTGCGGCGGGGTCTTTATCTGCATCGGCCAGGTGCTTGGCTGCGAGGTCACTGAGCAGGGTGTCCCAGCCGGTGCCGTCGTCCATGAGGGTCACCGAGGACGTGAAGGTGGCGCCCACCGCGACGTCCACGCCGGCCACGGGATACATCTGGGCCAGCCGGGCGACCCAGGCGCCCTTGTTGGCCTCGGTGATGTTCCCGGTGCCGGAGGAAAGCGCGACCGGGAAGATGGTGGTCCGGAAGGTGGGGACGGCGATCCCGCTGAAGCTGCGTACCTGCGCGTTGTTGGATTCGTCGGCTTCTGGGATGGCGCCGGTCGGGTCCACCTCGGCGCTGATCAGGTAGACCCCCTGGATGACCGGGGTGAGGTCCGCCCCCGGAACGGCCAGGTTCCAGCTGGAGGTGAGGCTGGATTCATCCAGCGAAGTGGGGACATTGGACTGAGTGGGCGCGACGACCTTCGGATAACCCGGGACGGCCACCGCGTTGTTGTCCATGATCGTGATCTTCACGGAGGGGGCCACGGTGTTGACCTGGTTGGCCAGCACGAAGACCCGGATCAGGCCGTCCTTCCCAGCCACGATGGGTACCGAGTTGGTGAGGGTCTGCGTGCTCTGGGTGAGTTGCACGTTCTCCACGTGGAGGTCGAGGGTGGTGCTGGCGGTGTTGACCGTGAAGGTCTGCGTCGACGTTCCGCCCGGAGTGCTGATGACGAGGTTGCCGCTCGTGGCGCCGGCAGGCACCGTGAAGGTGATCTGGTTGGCGCTCAAGCTGGTGGGCTGGATGGCCTGGCCGTTCAAGGTGAGCGTGGTGCCCGGATAGCCCAGGTAGCTGCCGGTGATGACCACGGGCGTTCCGACCGGACCCTGGGTCGGATTCACGCCGGTGACGACAGGGACTCCGTAGGTCACGGAGAAGTTCGTGGTGGAAGCGCCCGTGCCTTGCGCGTTGGAGATGGTGATGGGGGCGCTACCAAAAGCCGCGTTGGCGGGAATCCCCGCCGTCAAGCCGGTGCCGTCCGTGAGGGTGCTGGTGGCACTGGCACCGCCGATGGTCATGCCGGTCAGCCCGAAGAAGTTCATGCCCGAGACTTGAATGACGCCTTCCCCGGCGAGGCCGGAGGTGGGGGTGAAGCTGGAGATGATCGGCTTGAGGTCCGCTGCGGGTGCCGCGAGGTTGGCCACGACATCGTCGAGCAGGAAGCTGGTGGCGTTCTGGGCGTCCTCCAGGCTCTTGAAGGACAGGCGGATGACCTGTCCCTTGTAGGGAAGCAGGTTCACGGTGTAGGCCGTATAGCCGGCGGCGTCGAGGTTGGTCTTGGTGAGCAGGGTGCCCAGGGAGGTGCCGGCCGTGTTCAGCGCCTGGACGATGACGGAGTCCTTTACTCCCCCTCCGTTGGGTTCTGCCGTGATGATCTTCAGGTAGAAGGTGGCGTTGGCAGACTGGGCCGTGGTCGGGATGTAGAGGTCCTGGGTGATCTGGTCCGACTGCACAAGCCCGTAGCCGCCCAGCCATGCGAACAGGGTTCCGCTGTGGGGCACCACGCTCGTGGAGCTGGTCGAGGCGCCCTGGATGATGCCGGTATCCCCCTTCCAGATGACGGGCGAGGCCTGCTCGAAGCCCGTATTCATGAGCACCTGGATGGAGCTGTTGACCGTGTAGGAGCTGGCGGAAGTGGCGGTGCCACCTGGGGTCGTCACCGAAAGCGTTCCGGCCGTCAGGCCAGCGGGAGCCGTGGCCTGGATTTCCGTATCACTGGTGACGGTGAAGGCGGCGGCCAGGGTGCCGTTGAACTGCACCTGCGAGGCGCCCACGAAGTGCGTGCCCGTGAGAGTGACCACCGTACCGGCCGAGAGCGCCGTCGGCGTGAAGGAAGTCAAGGTGGGAACTAGAGCTGCATCAACCGTGAAGGAGGGGGAGGTGGTGAAGCCATTGGGCGTGGTGACCCGGACGGGCCCTGTGGTGGCGCCGCCAGGCACCACGGTGTCGACCTCGGAGGCGCTCACGACCTTGAAGGAGAAGGCGGGCCGTCCATTGAAGGAAACGGCCGTGGCACCCAGAAGGTTCGCTCCGGTCAGGGCCACCGTGGCACCGGGGGTTCCATGGGTGGGGCTGACACCGCTGATGGTCGGCGTCGTGGAGGGGGCAGGTGGCGGGGTGGAGGAACCGCCCCCGCCCCCGCACGCCAGGAACGTCAACACTGCCGCGAGGGTGAGGCATCGGATGGGTAGGTGGCGCATGATGGCTCCGCTGAGATCGTCCCGCGAATCCATCAGTCAGCGGATCCAGGAGATCCTTGCGTTACCTGACAACTTCGCCATTGATGACTTGAGAATTTTAATACAGTGAGGAAAGGTTCCCTTCGATCGTATCACTGGCCGGTGAGGGTGCCCACGATTACGGTGATGGGCGAGACGATGGCTCCCGAGCCGTCGAGCATCTGGCACTTGGAGGAGTCGGCGGTGAGGGTGACGGCGCCCATGGGCTGGGAGGCCTTGAGGTCCAGGGCGACGCGCAGCAAGGGGGCATTCAGGGAGATGGGGCTGCCGGTTCCTTTCTGTGCTGCCGTGACCTGGAGGGTGTCGCCGGTGACCTTGCCCTTGAGGATCTGGGGCGCGGTGCCGAGATTGAAGGCCGTGCCGTTCTGGAGATAGGTGCCGGCGGGATCGCCAGAGGCGACGTTGGCCCAGGCCACCTTCGTGGCATCAGTGCTGAAGGTGGCGGTGATGCCACTGCCCGTCGTGGACGCGGGCCCCACAAGGTCCAGGACAAGGTGGGTGGCCGTGGAGAGGGCGGTGTTCTTCTTAAGGAGGTACGTCCCGGTGGTGGGGTCGGTGTAGCTCAGGCTCGTGGCTGTGGGCGGCGGTGCGGAGGACCCACCGCCGCCACCACCGCAGGCGATGAAGCCCGTGAGCATCAGAGCGGCGAATCCGGTTAGGAGGTGGTTCATCGGGCTCATGGTCAGCTCCTTACAGGCCAGCGAGCAGGATGGCGAGGTCCTGGTCATCCACCGTGCCGTCGCCATTCAGATCGCAGGTGCCGTTGGTGGTGCCGTAGTACTTCGCGAAGATCAGCAGGTCGCGCAGATCCACCACGCCATCAGCGTTCAGGTCCAAGGTCCCCGCCGTCTTGATTTCCCATACACCGCGTCCATAGGTGGCGGCGCGCAGCAAGCTGCCATCCGGCGCGACGTACAGATCGCGCACGGCGACGAGGGGCAGGTCGCTGCCGAAGCGGCTCCAGGTCGAGCCGCCATCGCCGCTCACATACACGCCGAAATCCGTGCCCGCGTAGACCTTGTTGGCGACCAGAGGATCGGCCTTCACCACGTGGACCGGGATGCCGAAGGGGAAGCCGTTGCTGACGGCTGGGCTGCCATCGATGGCCGTCCAGCTGCCCCCGCCGTTGGTGCTCCGCCACAGGTGGTTGGCGGTGCTGCTGGTGGCTACCGATCCCACGTACACCGTCGTGGGGGTGGCGCGGTCGAACTCGATGCAGCTGAGATAGGAGGCGTTTCCCGGCAGGGTCCCGCCCTTGACCCAGGAACTGCCGCCGCTGGACGTCAGGTAGACTCGCGACTGGTTGGCGGCGATGCCCAGCGTGTTCAGATCGCTGGCGGAGGCCGCCAGGTTGCGGATGAACAGCTCGGTCGTCGAGGTGGTGGAGGACATGTCCAGCGGCGCCGGAAGGCCGCTGGTGCCCAGAGCCGCCCAGCTGGCTCCGAAGCTGGTGCTCTGGTAGACCTTCCCGTTGGTGGACGTGTAGACCACCGCAGCCCGGGCCGCGTCGCCGGGCGCCAACTTGGGCGCGAAGGGCGCGAAGTCCTTGTTGTTCGCCTCGGCGATGCCGGAGATGGATTCGCTGAAGGTGCCGCCACCATTGGTGCTGCGCCAGATGTCCGTGTAGTAGAGGCTGCCCAGTACCTGGGCACCGTCCGAGGGATGGAAGAGGGTGGCGAAGCCGTCGCCCCCGATCTCATCTTCGAAGATCCCCTCCGTCCCGGTGAGGGCGCCACCGGACACCGCCGGCTGGCGCAGCCGGGTGCCGTTGTCCTGGAGCCCCAGGGAGATCCGCCACTTCGAATCCGAGGGGCTGGCGGCGGTGGTGGAGCCCACGTTGTAAGCCAGGTGCGAGGCCAGGCCCTTGTTGCGCCGGTTGTCGAGGAAGGTGAGGTCATAGGAGGTGGTGGGGATCGTCGTGCGGAAGGGGTCCCGCACCACGGCCAAGCCGCCGTCGTCGGCGATATAGAGGGTGGTTCCAGTTGGCGACCAAGCCGTGGCGTGGAAGTCCGCATGGGCGTAGACGTGGCCGCTGCCGGTCCATTCAGTCAGCTGAATCCAGCCCAGGCCGCCATCGGTGGAACGGTAGAGGGCCAGGTTGGCCCCGACGAAGATCCGTGACGGGTTGTTGGGATCCACCGCGAGCCCCTGGTTGTACCAACCCTGACCGCCGTCGCTGGTCATCTGGGAGCCTGTGCCTTGGAAGAGGCCGCCGCTGACTGTGGGGGCCGCCTGCCAGGTCCAGGTCACGCCCTTATCGATGCTCTTCAGGACACCCCTGGCGATATTGGTGTTGCTGGAATTGGTGGTGTCTTCGAGGATGGCGTAGGCGGTGGCCCCATCGTGGGCGGTCGCGATGGTGATTCGGCCCGGAGTGAAGCCGAGGCTGGTGGTGCTGGGCAGGGTGGCCTGCGTCCAGGACGTGCCGGAGTTGCTGGAGTAGTAGATCGTGCCGGTGCTGGTGGACCCGCTGGTGGCTTCCACGGAACACACAAGGTCCGTGCCGGTGACCTTCTGCACCGACCAGACCTGACCCGTGGCAGGCCCCCCCGTGGCGGCGGCGAATGAGGCCCCGCCGTCCGTGGAGACCCGGAGACCACTGTTGGTACCCCAGAGGATATGGTTGGCGTCGAGGGGCAGGATGGAATAGGAGCGGGTGGCGGAGCCGAGGCTGGTGATGGGGACGGCGGTCCAGGTGGTGCCTCCGTCCGTGGTCTTGTAGAAGCCGCGACCTTCGGCATCGAAGGCATCGCCAGCCCCCAGGTAGAGGGTGTTCGGGTCCACGGGGCTCATGGCCAGGGCGCCCACAGAGACGTTGCCCCCGCTGCTGCTGGTGGGGAGGGCGTCCGTGACCGAGTACCAGGTCCAGTCCGTCGTGGTGGCCGGGTCTGCGTTGTCGCAGCGGAACACGCCGCCGCCACTGGTGGCCAGGTAGAGGGTGGAGGCCGTCGGATGGGTCACGATGGCCACGGGGCGCCCGCTGTCGATGTCGGGTGTGGTGCTGGTCAGCTGGGAGAAGGGGCCCAGATTCACCCAGGTGCCTCCGATGCCGGCCGGACCGGTCACCAGCGCCGTGGCAAGGGGGGCGCCGGCCAGCGGTTGGGCGAGCGGGCCTGCGTTCGGGAGGTGTCGCGGCGTCCAGAGGCGAATCTGCTGTGCGGCGACCTGGTTCTTGTAGTCCAGATAGGCGGGGCTGGCCTTGCCTCCGAACCAGAAGAGGTCCCAGTCCCGGCGCAGGTCCGGACGGTCTTGCCCGCTGAGGGCATGGGGGGTCCCTTGGTAGGGCAGGTCCCGACGCCGCTCAGCGGGGTTTCCCTCCTGGGCCGCCAGGCCGGACAGGGCCGCGAGCAAGAGGAAGAGGGAGAGGAATGGGGTCGCCCGGTGGTTCATAAGCCTCTCCAGGAAGCATCCCTGGCCGGAGAAGCGGAGCCGGGGTCAGGGAATTCAAACTATACGGCAGCCAAAAGCCCGTGCCAGTTGGGTTTTCATATTCCAGCCGGGCATTCGGCCGGAGCCTTCCGTTGACCCTGCCGCCGGGGGCCCCTAGGCTGAAGGTTTGGGTCTGCCGCCACCGTGATCGCCCTCCGCCCCGACAATCCGCTGATCGTACAGAGCGACCGCACGCTGCTGCTCGAGGTGGCCAACCCGGCGTTTGAGCAGGTGCGCGACGAGTTGGCCCGGTTCGCGGAGCTGGTGAAGAGCCCCGAGCACATCCACACCTACCGCATCACGCCCCTGAGCCTCTGGAACGCCTCGGCCTCGGGCGTGGCCTGCCAGGACATGATCGAGACGCTCAACACCTGGTCCAAGTACCCGGTGCCCCAGAACCTGCTGCAGGAGATCGAGGATCACGGCACCCGCTACGGCAAGCTGCGCCTGGTGGCCAAGGGCGACCGGCTGGCCCTGGAGATGGACGACCGCGGCCTCTTCTGGGAGCTGGAGAACCAGAAGTCGCTGCAGGGGATGCTGGCCGAGCCCTACCCCGATGAGAAGGGCATCTACCTGAACACGGGCATGCGCGGCGAAGTGAAGCTGCAGCTCATCCGCCTGGGCCATCCGGTGCAGGACATGGCCGGCTACAAACCCGGTGATCCGCTGCCCTTCGAGCTGTCGCCCATCACTAAGCAGAATGGCAAACCCTTCGGTCTGCGCCATTACCAGCAGGCCGCCGTAGACGTCTTCCACGCGGGTGGTGGCCCCGATGGCGGCGCCGGAGTGCTGGTCCTGCCTTGCGGCGCGGGCAAGACCGTCATCGGCATCGGCTGCATGGGCACCCTGCAGACCCACACGCTGGTACTCACCACCAACGGCACGGCCGTGAAGCAGTGGAAGCAGGAGCTGCTCGACAAGACGACGCTCACGGAGGATCAGGTGGGCCTCTACACGGGCGACTGCAAGGAGATCAAACCCGTCACCATCGCCACCTACCAGATCCTCACCTACCGCAAGAGCAAGACGGGCCCGTTCGAGCACTTCAAGCTCTTCGAGGCCGCGAACTGGGGCCTGGTGATCTATGACGAGGTGCACATGCTGCCCGCCCCGGTCTTCCGGGCGGTGGCGGAACTCCAGGCCAAGCGGCGCCTGGGCCTCACGGCCACCCTGGTGCGCGAGGACGGCAAGGAAGAGGATGTCTTCAGCCTCATCGGCCCCAAGCGCGTGGACGTGCCCTGGAAGATGCTGGAGAAGGACGGCTTCATCGCCACGGCCCACTGCCTGGAAATCCGCGTCCCCCTGCCCACGGACGAGCGCATGGAATACGCCGTGGCCGACCAGCGCCAGCGCTTCCGCATCGCCTCTGAAAACAGCCTGAAGATGGCCGTGATGGACGAGCTGCTGGCAGGGCATCCCACTG
This sequence comes from uncultured Holophagaceae bacterium, assembly GCA_963705865.1. GTDB lineage: Bacteria > Acidobacteriota > Holophagae > Holophagales > Holophagaceae > Geothrix. Next base: position 19,190 of record CAVPLE010000157.1, on the reverse strand, counting down.
ACAACATCCTCATCATCGGGCAGTATCTCGAACAGCTCCGCATCATCGGCGAGCGGCTGGGGGCGCCGGTGCTCACAGGGCAGACACCTGAGAAGGAACGGGAGAGCCTCTTCCGCCAGTTCCGCGAAGGCCAGCTGCGGGTGCTCATCGTGAGCAAGGTGGCCAATTTCGCCATCGATCTGCCGGATGCCAGCGTGGCCATCCAGATGAGCGGGACCTTCGGCTCGCGGCAGGAGGAGGCCCAGCGCCTGGGCCGCATCCTGCGTCCCAAGGGCGAGCGGAATGTGAGCTACTTCTACAGCCTCATCAGCCGCGACACCACGGAGCAGGAGTTCGCCCGGAATCGCCAGCTGTTCCTCACCGAGCAGGGCTACCGCTACCTCATCGAAAGCCGCCACTTCGACGAAACCGGCCGCCTCAGCGAACCTGCCGTCTGGAAGCGGTTGCGGGAAGAAACCGCAGGCTGACGCCGTCGTTTTTCTGCGTCTTGCTGTCTGGGGCATGGATTTCTTTATGTCGATTAAACCCCAGTGGATGTGATGACCAGCAAGGGAGTGTACTCTGCCAGTCCATGGCTTGAACCCCAAGGATGGCCTCGAGTCCCCCTCCATGAAACCCCTGATCCTGCACATCCCCGGAAGGCCGCCCTTCCCCCTGGGAGGGGCGACACAGTCCTGGACCCTGGGGCGTTCCTCTCAGAATGACGTGGTCATCCCCGACGCCAGCCTGAGCCGCCACCACGCGCGGATCAGCTTGAAAGACGGCGTCGCCTATCTGGAGGATCTGGGTTCCTTGAATGGAACCTCCATCAATGGGGAGCGGATCACGTCCATCCATCCCTTGCAGGAGGGTGACGAGGTCCTGCTCGGCCAGGTCACCGTGCGGTTGGGAGAATCCCGGCGGGGGCCCAGGGTCCACATCGGCCCGGATGGGGACACCTCCTCCTCGGCCGGCTCCCTGGTGCTGCCCCTCGAGCGCGTGCGGGCTGCGCCCACCCCCGCGGCGAGGCACCAGGCACCTTCCGGCTCCGCGAAGTGGTCCGGGAACTCCAGGGCCTGTCCCTGGAACTCCTGGAGGACAGCCCCCCGGAACAGCTGCTCACCCACCTGCTGGACCGGCTCTGGACCCTGCTCAGGCCCTGGCGGGCCGCCGTGCTGCTCCAGGATGCCAAGGCCGATCTCCACGCCGTGGCCTCGCGGGGCCCCGAAGGCCACCAGCCGATCCTGCTGGCCCGGAGCCTCGTGGAGGCCGCCCTGCAGCGGAAGGAATCCGTGCTCTTCAACATCCTCGCGGACAACCAGGGGCTGGCCTCACCGTCGCTCCTGAGCAGCGGCATCACCTCGGCGATGGTCACTCCCCTGGAGCACCAGGGGGTGGTGAAAGGCCTGCTGTACCTGGATTCCCACCCCCCCCCGGCCCCCTTTCGATGAAGAGGATCTCAGGCTGGCGAGCACCCTGGCCCACTTGGCCACCGCCAAGATCGAGCAGGCCCGCATGCGGGAGGAGGCCCAGGCCCGGAAGAAGCTCGACCAGGAGCTGGACCTCGCCCGCCACATCCAGCAGGGGCTTCTGCCGGGTTTCCCGCCGGAGATCGAGGGCTTCGAGGTGCATGGCAACAACCTCCCCGGTCGCCAGGTGTCCGGAGATTTGTTCGGCTGGTGGCCCCGCCAGGATGGCCAGTGGCTCTTCTGCCTGGCCGACGTCAGCGGCAAAGGCCTCGGGCCGGGTCTCCTGATGGCCTCCATGCAGGCGACGCTGGAGGCCTGGACGGAACGCGACCTGGCGGTGAACGACCTGGCCTTCCAGCTTTCGCGGGCCGTGGCTCGCCACACGGATGGGCGACGCTTCATCACGGCCTTCCTGGTTCTGTTGGATCCCCTGACAGGGCTGCTCACCTATACCAATGCGGGTCACAACCCGGGCCTTTTCATCCGTCGCGAGGGGACCGTCGACCTGCTCGAATCGCAGGGACTGCCCATCGGCATGCTTCCCGGAAATCCCTATGGCGTCGCGTCCATGACCATGCGACCCGGCGACCTGCTGGCCCTGTACACGGACGGCATCACCGAAAGCGCGGATCCGGCCGGGGAGGAATTCGGCGAGGCGGCTCTGATCGACTTCCTCGTGGCGCAGCGTTCCGAGCCGTTGCTGGCCATGGATGCCCGCCTCATGGGAGAGCTGGACCGGTACACCCGCGGTGAGCCCTACCTCGATGACCGGACGATCCTGCTGGTGCGAAGGACCTAGCGCCAGAGCCCGGGATGCAGCAGCGACTGCGCGCCCAGCCAGCGGTCCAAGGGCCAGGCGAGGAGGGCGGCGAGGAGACCGGCCAGCACATCATCCGCCACCACCCCCCAACCGCCGGGGAGGTGCTGCGCGCGATCCACGGCTCCGGGCTTCCAGATATCGAAGAGCCGGAAGAGCAGGAAGGGCGCCACCAGCCGTGCCGTCCAGAGCAGCCAAGGCTGTGGTTGGAGGGTGACCGTGAAGAGCAGGGGGGTCAGGGCGATCCAGAGGCCGGCCCACTCGTCGGCCACCACGAAGGAGGGATCCTTCTGGCCGGTCTCCTTCACCACGGCGTCCGCGGCCCAGACGGCCATCAGGGTGAGGACGAGCGGCGCTGCCAGGAGAACCCAGGGCGGGAGGGCCCAGCCGCGGACGATCCACACCAGCAGGAGCCAGGCCCCCAGCCCTGCCAGGCTGCCCCAGGTGCCCGGCGCCGGCTTCAGGTAGCCGCTGCCGAAGCCCGTGGCGAGCCACCAGGCGGGGCGAGGGGCCTTATACATGTCGAAGGGCCTCCACGATGCGCAGCCGCGCGGCCTTCAGGCCAGGGAACAGGGCGCTCAACTGGAGGGTGGCCTGGAGGCCGATGGCCACGATGAGGTAGACGGCGGGCACGAAGTGGATGTCCAGCTCGTAGCCGTGGCTGGTCCCCGGCGGAGCGGGCATCTGGACATGCAGGGCGTTGAGGCCCGCACGGAGCAGCAGCGTCGCCGCCAGGCCCAGGGCGCTGCCCATGAGGCCGAGGAAGGCGCCCTCCCACTGGAGCAGCACCAGCAACTGGCCGGGCTGGAGCCCCATGGCCCGCAGGACGCCGAATTCGCGGACGCGTTCCATGACCGACATCAGCAGCGTGTTGGCCGTGGCCAGCAGCACCACCAGGAAGAGCACCAGCCCCATGAACCCGAAGATGGCGTAGTAGAGCAGCTTCACCTGCCGGTAGAAGGAGGCCAGCTCGAACCAGGGCTTCACGGAAGTCTCCGGCAGCAGGGCCTGGATGCGCGCCTGCTCGGCGACGGTGTCCCGGGGCCGCTTCAGCACGATGGACAGCCGCGAACGGGCCGGGCCGGCGTCCAACAGTTGATTCGCGGTGGCCAGGCTGACGGTGAGGAACCGATCGTTCAGTTCCCTCAGCCCCAGATCCTGGAGGCCGATCACTTCCACATCCACGGCGTTCAGGGCGCCGTCACGGGTGGTGGACATGAGGGTGAGCGGGCTGCCCACCGAGGCGCCCAGGCTGTGGGCGAGACCCACACCGAGGATCACCTCGCGGGCCGAAGGGTCGGCCGAAAGCCAGCGGGAACCTGCGCCGCCGGAGGCCTTGGCGCCATCCTTCAGCGAATCGAGGCAGGCCATGTATTTGGGTTCGAGCACGGGATCCACGGCCGTGCCGAGGAAGGCCACGCTCTTGGCGCCGCTGGACAGCAGGCCCATGAATTGGCTTCGCGGCAGCACCGCGGCCACGGCGGGATCCTGACGCAGCCGCGCGGCCAACGCCTCGCCCTCGGGCAGGGCCTTCTCCAGGCTCTGGGCTTCGTCGCCCTCCATGGCTCCGGGCGGCATCACCTGGAGGTGGCCCAGGCCGCCGCGGATGGCCGCGTCCGAAAGCCCCTGGAAGGTCTGGGCCATGAAGCCCCCGGCCAGGCTGAGGGCCAGGAAACCCGCCACCACCACCATCAGGGTGAGCGCCGTCCGCCGCCGCTGGCGCAGCAGGTTCCGGAGCGCCAGGCGCGGGAGGATCACAGGCGCTCCTCCCCGATGAGTCGTCCGTCCATGAGGCGGAACACGCGATGGGCGCGGGTGATGACGGCGGGATCGTGGCTGGCCACGAGGAAGGTGACTGCGCGCTCGGCGGCCAGTTCGGCCATGAGATCCATGAGCGGCCCGCCGTGGGCGTGATCGAGGCTGGCGGTGGGTTCATCGGCCAGCACCAGGAGCGGATCCGGGGCCAGGGCGCGGGCGATGGCGGCGCGCTGCTGCTGGCCGCCGCTCAGCTGGCCGGGGCGGTGATGCCGGCGGTCCGCAAGGCCTACCCGGTCCAGGGCGAGCTCGGCGCGACGTTGGGCCTCAGCCTCGGCGACACCCTGGAGCTGCAGGGGCAGCATCACGTTCTCCAGGGCGGACAGGACCGGAACCAGGTTGAAGGCCTGGAACACGAAGCCCAGCCGCCGCAGGCGCAGGTCGCAGCGCTCCCGCTCGGACAGATTGGACACCTGCTGTCCATCCAGCAGGACGGCGCCCTCATCGGGCTGATCCAGCAGGCCGGCGAGCTGGAGCAGCGTGGTCTTGCCACTGCCGCTGGGGCCGGCCAGCACGGCCAGGCAGCCCTTCGGCACCTCCAGCGACACATCGAACACGCCGGCGCGTTCGCCGCCAAGCTCGTAGGCGCGGGTCAGGTCGCGGAATTGCAGCATCCGATCAGTGTAGCCTTCCCCTCGGTTCAGAACTGCATGGCGTACGCCAGCTTCGCGAAGAGGCCCCGCTCCACCATGCGCTCGGAGGGGATCACTGCCGTGGGGTCCTGCCGCCGCTGGCCCGACCAGCCCAGGTAGGCGTTGGTGAAGGCGTTGGGCTGCCAACCCACGAAGGCCTTGAGGAACTTGTCCAACCCATTGATCTCGGAACCGTCATACCGCACCACGAAAGCCTGGGCCTTCAGGTAGAAGGCGTGCGGCATCTGATAGGTGGTCGTGGTGGCGAGCCGAAGGTTCCGTTCTGCTGGCGGTAGCCTCGGAGGTCCGTGAAACCCGAGACCAGCACCAGGCCGGGGCTCGTGGTCTGGCTGACGGCCGAGCCGAACCAGTGGCGGGTGTTCCAGTCCAGCTCGGCGGAGGTCGAGGTTCCGCGCTGGGAGAGGAGGCTGCCGTCCATCTGGGGGAGGTGCGAGGTGGCGGCCATGGCGCTGCCGATGAAGTGGAACTCGGAGCCCAGGTACTGATCCAGGTAGAGGCCGCCGCTCTGGCCGCCGGTGCTATCGGGCCCGCCCATCAGGCGCTTGTCCGTGCCCAGGAAGGACAGGCCTGAGCCCCGGCCGTCCAGCTGGAAACGCAAAGCCGCCGCCGTGTCGCGGGTGGGCAGACCCTCGACACCCTGGGCGCCGTTGGCGCTCAGCATCAGGCCGCCGTCGTCGTCCTTGGCATGGAGCAGGGTCCAGCTGGCCAGGGAACCCTGGCCCGAGGCCTTGAGGCCGTAGAGCGGGCTCTGGATGGAGCGGCTGAAGAACTGCCGCTGGGCGGAAGGCGGGGAGAGCAGGTCCATGCCCTCCAGGAAGAAGGGCCGCCGCTCGGGGTAGAACACCCTGAAGCGGCTGTTGATCTGCAGCGGGTCCACATCCGCGTCCGCCGTGGCGAAATCGGGGCGGTAGGTGCCTTCGAAGGTCAGGGCCGTGGTGGCGTAGCGGAGATCCATGCCCAGGCGGGTCTTGGACTCCGGGCGCGCGGCCGGATCGGTTTCCAGGGACTGGGTGCGGGCGTAGGTGGCGAAGGGGATGAGCAGGAAGGGGGAGCCGGGCTTGTCCACTGGGGCACCGGAGACCCGGGCCATCTGGCAGATGTCGCACTGCACATCCTTGCTCATGCGGGGCCAGGAGATGCCGTAGCGCCGCTCCCGGGGGATGACGCGCAGGATGCGGAAGGCCCAGTCGCCGGGGCGGCGGCGCAGGCTGCTGTATGGGATGCGCATCTTCACGACATAGCCGTCCGGCGTCAGCACGCCGGTGGAATCCCAGAGGCAGTCGTAGGAGGCGTTCTCTCCGGTGCTGTTGGTCATGATCTCGTCGATCTGGCCACCCAGGGGCGTCACGAAGAAGCGGGCGATGCTCTGGCCCTTGCCGGAGGGGTCCAGATCCACGCCCACGAAGTCGAAGTCGCCGTTGTTGGTGTCGCGCATGTGGCGGGCGGCGTGGATCTTCGAGGGTTCGGGATCCTTGGCCTCCACGGCCACGTAAAGGGCGTCGGGACCCCAGCCCGCATGGACGATGGTGGGCCAGCGGTTTTCGCCCTTGTCGTCCGGCATGATCATGCCGAACTCGGTGAGAACCAGGGCCTCCTTCCAGGTGGAGAGATCCGCGTCGCGGGCCATGGAGGGTGCCTGGGCCAGCCGGGGAATGGCGAGGCGGGGCGGGTTGGGCGCCTGAGAAGCCAGGATGGGCAGGCACAGAAGGGTCAGGGCCGGAACGCGCATGAAGGGATCCCCGAATCAAAGAAGGACTCGGGTGGGCCTACGAGGGCTTTCGCAGGTCCGTTTAGGCTCTGCCTGGCTTTTCCTCCGTCGCCATGTTCAAGTGATCCCACCCCACGCCTGGACCCCCGATGATGGAAGCCCCCAGCCCCGCCGTGTCTACCCCGGACGCCCACCGCGTCAACCGGGCCTTCGCGGGCGTGGGGGCGGCCCTGGGACTCGTCGCGTGGTACTACCTGTTCACCTTCCCCCTGGGACTGGCCTCCACCATCTTCATGAAGACGCACCTCGACTTGGGCCTCTTCCTGGGGTTTCTGGCCCTGCTCTCAGTGGTGCCAGGGGTTCTCTGGGTGGCGACCTCCGCCTGGGGTGGGCAGTGGCGGCAGGCGCTTCCCCTGGCTGCCGTGAGTTGGGGAGTCCTGACCTGGACGGCCCTGTGCGTCCTGGCTTTCATTCCGCTGGTGGTGGGCTGGGCGCTGATCGTGGATCGACTCGTCGGCCTGCCCAGCCTTCCCAACCCCATGACCTCGGTCGGCCTGCTGGGCCTGGTGATCGGAGCGCCCCTTTCGGAGGAAGTCCTGTGTCGGGGCTATGGCCTGGCGCGAATCCGCGAACTCGCCGGGGATCGGCGGGCCCTGCTGCTCACGGCCCTCGTGTTCGCGCTGCTCCACGGCAGTTGGGTCAAGTTGCCGGGAACCTTCGCCATCGGGCTCTTCCTCGGCTGGCTGGTCCTCCGCACAGGATCCCTGTGGCCCGCCTTCGTCGGACATGCCACCAACAACGGAGCCGTCTTCGCGTTGAGCCGGTGGGGCCCGGCCGCCGCCCTCGATGCCGGGCACGCGACCTGGCTCCTCATCGTCATGCTCGGGGCCGGGGGCTTGGCCTGCCTCGCCTTCCTGGGCTCAACCCGGGTCCGCGGGCGGATCAGCGGGCTGGGTGCCTTGTCTTGAAAGTGGCTTCGTAGGCGGCGGTGCTGGCCTCCAGGCTGCCCTCCTCGACCTCGCCGATGAGGTCGTAGGCGTGGGCTTTCACGATGCGCACCTTCTGGATGGTGTTGACCTTCGGCGCACCGTCCACCAGCAGCACATTGCCGTCGATGTCCGGGGCCTGGCCCGCGTGGCGGCCCTTGACCAGGAGGTCGGTCTCCTCGTGGGCGCCCTCCACGAGCACTTCGATGACCTGGCCCACCTTCTCCTGGTTCTTCTCCCGGGCGATCTTCTGCTGCAGCTCCAGAATGCGGCGCTTGCGGGACTCCTTGGTGCGCTTGGGAATAGGATCGCCCAGGTCATAGGCGGAGGTCCCCTCCTCGGGGCTGTAGGTGAAGACACCCACATGATCGAAGCGGGCCTCCTGCACGAAGGTCTTCAGCTCCTGGAAGGCGGCCTCGTCTTCGCCGGGGAAGCCCACGATGAAGTTCGAGCGGATGGCGATGCCCGGCACGATGCGGCGGACCTTCTCGATGAGCTTCAGGAACTGCGTTCGACTGCCGCCCCGGGCCATGGCCTTGAGGATGGCGGCATCCGCGTGCTGGAGGGGCATGTCCAGGTAGCGGGCGCAGTTGGGCGTTTCGGCGATGGCGTGGAGCAGGCCGTCGGTCAGGCGGTTGGGGTAGGCATAGTGAATGCGGAACCAGCGCAGGCCCTCGACCGAGCCCAAGGCCCGAACCAGCTTCTCCAGCGCGTCGGGATCACCGAAGTCCCGGCCGTAGTCCGTGGTGTCCTGGCCCACGAGGCTGATCTCCAGCACGCCCTGGGCCACGAGATTCTTGGCCTCGGCCACCACGCTCTCGATGCTGCGGCTGCGCTGGGCGCCCCGGAGCTGCGGGATCACGCAGAAGGCGCAGGCATGGTCGCAGCCTTCGCTGATCTTCAGGTAGGCGCTGGCCTTGGGAGTGGTGAGCATCCGCGGGCTGGCCTCGGTGTAGAGATAGTCGGGATTGGGGTTCAGCTCAAAGGCCGCACCGGCGCCGATGACCTCGGCGATCTGCTCGATGTCGCGGGTGCCGATGCAGGCGTCGATCTCGGGCATCTCGGTCATGAGCTCGTCGCGGTAGCGTTCCACCAGGCAGCCGGCCACGATGAGCTTCTCGCAGGCGCCTTCCTTCTTCATGGATGCTGCCTGGAGAATGGCTTCGACGCTTTCCTGCTTGGCAGCGTCGATGAAGCCGCAGGTGTTCACCACCAGCACCTGGGCCTCTTCCAGCACGGGGGTGATCTGGTAGCCCTTGAGCCGCAGATGGCCCAGCATGACTTCCGAATCCACCAGGTTCTTGGGGCAGCCCAGGGACATGAAACCGACTTTGGTCAACGGATCTCCAACCACCAGATGGTGGAACCTCATAGAATACCGCGCCCTGCCGATGACGTCAGTAGCGCGTGTTAAACTCAACGCCCCCTCCGGATCGGCCATGAAACTCACCCTCCAGGTTGACGGTGCCCTGCATCCCGTGACCCTCACGGAGGATGGTGTGACCATCGGGCGGGGCGACCAGGCCACCATCCGCATCCAGGCCAATGCCGTGAGCCGGGTCCATGCCCGCATCTTCCTGAAGGATGGTCAGCCGCATGTGATGGACATGAAGTCCCTCAACGGGACCTCCCTGAACGGCGTGACCCTGTCCGAGCCGGCGCCCCTGCATCCTGAAGACACGGTGCTGCTGGGTGAGGCCATGGTGAGGTGGGTTCCCGACAGCGCCTTGGCGGGGCTGCCTTCGGGAGGGAATCCCGCTCTGGCATTGAAACCCGGAACCTCGCGGATTTCACTGGAGGACCGCGCCTTCGACGCCTCGGGCTCCATCCTCGTCCCCCACGCCAGCCTGGAGGCCATGCTGGCCCAGGCCAGCGGTCAGCACCCCGCGGGCGAGGCGGTGACCCTGTTCCAGCGCCTGGCCACCATGGCCGGCACCCTCCTGCGGGCCGCGGGCCTGACGGAGCTGCTGGAATCCGTCATGAGCCTGGTGACCTCCCAGATCCCCTGCCAGCGCGGGTTCATCCTGCTGGTGGACGCCGCCGGCGAGCTGGTGCCCGAGCTGGTCTGGGAGGAGCAGCCGGGCCTGAACCCCAACCCCATCAGCCGCACCATCGCCCGCACGGCCATGAAGGACCGGGTGGCCATCCTCACCACCGACGCCCGCATGGACCCCCGGTTCAGCGCCGGGGAGAGCATCAAGATCCACGGCATCACGTCTGCCCTCTGCGCTCCGCTCATCGTGGAGAACCAGGCGCTGGGCGTCATCTACCTGGAGACGAGCCTCAGCAAGGGCAGCTTCAAGCGCGAGGATGAGCACCTCCTCAGCGCCATGGCCAACTTCGCCGCCGTGGGCATCCAGCGTGAGCGCGAGGCCAAGTTCCGCCAGCGGCTGGAGCGGTACCACAGTCCCGCCGTGGTGGATCAGATCCTCAAGTCCAGCCAGAACAAGGAGGCACCCGCCCTCCAGGCCCAGCGCTGCCAGATCAGCGTGCTCTTCGCGGACATCTCTGGCTTCACGCGCATGAGCGAAGGCATGGAGCCCCTGGTGCTCGCGGGCATCCTGAACCGCACCTTCGAGGCCATGACCGACCAGATCTTCAGCCGAGGCGGCACCCTCGACAAGTACATCGGCGACGCCATCATGGCCTTCTTCGGCGCGCCGAGCCCCGACCCGGACCATGCCAAGCACGCCGTGGAGGCCGCGGCAGCCATGCAGGAGACGCTGCGGTCCCTGAACGCGGCCCGGCCCGAGGGCTACCCCGAGCTGCGGATGCGCATCGGCATCAACAGCGGCGAGGCCTTCGCGGGCGACATCGGCTGCGAGAAGCGCATGGACTACACGGTCATGGGCAGCACCGTGAACCTGGCCTCGCGGCTGGAGAGCGGCGTGGCCAAGGCTGGCCAGATCGTCATCGGACCGTCCACGGCCGAACTGGTGGATCAGGAGCACCTTCGGCAACTGGAAGGCTTCCTGCTCAAGGGCATCGAGCAGGAGGTGCGGCCCTTCGAGGTGCTATGGGAGCCGACCACCCAAGCGCCCGCCCGCGAGTCGAGATAGAGGTGCGCTCAACCTCCCTGTCGGTTCTCGGGGTCCCGGGATTGAAGTCCGGCTAAACCCGCTTGTATCCGGCGTATACCACCACTAAGCTTTAGGCAGACACTCGTTTCACCCCGTTTTGATTGGCCGTATCCTCATGGTGGGTTCTGCCTTTTTCGAGGAGGCTTCATGTCTCATTCCGACTCCAACGCCCTGGCCGCCTTGCTTGGCGGGGGCTGCTTGATCTTCGTCCTGTTGGGCGCGGCGATCGGCATCGCCATCGCGATCTTCTACATCCTCACGATGCAAAAGGCCCTGAATCTGGCTGGTGAACGCCACCAAAAGATGAACCCCAGCATGGTTTGGCTGATGCTCATCCCCCTCTTCAACCTCGTGTGGCACTTCTTCGTCGTGAAGAATGTCTCCGAGTCCATCAAAAGCTGGGCGGCGGAGAATGGGAAAAGCGTCGACGACGCTGGCTATACCATTGGCCTGGTCGCCTGCATCGCGCAATGCTGCGGCTTCATCCCAGTTCTCAACATCCTCGCGGGCCCCGTCGCCCTCGTTTGCCTCATCATCTGGTGGGTCAAGATCGCTGGCTTCAACAAGCTCATGAGCGGCCAAGTCTAGTCGTTCTGCCATTGGGTTGATCACTGAAAAGGCGGCGCTTCTGCGCCGCCTTTTCAGTGACAGGTTGTGCCGCGATCCGGGAACTTTCCCTACTCCTTGACGAAGTCCTTCCACAACATCGACGGCTGGATGCCGGAGTTGCGCTGGTACTTGCCCGATTCGTAGCTCTCGTACTCGCCGCTGATCGTGTGGTAGAAGATCTGGCAGATGCCCACGCCGGCGTAGATGCGCACGGGCTGGATGCAGCTGATCTCCAGGGTCCAGAAGCCGCAGAAGCCGATGTCGCCGAAGCCTGCGGTGACGTGGATGAAGAGGCCCAGGCGTCCCACGCTGCTGCGGCCCTCCAGCATGGGCACCATGCCGTGGGTCTCCGTGTATTCGAGGGTGCGTCCCAGGTAGAGCGTACCGGGCTTCAGCAGCAGGCCCTCAGGGGGGATTTTCATGAACTCGATGCCGTTGGGCTTGGCCATGTCGAGTTCGCGCTCGGTATAGACGGCCAGATCGTCGCCCAGGCGCAGGTTGTAGCTGTTGGGATTTAGCTGGTCATCCCGCCAGGGATCGATGCGGATTCGGCCCTGGTCCCTCGCCTCGAGGATCTGCTTGCCGGTGAGGATCACCGTCAGCGGTCCACTTTCAGCACTTCGGACTTGGCCAGCATGTCGCTGAGGCTGATGCGCTCATCGCCTTTGACGGCCAGGACGATGAGGTTCAGGAAGAGGAAGTTGCCGATCTGGCGCAGGATCGCGGGGCCGAGGTCGATGCGACCCTGAGGGTTGCCTTCGGGCACCACCCGCAGCTTCATGACCTTCTTGCCGATGCTGGCGCCGTACTTCGATACGCACCAGGGCACGAAGAACCAGTAGTAGCCAAGCTGGGCGGCGATGTTGAGGGGCAGCAGGATGCAGCCGACGTAGGGCACGACGGACAGGATCATGAAGACGATCGAGATGAGGATCGCGGGAACGACATCAATGAGGACGGCCACCAGGCGGGTGACCAGGTCACCGCGTTCGCCCGTGGTCACCGCGTCGTCGGGAATCGAGGGCAGGAGGGAACCGAGGAAGGACTGTTCGGCGAGGAAGCCGGAGGTGGGCCTGGAAACCGGCGACGGACCCACGGGTGGGATGGGGGGAACGACTTTGACCAGGATGGGGGCGGGCCCGGTGGAGGACGACTGGCCCACGGCGGCGGCCTGGGGCTCGCCGGCGGGGAGCGGGACGGCGGGCGGTTTTCCGGTATGGATGGCCGCGAGTTCATCGGCGGACATGCGCACGGTGCCGAGGGGCGGCTGGACTGCCTCCTCACGGCTCACGGCCGCGGTGGCGCCGACTTCGGACAGGGGATCCTGGAAGGTGAGCTGGATCTGCCCCAGCGTGATGCGGTCGCCGTTCCGCAGCGGGGAGGATTGCACCCGGTTGCCGTTCACCAAGACGCCGTTGCTGCTCTGGAGATCCTGGATCTCATAACCGCCGCCCACCTTGCGGAGTACACAGTGGTGGCGGCTGATGCTGGGATCCGGGAGGCGCAGCGTATTGTCCAGTTCGCGTCCCATATGGACTTCGTCATCCACGATCTCGAACTCGCGGACTCCCGCGCTTTCGTGCACCAGCAGCTTGGCCATGGAAACCCTCGGGGTGGTTGGGATGGCCGGAAGTGTACCGCATCATTGGCGGACTGGGGGATAGAACGCCCTTCCCGGTTCTTTCTTGACGGCATGCCGTCGACCCGCCAATCTTCCCGGGAGATCGCGAAGGTGAAGGCATGGTGCTTTTCAATGCGGCCACAAAGGAGCTGACGGCCAAGATCGTCTACTATGGCCCCGGTCTTTGTGGAAAGACGACCAACCTACAGCATGTCTACGACACCCTGCCTGGTGAAGGCCGGGGCAAGATGCTGTCCCTGGCCACCCAGACGGACCGCACCCTGTTTTTCGATTTCCTGCCCATCGACCTTGGCACCATCCGGGGCATGAAGACCCGCGTTCAGCTCTATACCGTGCCCGGCCAGGTCTTCTACGATGCCACCCGCAAGCTGGTGCTTCGCGGCGCCGACGCCGTGGTGTTCGTGGCGGATTCCCAGGCCCCGGCCTTGGAAAGCAACAAGGAGAGCTTCCAGAACCTCATCGCCAACCTCAAGGAACAGGGCACGGATCTGTCGAAGATCCCCCACGTGATCCAGTGGAACAAGCGGGACACGCCGAACGCCCTGCCGGTGGGCGTCCTGGACAAGGAGATCAACCAGTTTCGCGTCCCCACCTTCGAGGCTTGCGCCATGCGGGGTGAGGGCGTCAAGGAGACGCTCACGGGCGTGGCCCGGCTGGTGTTGAAGAGCCTGGCCGAGAAGTACGGTGGCGGCGTGGTCGAGGAACCGCAGACCGTCCTGACGGCGGGGGCGGCTCCCCTGCCACCACCACCTCCTCCCGCCGCCGTGGAATCCACCAAACCCCTGGAGGTCGAGGAGCTGTCCGCCGGGGAGTTGCTGGAAGAGATCGATGAGTTCCCCATCGACTCCACCTTCTCCTCGGCTCACGCGCCCTCTCCGAACCACCTGCCCCATCGCAGCGTGGTCGAGGTTCCCATCGTGCTGGATCGCAGCCTCTTCAGCGGCGAAGGCCCCGTGGAGATCAAGCTCAAGCTTTATATCAAGTAGGGCGCGAAACACTTCGCGTTTTGCGTATGCGCGCAGACGGAGTCCGCGCGCTTGGGGCACACTGGGTGTTTGATTAGAGGCCATTCCATGTCCCGCCAGGTCGTCACCCGCTTCGCCCCGTCCCCCACCGGCATGCTCCACATCGGCGGGGTGCGCACGGCCCTCTTCTGCTGGCTCTTCGCCCGCAAGCACGGGGGGCGCTTCATCCTGCGCATCGAGGACACGGACCTCTCGCGCAGCACCGACGACAACATCCGCATCATCGAGGAAGGCATGGCCTGGTGCGGGCTGGACTGGGACGAGGGCCCGGTCGTGGGCGACCCCGGCCAGTGGAAGGGTCCCCACGGCCCCTACCGCCAGATGCAGCGCATGGACCTCTACCGGGCCAAGATCCAGGAGCTGCTGGACAAGGGCCTGGCCTACCGCTGCCGCTGCTCGAGGGAAACGCTGGATGAGCGGCGCAAGGCGGTGGAGGCCGCCGGCAAGGTCTTCCAGTACAACCGCGGTTTGGACGCGGGGAAGGGCTGTGCGCAGGCGCACCATGATGCCAGCGAGCCATCCGCCATCCGGTTCCGCATGCCCACCGAGGGTGACATCGTGGTGGCCGACCTCATCAAGGGCGAGACCCGCTTCCCGGCGGACAGCCTGGATGACTGGATCATCGCCCGCACCGGGGAGGGCCCCGGCGAGATCGGCGTACCCACCTACAACTTCTGCGTGGTGGTGGACGACACCCACATGGAGGTCACCCACGTCATCCGCGGCGACGACCACCTGAACAACACGCCCAAGCAGATTCCGCTCTTCGCCGCCTTCGGCTACGACCTGCCGGCCTTCGCCCACGTGCCCATGATCCTGGGCGCCGACGGCGCCAAGCTCAGCAAGCGCCACGGCGCCACCAGCATCACCGAGTACCAGGCCATGGGCCTGCTGCCCTCCGCCGTGCGGCTGGCCCTGGCCCGGCTCTCGTGGACCCCCAAGATCGACGGGAAGGCCGTGGAGACCGCCGAGGAGGAATTGCTCACCGACGCGCAGATGATCCAGCTCTTCGACCTGGCGGACTGCCAGAAGAGCGCCGCCCGCTTCGACATGGACAAGCTGCAGTGGCTGAACCAGAAGCTCATCCAGCGGGCCTCCTGGCAGGAACTGGAGCCCCACCTGCGCCCCTTCATGCCGGCCGAGTGGGCCGCGAAACCCGATGCCTGGAAGGTCCAGGCCATCCACGCCACCCAGAAGGGCAAGTCGCTGACCGACATGGCCGAGGCCCTGCGCTTCGCCTTCGAGCGGCCCGCCACCTTCGATGAGAAGGCCGCGGAGAAGTTCATGACGCCCGCGGTGAAACCCGCCCTCCAGGAGGTGAGCCAGCTTGTGGACTACACCCACGAGGGGTTGGAGGCCGCGTTTGCCGGCATCCTCGAGCGCCATGGCCTCAAGACCAAGGATCTGGCCCAGGCCCTGCGGGTGGCCCTCTGCGGCAAGCCGGTCAGTCCGGGCATCTTCGATACCCTGATGCTGGTGGGGCACGCGGAGGTGGTGGCGCGTCTGGAGCGATGGCTCTGATGGACCTCCAGGAGTTCACCCACATCACCCTCGCGGTGCTGGAGGACCAGGGGGCCGCGGCCTACGCCCCCACGATCATCGCCGGCGAAACCGTGCAGGTGATCCAGGGTATTCCCGAGGGCATGGACCACCGCGACGCCCTCCAGGAGACGGCGGTCCGTCTGGGCCTTGAACAATCCGAGTTCTTCTTTGGGGTTCGCTCGGGGCCCGGCGAGATCACCACGGGCTTCCACAGTCCCGCGGGGGATACGTTCCAGCGGATTTCCGAGATGCGCCAGGGTTTCGTCGTTTCCGATCTGAAGGCCTGTGACTGGTGGACCCTGGGGCAGGGGCGGGACCAGTAGCGGTTTTCTCCCGCCGAAGGGCCGAGCTCGTTATATTGGTTGGCATGATCCTCATTCCGGTCGTCCACCCGCGCCCTAGCACCTTGAGTGCCGGGGGGAGTCGCACGACGAGCTGACCTGGATCCAGGTCCCGCCATCCACCCCCGCCCCCACCGGTGGGGGTTTTTCGTTCCAGGGAGCCGCCATGAGCCGCCATCCCCAGCTCGCCATCCTCGGTTTCGGCACCATGGGCCAGGCCATCAGCGCCGGCCTGGTGGAGGCTTCGGGCTATCCGGCGGCCCGCATCCATGCCGCCACCCCGCACCCTGCCTCGGCCAGCGCGCGCGCCCAGACCCTGGGCATCGCGCTCTCGAACGATGCCAACAGCGCGGTGCGGGGAGCCGAGGTGGTGCTGCTGTGCGTGAAGCCCAAGGAGCTGAAGGGCCTGCTGGCGGGCCTGTCCGCCTCGGGGGCCCTGGACCACCACCCCCTGGTGGTCTCCATCGCCGCGGGCACCACCCTGGACTTCCTGGCGGCCCACACGCCAGAGGGCACGCCCCTGGTGCGGGCCATGCCCAACACGCCCTGTTCCATCCGCCGGGGCATGACCGTGCTGGCCGCAGGGCAGGGGGTTACCGAGGCCCAGCTGGCCCAGGCCCGGACCCTCTTCGAGCCCCTGGGCCGGGTCATGGACCTGGACGAGCGGCACATGGACGCCGTCACCGGCCTCAGCGCCAGCGGCCCGGCCTTCATGTTCGTGATCCTCGAAGCCCTGGCCGAAGGTGGCGTCCAGTGCGGCCTGCCCCGGGCCGTGGCCCTGGAACTGGCGGCCCAGATGACCCTGGGGGCGGCCTCCATGGTGCTGGAAACCGGCCGGCACCCCGCCGCCCTCAAGGACGAGGTCACCACTCCCGCCGGCTGCACCATCGCCGGCCTGCTGGCCCTGGAGGACGGCCGCATCCGCTCCGTTGTCGCCCGCGGCATCGAGCGGGCCACCCAGGTGGCGGCGGGGCTGGGGTAAGCCGCAGAGGGGCACAAAAGGGCTCTAGCCACAAAGAACACAAAGGGCACAAAAAGGACAACGCGGACTTCTGCCAGAAACCTTGGGTTGACCTCTCCTGGGTCTGCTCTGGGCTTTGTGTTCTTTGTGCCCTTTGTGGCCAATTTCTTTTGGGATAGACGTGCATTCGGCAGGCAGCAATCTGTGGTTTCAATTGCCTTTTGGGAACAAATGCGCCCCCGGGTATCTTTGAGGTTTGACTCTTGTGAGCCCCGATGTCCGCTGACCTGCCCAATTCCGAACCCAAGCCCGAATCCCGAAACCTCCACTTCATCGAGGAGATCGTGGAGGCGGATCGTGCCTCGGGCAAGCATGGGGGCCGGGTACTCACGCGCTTCCCGCCGGAACCCAATGGCTACCTGCACATTGGTCACGCCAAGAGCATCTGCCTGAACTTCGGTCTGGCGAAGACCTACGGCGGCGCCACGAACCTGCGCTTCGACGACACCAACCCGGTCAAAGAAGATGTGGAATACGTGGATTCCATCCGGGAAGACGTCCAGTGGCTGGGTTTCCAGTGGAAGGGCGAACACTACGCCTCGGACTATTTCCCTTTCCTCTATGACTACGCGGAGTACCTGATCCAGCAGGGCAGGGCCTACGTCTGCGACCTCACTGAGGCGGAGATCCGGGAGTACCGCGGCAACTTCCACACCCCGGGGCGGCCCAGTCCGTACCGCGACCGCAGCCCCGAGGAGAACCTGGATCTCTTCCGGCGCATGAAGGCCGGGGCGTTCCCGGACGGTTCGAAGGTGCTGCGGGCCAAGATCGATATGCAGAGCGGCAACATGAACCTGCGTGATCCCCTCATGTACCGCATCCGCCGGGCCCACCACCACCGCACGGGTGACGCCTGGTGCCTCTACCCCATGTACGACTACGCCCACGGCGTGTCGGACGCCATCGAGACCATCACCCACTCCATCTGCACCCTGGAGTTCGAGGACCACCGGCCCCTCTACGAGTGGTTCCTGGAGCAGGATGTCGAGGGGAAGTTCTTCCAGCGCCCCCTGCCTCGCCAGATCGAGTTCGCCCGCCTGAACCTCACCTACACGGTGATGAGCAAGCGCCGCCTTCTCCAGCTGGTGCAGGACGGCGTGGTGCGAGGCTGGGACGATCCCCGCATGCCCACCATCTGCGGCCTGCGCCGCCGGGGCTACACGCCCGAGGCCGTGCGGGCCTTCGCCGAGCGGGTGGGCGTGGCCAAGCGCGACATGGTGGCCGATGTGGGCCTCCTGGAGTTCTGCATCCGCGAGGACCTGGAGAAGCGGGCCCCGCGCCGCATGGGCGTACTGCGCCCCCTCAAGGTGGTCATCACCAACATGACGGAGGCCGAGGCCTTCGAGGTGGAGGTGGCTAACCATCCCGACGATCCGGCCATGGGCACCCGCAAGGTGCCCTTCACCCGGGAGCTGTTCATCGACCAGGACGACTTCCGGGAAGAAGCCCCCAAGAAGTGGTTCCGCCTGGCCCCTGGGGCCGAGGTGCGCCTGCGGGGGGCCTGCCTGGCCACCTGCAAGGAGGTGGTCAAGGACGTTGCGGGGAACGTGGTGGAGCTGCGCTGCGAGTGGGACCCCGCCAGCAGGGGCGGCAATGTGCCAGACGGCCGGAAAGTGAAGGGCACCCTCCACTGGGTGAGCGCCGCCCATGCCGTGAAGGCTGAGGTGCGGCTCTATGAGCCCCTCTTCACCCAGGAGGACCCCATGGACGTCCCCACGGGCCAGGATTGGAAAACCCTCCTGAACCCTGGAAGCCTTGAGGTCCTGGCCGAAGCCCGCCTGGAGCCCAGTCTGGCGGAGGCGCGTCCCGGCGAGCGCTTCCAGTTTGAACGGACCGGCTACTTCGCCGTGGATCCCGACAGCCAGCCGGGCCGACCCGTGTTCAACCGGACGGTGGGGTTGAAGGATAGTTGGGCGAAACTCGAGGCCAAGGGCTGAGAAATCACAGGCTACGCCTACGATTTCTCCAGAGCGCGGCCAGGCCGCGCGAAATACCCATGCTTTTTACATAAGGCCAAAGCGCCAGCTTTGGCCCTCGGGTGTGACCCAGGTCGCATCGCCGCCCAGGGAGTTCTTTCCCTCCGTGTCAGGAACGCCGCCGCTCTGATAGGCTCGATGGGTTGGGCCTCCCCGCGGGCGGCCCTGCCGGGAAGCCGCCCATGGACAAGCTCGCAAGCCTGCTGCATACCTCGCCTGCCATCGCTTGGATGGTGGCGAAGCTCGTCATCGTCTTCGGTGGCGTGTTTTCGCTGGCGGCCCTCTGGACCTGGGTGGAGCGACGCGGCTCGGCCATGATCCAGGACCGCATCGGCCCCAACCGCGCCGCGCTCTTCGGCAAGATCAAGATCATCGGCCTGCTCCAGCCCGTGGCGGACGGCATCAAGTTTTTCTTCAAGGAGGACCTGGTCCCGCACGATGCCAACAAGGCGCTCTTCTGGCTGGCGCCCTTCCTGGCCCTCGTGCCGGCCCTCATGGGCTTCGCCGTGATCCCCGGCGATTCGTAG
>CAVPLE010000156.1:0-28731 GCA_963705865.1 uncultured Holophagaceae bacterium | reverse complement strand
TCAAGCTGCACACATTGCTGGATCTCAGGGGCTCCATCCCCGCCTTCATCCACATCAGCGATGGCAAGATGCACGACGTGCGGGCTCTGGACCTGCTGCCCATCGAGGCTGGAGCATTCTACGTGATGGATCGCGGTTATCTGGATTTCGAACGGTTGTACGACATCCACCGGCAAGGCGCGTTCTATGTCACCCGTGCCAAGCGCGGCATGGATGCCCGTCGTATCTGCTCGATGCCCACAGATCGCGAACAGGGCGTCATCTGCGATCAACGGGTGGTCCTCAACGGCTTCTACCCATCCCAGCACTATCCCGAACTCATCCGGCGCATCCGTTACAAGGACGCCGAGACTGGCAACACGCTGGTGTTCCTCACGAACAACACCGCTCTGCCAGCCCTGACGATCGCCGTGCTCTACAAGCAGCGTTGGCAGGTCGAGCTCTTTTTCAAATGGATCAAGCAGCACCTGCGCATCAAGCGGTTCATGGGCACCAGCGAGAACGCCGTGAAGACCCAGGTCTGGATCGCCGTGGCCACCTACGCGCTGATTGCCATCGTGAAGAAGGAACTGCACCTCGACGCCTCGCTCTACCAGTTGCTACAGATCCTATCGGTCTCTGTTTTCGAGAAAATCGAGCTCCGGCGCGCCTTTGCGAAGGAGGAAATCCCGATTCATGAAGACGTCTTCTCTAAACAGTTGCCATTGTTTGACTTTTAACCGGACACTAGTGACAAATTTTGTCTATTTATCCCCTGGCCGGAAGTGGCCTTCCAAACTTGAGCGGGCGCTTGCTTGGTGAGTCACAGTAAGGACCCAACCAGTTTGTGTCCGTAGGCGCTGCCCCGAAACGGGCATCCTCCCTTCACGGGTTTTGGGGGCACCGGCAACGGTGCCCCTTTCGCGTCACGCCCCCGCCTGCGGATAGCTCCCCAGCACCTTCAGCGAGGCGCAGGCGACTTGGAGTTCGACGAGGGCTTCGGCCATGGGGGCGTCGGCGGCATGGCCTTCCACATCCAGGAAGAAGGCGTACTCCCAGACCTTGCGCCGGGTCGGGCGGCTCTGGATGCGGCTGAGGTTCAGGCCGCGGCGGGCCAGGGGCTCCAGCAGACGCAGCAGGGCGCCGGGGCCGTCCTGGGCCATGGCCAGCAGGGTGGTGCGGTCGCGGCCCGTGGGTTCGGCGGAGTTCGGCCCCAATACGAGGAAGCGGGTGGCGTTGGCGGCCAGGTCCTGGATCTTCGTCTCGGCCACTCGCAGGCCGAAGAGGTCCGCCGCCAGCTCCGAGGCCACGGCAGCGCCCTCGGCGTCCTCCCGGGCCAGGCGGGCGGCCTCGGACGTGGACGGCGCCTCGATGCGGTCCGCCCCCGGCAGGTGCGCCTCCAGCCAGCGACGGCACTGGCCCAAAGCCTGGGGATGGGAATAGACCCGGCGCACGCCGCCCAGATCGAGGCCGGGGCGCAGCAGCAGGGCCTGGTCCACGGGCAGCAGGATCTCGGCGCAGATCTGCAGCGGGCTGTCGAGAAAGGCGTCGAGGGTGGTGTCCACGGCCCCCTCGGTGGCATTCTCCACGGGCACCACACCGTAGTCGGCACGCTGGCGCTCCACGGCCTGGAACACCGCCTGGATGGTGCCTTGGGGCAGGGACTGGCTGGAGCCGCCGAATTGGTACCGGGCCGCCAGGTGCGTGAATGTGCCCTCGGGACCGAGGAAGGCCACCCGCAGCGGCTTTTCCAGGCTGAGGCAGGCGCTCATGATTTCCTGGAAGACCGTGCGCACCGCCGCCGGAGGGAAGGGCCCGACGTTGCTGGTTTCCAGGCGCGCCAGCACCTCCCGCTCCCGGGCCGGGGCGTGGAAGAGCGCCTCGGGCGCGGCTGCACCTTTCAGGCGGCCCACCTCGGCAGCCAGGGCCGCCCGGTGGTTCAGCAGGGCCAGCACCTGGTCGTCCACGGCGTCGATGGCCTGGCGGAGGCCGGGAAGGGATGGGAGCTCAGTCATGGGCACTCCTGGCATGCAAAAACCCCCGAGCCTTGTGGGTCTCGGGGGCGATGGCGGAAGCGGTTCCGGATTCTAGACGCCGCCTACCCTCGCACCCGAGGTGCGAAAGCTGAAGAAGAAGGAGCGGGAGGCGGTCATCACGGTCTAGACACCTTGACGGAAGTGGGGCCAGCCCGCAAGGGCTTCATGGCATGTCACATTCAGCGATTTAAGGATCCACCACTGAGACACGGAATCCACGGAGGGCGATGGTCCGTGCCGGGCTTCGCGAGGGCATCCAGGCGCGGGCGGATGGCCGCGCACCCGCGTGCGGATCCCGCCCGCGCCTGGATGCGGGGCCGCTCGCGGCCCCGGGCGCTCCGCGCCCCGCGAAGCCTGACCGGGTGAGCTGATGGCACGGAGAACGGTCCTTCTCCCTCCGTGTTCCTTTCTCCGTGTCCTCCGTGCCTCGGTGGTGAATCTTTGACGATTGAAGGCGAACCAGAATCAGGCCCCGAGATGCACCAACACTTCGGCCAGGCAGGCGGCCCAGGTCTCGTCCGGTGTTTCGACCAGGAAGAACTCCACGGCGTTGCCGGCGGGCCGGGCTTCAGGGTGCAGGGACCAGGCCTCGAACAGGGCGTCCAGAGGCGCGGCATCCAAGGGGTTGTGCCGGAACTTGTGGGATTTCCGCGAGCGGTCAGGATCGGGGCCACGCAGGCAGACGCCTTCGCGCCGGGTCGCCACAAAGGTGAAGGCCTGAACCCATTTGCCTTCCATGAGCTGGTTGAAGTGGAGAAAGGCCCCGTGGTGGCTGCGGGAGTAGTCCAGCACCCGGTGCTTTCCGCGCCACTTGGCCACCCAGAGGATCAGCAGGGCCTCCAGCCGGATTCGCTCGGAGGGGTGCTTCAGGCAGCCCTGGGCATAGGGCAGGAATTCGTCGAGCAGGTCCACAGGGAGGCCTCCGGGGCCTTCCACCCTACCGCAGGCCGGGCTTCCATGGCGGACGCTCCTCCGCGGAGACCACTGCCCTGGAGACGGGCCTGGGAGATTCGCGGTGGCAAGGATCCAAGATTAACAACCATATAATCCATACAGAATGCCAAATGCCCTAGCTAAGTCCTTGCGATTCAAGCCTCCTGTGGCATGAGTCACAAGTGCACCCGAATAGGTTTTTAGACACAGAAATCCCCCGGGTGTCGTCGCATGCTGAACGGATCTGGAGGCGTCCATGTCCGACACGGCCAATCAGCTGATCACCGCCGAGAATCCGCCCGCGCCGCACTGGCACGCCACCCACCAGGAGGCCCAGGAACGGCTCACGCGCATGGCCGCAGCCCTGGGTGCCGGCGACTGGAAGGCCGTGGACCTCGGCGCCAAGTGGATCTTCGAGGTGCTCAAGCCCCACAACGAGGCCGAGGAGCGGGAGCAGTTCCCCCTGCTGGAGGAGATCGGGGCGGAAGCCCTGCTCCAGCGCCTCCAGGAGGACCACCGCCAGATGTGGGACCTGAACCTGCAGCTGCTGGCCGAGATCAACGAGGGCCAAGTGCGGGCCCCCCGGTCGCTCACCTTACTGGGCCAGCGCCTGGTGGACCTGATCCGCGACCACATCGAGGCCGAGGAGAAGCTCATGCTGCCCCTCCTCAAGGGCAAGTCGCTGTACTGGTCCGAGGACGAGACCCAGGACGGCTATCTGATCCTGGAGAAGAAGCTCATCGCCCCGGAAACCTGGTCCTTCATCGTGCAGGCGCCCCAGGTGGCCCGGGGCCGCAAACCCGGCCAGTTCTTCATGGTGGCCCCCTTCCCCGAGAGTGAGCGCATTCCCCTCACCTTGGCGGGTGGCGACGCGAAGAAAGGCTACATCCACTTCATCATGCAGGAGGTCGGCGCCACCACGAAGGCCATGGGCCGCCTCAGCGCCGGCGACCGGTTCTACGCCGTGGCCGGCCCCATGGGCACCCCCACCGAGCTGGTGGAGGAAGGCACCATCGTGCTGATGGCGGGCGGCTACGGCTCCGCCGCCATCCTGCCCGCCGCCGAGGCCCTCCACGCCCAGGACCGCCGGGTCATCACCATCCTGGGCGGCCGCAGCAAGGAGCGCGTGCTGCTGGCGGACGAGCTCGGCGCGGCTTCCGCCGAGCTGATCGTCACCACCGATGACGGCACCCTGGGCCGCCAGGGCCTGGTGACCGACGCCCTCAAGGACGTCATCGCCCGGGAGAAGGTCGCCCAGGTGGTGGCCGTGGGCCCCCTGCCCATGATGCGGGCCGTGTCCGACCTGACGAAACCCCACGGCATCTTCACCCTGGTGAGCCTCAACGCCCTCATGGTGGACGGCACGGGCATGTGCGGCGGCTGTCGCGTCAGCGTGGGCGGCCAGACCAAGTTCGCCTGCTTCGATGGCCCCGACTTCGATGGCCACCAGGTGGACTTCAACATGCTGCGCATGCGGTCCGACTGGTACAAGCAGGAAGAGAAGGATATCTGTGAGCCCGACCAGTGCAAGATCGGCCGCGTGGCCGCCACCGGCCCCGTGGACTACTCCAAGTACCTGAACGACCCCGTCACCGAGCTGGACTGGCAGAACCTCGATCTGCGCGCCATCAAGCCCAGCCAGAAGATGAAGATCCCCCGCCAGGAGATGGCCTGCCAGCCGCCCGAGCTGCGCGTGTGCAACTTCGATGAGGTGAGCCTGGGTCTGTCGCCCGAGCAGGCCAAGCTGGAAGCCGCCCGCTGCATCATGTGCAAGCATCCCGCCTGCATCGAGGGCTGCCCGGTGAGCATCAACATCCCGGCCTTCCTGCAGCAGATCGTCAACGACGATCCCCAGGCCGCCGCGCGCGTCATCAAGGAAAGCTCCTCGCTGGGCTCCGTGTGCGGCCGTGTCTGCCCCCAGGAGAAGCAGTGCGAGATCAAGTGCGTGGTGGGCATCAAGGGCCTGCCCGTCTCCATCGGCCGCCTGGAGCGCTTCGCCAGTGATTCCATGCTGGGCTCCACCGAGCTGCCCCCCGTCGAAGCCGCCACGGGCAAGAAAGTGGCTGTCATCGGCGCGGGCCCCGCGGGCCTCACGGTGGCCGGCGAGCTCATCAAGAAGGGCCATCGAGTCACGGTCTACGACGCCCTCCATAAGCCGGGCGGCGTGATGCTCTACGGGATCCCCGAGTTCCGCCTGCCCAACAAGATCGTGGATCAGGAGGTGGAGACCCTCCGCCGCCTGGGCGTGAAGTTCGTCATGAACACCCTCATCGGCCGCAGCATGACCCTGGACGACCTCCGCCAGGAGAACGACGCCATCTTCATGGGCACCGGCGCCGGCCTGCCCAAGATGATGGGCATCCCGGGCGAGGAGTACAAGGGCGTCTACACCGCCAACGAGTTCCTCACCCGCATCAACCTCATGCGCGCCGACCTCTTCCCCGACTATTCCACCCCGGTGACGGTCGGGAAGCACGTCATCATCGTGGGCGCGGGCAACACGGCCATGGACGCCTCCCGCGCCGCCCGCCGCATGGGCGCCGAGCATGTGACGGTGGTCTACCGCCGCACCGTGAAGGAATCCACCGCCCGTAAGGAGGAACTCGAACACGCCCAGGAAGAGGGCGTGGAATTCAAGTACCTCACCACGCCGGTGCAGCTCCACGGCAATGACAAGGGCTGGATGACCCACGCCGAGTGCGCCGTCATGGAACTGGGCGAGCCCGGCCCCGACGGCCGCCGCAGCCCCAAGATGACCGACGAGCGCATCATGATCCCCTGCGACACCCTGGTGGTGGCGCTCGGATTCGATGTGAACCCCCTCATCGCCCAGACGGACAAGGGCCTCAAGACCCTCAAGGGTGGCGTCGTGGTGGTCGACGACGAAACGGGCGAGACCTCGCTCCCGGGCGTCTTCGCCGGTGGCGATGTCATCACGGGCGGTGCCACGGTCATTCTGGCCATGGGCCAGGGCCGCCGGGCGGCAGCCGCCATCCACCGCCGCCTCATGGGGGAACCCCAGGTCGCGGTCTGACCACTCGACCGGGTTGTGATGAATATTGACCCGTCCATCAGATATGATGGCCGTGCTGCATTGCCCGTTCTGAAATGCCATTGCCTGTCCTGAAATCTATCTTCGGATGCGCCCTGCGTACCACCCCCGGAAGGAGCGAACCATGACCCAGCGAGTGATGAAGACCCTGGATGGGAACGAGGCCACCGCCTCGGTCGCCCATCGCCTCAGCGAAGTCATCGCCATCTACCCCATCACGCCCTCCTCGAACATGGGCGAGTGGGCGGATGAGTGGAGCTCCCAGGGCAAGACCAACGTCTGGAAGACCATTCCCTCGGTGATCGAAATGCAGTCCGAGGGCGGCGCCGCCGGCGCCGTCCATGGCGCGCTCCAGGCCGGCAGCCTCACGACGACCTTCACGGCGTCCCAGGGCCTGCTGCTGATGATCCCGAACATGTACAAGATCGCCGGCGAGCTGACGCCCTTCTGCATGCACGTCACCGCCCGCACCCTGGCCGCCCATGCCCTGAGCATCTTCGGCGACCACTCGGACGTGATGGCCTGCCGCCAGACCGGCTTTGGCATGCTCAGCTCCGAGAGCGTGCAGCAGGCCCACGACTTCGCGGCCATCTGCCACGCCGCCACCCTGCAGAGCCGCGTGCCCATCCTGCACTTCTTCGACGGCTTCCGCACCAGCCACGAGATCGCCAAGATCGAGATCCTCAATGATGAGGACCTGCGCCACATGGTGCCCGACGAGCTGGTGGCCAAGTTCCGCAAGATGGCCCTGACGCCGGATGCCCCCGTCCTCCGCGGCACCGCCCAGAACCCCGACACCTTCTTCCAGGCTCGCGAGGCCTGCACCCCCTACTACAAGGCCTTCCCGGCCTTCGTGCAGCAGGAGATGGACCGCTTCGGCGCCCTGACGGGCCGCCAGTACCGCCTCTACGAGTACTTCGGCCACCCCGAAGCTGAGCGCGTGATCGTAACCATGGGTTCGAGCTGCGACATCACCCACGAGTACGTCGAGTGGGCCATGAAGCAGGGTGAGAAAGTCGGCGTCCTGAAGGTCCGCCTCTTCAGGCCCTTCGCCATCGAAGAGTTTGTCCGCGCGCTGCCCGCCTCCGTGAAGAAGCTGGCCGTCCTGGACCGCTGCAAGGAACCCGGCGCGCCCGCCGACCCCATGCACCTGGACGTGATCGCCGCCCTGCGCGAGGGCCGCGAAGAAGGCCACACCAAGCTCGATCCGATCGTGGTCGGTGGCCGCTACGGGCTGTCCTCTAAGGAATTCACGCCGGCCATGGTCAAGGCCATCTACGACAACCTGGCCCAGGACAAGCCGAAGAACCACTTCACCATCGGCATCATGGACGATGTGAGCCACAGCTCCCTGCCCTACGACGCCAGCTTCGACGTGGAGCCCGCCGACGTGACCCGCGCCCTGTTCTATGGCCTGGGCGCCGATGGCACGGTGGGTGCGAACAAGAACTCCATCAAGATCATCGCGGAGGAAACCCCCAACTACGGCCAGGGCTACTTCGTCTACGACTCCAAGAAGTCCGGCGCCATCACCATCAGCCACCTGCGCTTCGGCCCCCGGCCCATCAAGAGCGCCTACCTGGTGACCAAGGCCAACTTCATCGCCTGCCACCAGACGAGCTTCCTCGAGAAGTACGAAATGCTCGAGCCCGCCGCTCCCGGCGCAACCTTCCTGCTGAATACGCCCCACAATGCCGAGACCGTCTGGGACACCCTGCCCAAGGAAGTGCAGGAGGCCATCGTCGAGAAGCAGCTCAAGTTCTACGTGATCGATGCCTACGAAGTCGCCAAGAACACCGGCATGGGCGTCCGCATCAACACCATCATGCAGACCTGCTTCTTCGCCATCTCTGGCGTGCTGCCCCGCGAAGAGGCCATCGCCCAGATCAAGAAGGCCATCAAGAAGACCTACGGCAAGAAGGGCGACGCGGTCGTCCAGCAGAACTTCGTGGCCGTGGATGAGACCTTGGCCCACCTCCATCAGGTGAAGGTCCCCGCGACCGTGACCTCCTCCCGCGTGCGGCCCCCCGCGGTGCCCGCCGAGGCTCCGGATTTCGTCCAGCGCGTCACCGCCGTGATGATGGAGGGCAAGGGCGACCTGCTGCCCGTCAGCGCCTTCCCCGTGGACGGCACCTGGCCCCTGGCCACCACCAAGTGGGAGAAGCGCAATATCGCCCTGGAGATCCCCGAGTGGGACGCCTCCATCTGCATCCAGTGCAACAAGTGCGCGATGGTCTGCCCCCACGCCGCCATCCGCGCCAAGGTCTACGAGCCCTCCGAGCTGGAAGGCGCTCCCGCCACCTTCAAGGGCGTGGACTACAAGGGCCCCGAGTACAAGGGCCAGAAGTACACCATCCAGGTGGCTCCCGAAGATTGCACGGGCTGCACGCTTTGCGTGGAAGTCTGCCCCGCCAAGGACAAGAGCAACCCCAAGCACAAGGCCATCGACATGGTGGCCCAGGCTCCGCTCCGCGAGACGGAAGCCGCCAACTTCAAGTTCTTCCTCGACCTGCCCGAGGCCGATCGCACCAAGGTCAAGCTGGACGTCAAGGGCAGCCAGTTCCTCGAGCCGCTCTTCGAGTTCTCCGGCGCCTGCTCCGGCTGCGGCGAGACGCCTTACATCAAGCTGCTCACCCAGCTCTTCGGCGACCGCACCCTGATCGCCAATGCCACGGGCTGCTCCAGCATCTACGGCGGCAACCTGCCCACCACGCCCTACACCGTGAACAAGGACGGCCGCGGCCCCGCCTGGGCCAACAGCCTGTTCGAGGACAACGCGGAGTTCGGCCTGGGCATGCGCCTCTCGGTGGACAAGCACCAGGAGTTCGCCCTGGAGCTGATGCACCGCCTGGCTGCCAAGCTCGGGGATGAGCTCATCACCGGCATCGCCACCGCGGACCAGACCTCCGAGGCCGGCATCAAGGCCCAGCGCGAGCGGGTGGAGCTCCTCAAGCGGAAGCTGGCGGGCCTCAAGGAGCCCGAAGCCCGCATGCTGAACGACTTGGCCGACTACCTGGTCGACAAGAGCGTCTGGATCGTGGGCGGCGACGGCTGGGCCTATGACATCGGCTACGGCGGCCTCGATCACGTCCTCGCCTCCGGCCGCAACGTGAACGTCCTGGTGCTCGACACCGAGGTCTACTCCAACACCGGCGGCCAGGCCTCCAAGTCCACGCCCATGGGCGCCGGCGCCAAGTTCGCCATGGCCGGCAAGAGCATGCCCAAGAAGGACCTGAGCATGATCGCCATGACCTACGGTGGCATCTATGTGGCCAAGGTCGCCTTCGGCTTCCGCGACGCGCAGACGGTGAAGGCCTTCCAGGAAGCGGAGTCCTACCACGGCCCCAGCCTCATCCTGGCCTACAGCCACTGCATCGCCCACGGCTACGACCTGGCCCACGGCGCCGACCAGCAGAAGCTCGCCGTGGACTCCGGCCACTGGCCGCTGTTCCGCTTCGACCCACGCCGCCTGGAGAAGGGTGAAGTGCCCCTGCAGATGGATTCCGGCGCGCCCAAGGTCCCCATGCTCCAGTACGTCCGCAACGAGACCCGCTACCGCATGATCGAGCAGCAGAACCCCGAGCATTTCCAGAAGCTCATGGCTCAGGCCCAGCTCGACACCACCAACCGCTACTCCGTCTACGAACAGCTCGCCAAGCTGTCCGTCACGGCCAAGGAAAGCTGAAGGGAGACGCCATGAACCTCTCCACCACCTACCTCGGCCTCAAGCTGGCCCATCCGTTGATGGCGGGCGCCTCGCCCATGGTCGACGACATGGGCATGGTCAAGCGCCTCGAAGATGCCGGTACTTCCGCCATCGTCATGCACTCGCTCTTCGAGGAGCAGATCACCCGCGAAGAGCAGGGCACCATCATGGACATGGAGCTGTCTTCGAATTCCAGCGCCGAAGCCATCTCCTTCTTCCCCAAGCCCGACGAGTTCCGCCTGGGCCCTGAAAAGTACCTCGAGCAGCTCCGCCGCATCAAGGAGGCCGTGGCCGTTCCGGTCATCGCCTCCCTGAACGGCACCACCTCCGCGGGCTGGCTGCACTACGGCAAGCTCATGCAGGAGGCCGGGGCCGACGCCCTGGAACTCAACGTCTACTATCTGGCGACGGATCCGAGGGAATCCTCCACCGAAGTCGAGAAGCGCACCCTCGACATCGTGCGCGCGGTGAAATCCCAGGTGACGATCCCCGTCGCCGTGAAGCTCTCGCCCTTCTTCTCCTCCCTGGCGCACTTCGCCGTGGAGCTGGAGGCGGCTGGCGCCGATGGCCTGGTGCTCTTCAACCGCTTCTTCCAGCCCGACATCAACGTGGAGGAGCTGACCGCCGAACCCAGCCTGCAGCTATCAGGCCCCGAGGAACTGCTGCTCCGCCTGCGCTGGCTGGCCGTGCTGCATAACCACGTCAAGGGCAGCCTCGCGGCCACGGGTGGCGTCCATGACGGCATCGGGGCCCTCAAGGCGGTCATGGCCGGCGCGGACGCGGTGCAGATGGTCTCCGCGCTCCTGATCCATGGCCCCGAACGCTTGGCGCAGTCCCGGGCGACCCTGGCCGAGTGGCTGGAGGAGCACGAGTACGAATCCCTGGCCCAGGCTCGTGGCAGCATGAGCCTGCAGAAGTGCCCGAACGCCCAGGCCTTCACCCGCGCGAACTACATGCGCATTCTGAATGGCTGGAAGGCTTAGCTACTCTGCTTTCCGCCGAGACCCCCGGGCGACCGGGGGTCTCGCGCATTGTGAAGGAAATCACACTCTTTGAATGTGATTGACCTGAACATCGTCTATCATTCAGGATCAAAGCATCTTCCATTCCTGTGTAGGTGACCATGCTCCCATTGTCTCAATCCTCCGGTTACGCAGTCCTGGCCATGAGTTGCCTCGAGGATCCCGGTGGCAAGCCCACGCTGGTGGTGGACGTGGCCGCGCGCACCGGTTTCCCCCGCCCCTACCTCTCCAAGATGATCCACAAACTCGCGAAAGTGGGCCTGGTCATGGCCAAGCGCGGCAACAAGGGCGGCGTGGTGCTGGCCCTGGCCGCCAAGGAGATCACCCTCGACCTCATCGCCGAAGCGGTGGACGGCGCCGAATGGCGCAACCAGTGCCTGCTGGGTTTCAAGGACTGCTCTGACGAGCGCGCCTGCCCTGCCCACACCTTCTGGAAATCCGAACGCGACCACATCCACCGATGCCTGAAGGACATCTCCCTGGAGGAGATCCGCACCTTCGAGCAGCAGAGCCGCACCTGGCGCCTGGCGGATGCGCTGCCCGAACGGAAGCTCAAACCCCGGCCCAAGAAGGCCGCCAAGCCCGCCGGAGCGAAGGCCCCCGCCCGCAAGTCCGCCACTGCGAAGCCGGCCGCCAAGAAGGCCTGACGGGCAATTCAGCCTCGCCACAAGCCAAGGGCGCCCCAGCGGGCGCCCTTGGCTTGTGGCCCCTGACAACGCTCAGGCGAGGCCGTGGTCGGCGCGGAAGCGCTCCACCCCGGGATCATGGTGGCGGGACATGTCAGCCAAGGTGACCGAGCGCAGGCGCACGAGGATCTCCTCCAGGGTGCTCTTCCAGTACTCGTGGAGGACGCAGGGCGTCTCTTCCGTGCAGCCTGCCAAGCCCATCAGGCAGCGCTTGCGCCAGGCCACCCCGTCGATGGCTTCCGAGAGATCCTCCAGCGTGATCTCCGTGGCCGGCTTGGCCAGGACCACGCCGCCGTGGTGGCCCCGGCGGGCCTGGACCAGCCCCTTCTTGGCGAGTTTGTGAACCAGCTTCGAGAGGTAGGATCTCGGGATGCCGGTGTAGTCCGCCACGGACTCCACCAGGACCGGCTGCCCTCCGGGTTCCTGGAGGCAGCGCATGGCGCGTAGCGCGTAACCGGTGGTCTGGGACAAGGGCAGCACATGCACCTCCTGGAAGAATGGTTCTTTCGGAGTCTCTCCAATGAGGATCATCCGGTAATCTAATGAGTCAACCACCCTTGTGACTTGCGTCACCAACTGGCCTCTGGTTGGAAAAGAACTGCAATTCGCCCCCAGGATCGGGACCTCCCCACCCATGGGTAGGAGGAACTCCCGCGAGCCAAGGCGGCACGCCGCCCCTACCTCCCGGGGTTTGGTCCTGATACCTGGTAGCGTTCAAAGATAGAGATCCACCACGGAGACACCGAGGCCACAGAGGAGGCACGGAGGCTTCGGTGATCCTCCGTCATGGGCAGGCCGAAGGCCGCTTCCGGCCAAGCCGGAAGCCACGGTAGGCGGCGGGCCCGGATCCTTTTGGGACATCCTGGCCCGCCGCCTACCGTGTGCCCATGCTCTGTGCCTCCGTGGTGGATCCTTTTACGATTGAACGCGAATGGGTATCAGGCCTGGAGCCGTGCGGCTAGAGCGCCTACCGGATCCTCACCCTTCCTGGTGAGGGGCCTGCCAACGACACGGGATGATTGAGCCGGGCGGCGCCGCGGAGTCAGGGGTGAGGTCCCCTGGGCGGCCGCACCTCAGTTTGGAAACCCACCCTAGCGCACCGGCACGGGCTGCTTGGCTACCACTCTGTCTTTGATCTTCGCGTAGACCTCGGCGGAGACGATGTGGTGCGTCAGGAGGTGGGCCTTCGAGTGGTAGGGTCGCCCCGCCACGATCTTGGCGGCCAGAGCCTCCGGAATGCCCAGCATGAAGCCCAATTCGTTCTTGGTGGCGCCGTTGATGTCCACGGGCTTCAGCTTCCCTTTCGCCCTGCCCTCGGTGGCCGGCGACTGGCCCTTCGCGGCCGGCCGGCCTTGGGCGGTCACTGGGAGGCCAGCGGTCAGCAGGAACAAGGCGGCGGTCAGGGAGGTCCTGAGGAGGCGGATCGTCATGGGTGATCTCCGTGAAGGGATGTCTGAATCCCCGAAACAGAAAAACACGATCACGACCCGGATACCGTCACGTATCCGGGTCGCGATCGTTCGTGGGAAGGGCGGCAGACACCGCCCTTCCCAGGCCATTTATCTACTTGTGGACGGCGACGGGGTCGAACTGCGAACCCTTGCCGTGGCAAGTGGCACAAGCCTCAGCAGCCATGTTCAGGGCGCTGCGGTTCACCAGGATCTGGCCACCGTTCGTGACCATATGGGCCTTGGCAGGCGCGCTGTCATGGCAGGTGGCACAAGCGGCCGTGAACGGGGTGATCATCTTGTCCGTGGGGCTGACGGTGTTCACGGAGGTGGTGGCATCGGCGGGGGTGAGGATAGCGCCGTTGTCAGCCAATTCGCGGCTGGCGAACAGCTTGCCCGTGGTGGGCAGGTTGTAGCCGGTGGACGTGTGGCAGCTCTGGCAGTTGCTGAGGATGCCGGGGAAGCCGATGTTGCCGCCATCCACGAGCGTCGCGGCGTTGCGGAAATTGCGCGCGATGTGGATCGGATTGACCCGGTCCTTCCCTGCGTGGAGGCCATGGATCATGTCCTTGAAGTTGTTGGTGGTCTGGGGGATGGCCAGAGCAGCGTTCACCGCCGTGGTATCCACACCCCAAGCCTCAAGGGTGAGGCGAGTCGCGCTCGTGGCTGCCAGCCCGTTCAGGTAGGTATCCGGCAACCCGCGGCCGCTTGTGGTCAGACCAGGAACGTGGCAGGTGACACAGACCTGGACTTCGTAGACGCGGTTGCCACCATGGCCCTCGAACCACTCGTGGCAGTTCGCGCACTTGGCGGAATCGATGACAGTGCGGCGAGCCGTATCCCCCGTGACGGCCTTGACCACGGAAATGGCGTGGCGGGCGGCAGCCGGGCTGACCTGGGTGAAGTAGCCCTGCAGCGCGACGGAGCGCAGCGTGGCGGTGGCAGGGAAGGCATTGAGGATGGTCGCGGTGTAGTAGCCGTCGGCATCCGCCGCGGCGGACATCGTGCCGGAGGTCAGGGCCTTGTTGGTGTCCAGCAACGCTGCGATGGAGACCGTCAGGGGTTGGCCATTGGCCAGGCCGAGGTTGTTGTAGTCGGCCGGGCCCACGATGCCATCCTGATCCTGGGCATAAGCGAACAGGAAGCTGGGGGCGCCGGTGAAGCCCGTGAGGGGGTTCGCCATGGCGGCGGCGGCGGGCAGGTAGGTGACCGCGGTTCCATCCGCCTTGATCCGGAACACGACCGTCGCGGTGGTACCGGAGACGGCGGCGGACTTGATCTCATAGGTGAAGGTCACCAGGCCGGCGGCGATCGTCGGATTGTGGGGCGTCACGTTGAGCGTCATGTGATAGGTCTTGATGTCATCCGGGGCGTGGCAGATGCTGCAAGCCGAGTCATCGGACTGAGGCACGGTGGTGCCCGGCATGTGGTTCACGCCCGTGGCGAAATCCACCTGGTCGTGGCAGGTGCCGCAGGCCAGGCGGCTGGGCTTGAGGTTCCAGTTCTGGGCCTGGGCCACGCCATCGTGGCACTTGGAGCACATGCGCTGGCCACCATCCAGCATCGAGTAGCCGAGCTTCTCGAACTTCACGTTGGCGTAGTTGTAGCCGTCCTTGGTCAGTTCGGCACCCATGTGGATCCGGTGGGCCATGGCCGTCAGGTCGCCCACGGCGCCGCCATTGATCTTGCGCTGGCCGGCGGCCGCGTCGTAGCCCGTGGCCGTCGTGGCCGCTTCGGCATAACCGAACTTGCGCTGATCGGTGTGGCAGACCGCGCAGTAGCGCACCTCGACCCGACCGCCGCCGTGGAAGGCGAGCTTGTCGTGGCACTGATTGCAGTTGCCGATGGACACGACATCGCGGTTGTCCGCTCCGGCCGCCAGAGGGGCGCCCGTGGCCGGCACGAAGTCATAAATCACATTGATGGGATTCTCCAGGTTGACGGAGGGCGTGACGGTCACGCCATCAGCGGTGTTGCTGCCGGTCCCGCGGGCCGCGCCGGAGAACTGGAGGGTCAGGCGGTGGACGAGGCTCGGTGCATAGGTCACATCACCCAGGTCGGCCTTGGCGCTGGGGGCTGTGTAGGTCGCCGCATCCAGAGCAGCCTGGACCTTGGTGATGTCGCGGTAGAACGTGTAGGAGTAGGTGCCGTCACCGTTGTCCACGAGGGTGCCGGTATTGTCGGTGGTGGGCCGTGTGGGCACGGAAGCCGCGGTGGTGGTGGGGGTGCTGGTCACGATGTAGCTGACCCACTTGCTGGGTGCCTTCGTGGTCGCATCCTCGGGAACCAGCTTCGCGATGGCGAAGGCCAGGTTGGGATAGCTCGGCAGGAGCGCGGTGGCGTTCTTCGATGTGGCGGCGCCGAGGCCCACGATGGGCGTTCCGGCCGCGTCGGTCAGCTTGAAATTCACCACCGGGGCGGAGCCAACCGTGACACTGGTGATCTGGCCAACGGGCTTGAGAGCGGCCCACGCCTCGGGCGTCAGCTTGGTGACGTTGACGACGGGGGTGGCGTTCGTGCCGTTGGTTCCGTTCGTGCCGTTGGTCCCGTTCGTGCCGTTGGTCCCGTTCGCGCCGGCAGGGCCTGTCTTGCCGTCGCACGCGATCAGCGCCAGGAGCGCGGCGGTGGCGGCAAGCGCGCCACAGAGTTGTTTCAAAGGTTGGTGTTGCATGCTTCATTCTCCTTTTGGGAGTCCAGCAGTGAAGGTAGGGGTAGGAGGCTCTCCCGCTGGCATGGGAGGCTCGTGGCGGTCGCGCAGGAGCCTTTGCAGGGGGCGACCTGGGACACAAACAACACACGCACCTCCCGGGAGGAGAGTTCCATCGGGGATTCGTCAATGATGATCTTCCGGTATTTTATTGAGTCGACCACCCTTGTGACGTTTGTCACCTACTGGTCATAAATTGTAAAAACAAATCGGGCCTTTTTGATGTTGCGAATCATTTCCCATCCCTGAATCACGCGGAAAATGGCGCTACCTCCCCGGTGGTCTCGCGACCAATCCGCTTGCCGACCGACGGCGGTGGTGATCGTCTTGTTCCAGACATTCCGGAGCTAGACATCTACAGCAAAAGCCCCCGTTCCCGGGGGCTTTTGCTGGTGTGCGACTGTCTCTACTTTGTCTGAGGCTTCGCCGCGGGCTGTCGGGCCACGATCTGCTTCCGCAGGGTCTGGAAGAGGTCGTTCGGCAGGACGTTCTTCGTCACCAGGAAGGCCTTCGAAAGGTAGGGGCGGCCGGCGATGATCTTGTCGGCATAAGCGTCCGTGATGCCGGGAAGGGTCTTCAACTGGTCCTTGGTGGCGCTGTTGATGTCGATGGCCTTGGCATCGGCCTCGGCCTTGGCTTTGGTTCGGGCCTTGACCTTGGCCGCCGTGGCCTTCGCCTTGGCGGCTTTCATGGCTTTGGCGTTCTTGGATTCGACCTTCCGTGGTGGCTCGATCTCTTCCTGGGCCCGGGCCGGCAGGGCGGGAGCGAGGGTGGCCAGAAGGGCCAGGGTCATCTTCAGCAGGGGATTCTTCATGGAGACCTCAAGAGCCGGAGGACGATTTTCCAGTCAGCACGACGGGGTTGTCAACAAGTCCTGTCGGCAGGGGGCAGGATGATAACGAGGACCCGGTGCTGGAAGGCATCCGGGTCCTCGATTGTGACGATTACTTGTCGCCAGGGCGCGGCGGAGCCGCGCCCTGGCGAGGGACATTACTTGAAGTTCATGTGGACGGCCTTGATGTCGGCCGTGCGGCCGGTGCCGTGGCAGACCATGCACTGCTCGACCTTGAGGAGCGCCGTGGCGCGGGCCTCGTAGAACGCGCCGCCATTGCCCTTGAAGTGGGCGATGGCTGCCGGCGTGTCGTGGCAGTTGGAGCAGGCGGAGGTGATGGGGCTGTTCACCAGGGTGGTGGACGCCGCATCGGTGATCACCTGAGTCGAGGCGCTGTAGCCGAAGCCGCTGCCGAAGACATAAGCGGAACCGTAGGCCGCCGCGAAGGGTGACCAGTAGGTGCCGGGAACGGTCTCGGTGCCGGTCACGATGGCATTGACCGGAGTCGGGGTCGTGCCAGTGGCGACGGTGGTCCAGAGCAGGTTCGGAATCGCGGCCGCGTTGGTGCTGTTGCTGAAGTCGTACGAGCCGGGTACGTGGCAGGCTTCGCAGTTGTTCAGGATGGCCGGGTAGGTGACATTCCAGTAGGTGTCGCCCGCGGAGACTTCCCACGAGAACTTGTTCACCCGCTTGTCGGCAGCATGGATGGAGTGGATCGCATCCTTGATGTTGACGCCCCAGCCGCTGTTGACGCGGTTGACGTTGTGGCAGAAGGTGCAGGTCGGCGCATCGTTGCGCTCACCGGCGTGGTAGACCTTGTCGGTGAAGACACCCAGGTAGGCGTGGCAATCGTTGCACTTCTGGTTGCTGACGATGGCGCGACGAGCGGTCTGCGTCGCCGAAGCCGGCAGGCAGGGTGCCGCTGACCAGCTTGGCGACGTTGGGAGCAGGCACGCTCAGACCGCCCAGCTTGGTGGTCGGATCGTAGGGATAGGCCGGCAGGTCGATCTGGGTCAGGGGCAGCGAGCTGTAGCTGTAGACGTAGCCGATGCCGCCGGTGATCTGCCTGGCGCTGGTCGGAACGGCCGTGAGGATGGTCAGGGCATAGTAGCCATTCGCATCGGGGCCGGTCATGGAGGCGGTGGTGACCGTCTTGTTCCAGACGTTCCGGATGTAGACGCTAAGCGTCGCGTTCCAGTCAGCCGGGGCGGCGATGCCGTCCTGGGGCACACCGAAGGCCACGTAGAAATTGGGGCTGCCGATGTAGCCAGGCATGAGCTCAACCGTGGCATCAGCCACGGCAGGGGCCGGGTTGAAGGCCACCGCGGTGCCGTCGTTCATGAAGCGGAAGGTCACGACAGGCTGGTTGCTGCTGTTCAGCGTGACGCTCTTGACGTCGTAGGCGATCTGGTGGGCACCCGCGGGCAGGATGTTCTTGTAGTCCGCGATGTACGAACCGTTGGTGTGACTGCCGGGAACGAAGCCGGCCACGTCGGGCGCGACGAGCGGGGTGTGGATGACCTGCATCACGTCGGCGCCGTGGCAGCTCGTGCACTTGAGGTCGCTGGTCTGGGGGCCACCGGCGTGGTTGGTGCCGGCCACCCAGTCGATGCCGTCGTGGCAGGCGCCGCAGGCCATGCGGCTGGGATTGGTCTTCCAGGCGTCACCCTGGGGGGTGGCGGCGATGGAAGCGGTGTGGCACTTGCTGCAGTTGCGCAGGTCCTGCGGGTAGGTGGTCTCGTTGAAGGGGATGCCGGCATAGAGGTAGCCGGTCTTCTGGAGGAACTCGCCCGCGTGGAGGCGGTGGATGAAGGCCGGGAAGTCGCCGGCGGCCAGGCCGTTGATCTTATAGGTGTTGCCGGTGTAGCCGGTGGCCGTCGTGGCGGCTTCGGCGTTGCCGTACTTGCGCTGGTCGTTGTGGCAGACCACGCAGTAGCGGGGGTCCATGCGGTTGCCGCCGTGGACTACGAGGCGGGTGTGGCAGGCGTTGCAGGAGCCCATGTCCACGATGTCGCGCTGCACATCGGTGGCCGTGGGAGCGGCGCCGGTGGCGGGCACGAAATCATAGGTGATGTTGGCCGGGGTCAAGATGGGCACGCCGGTGATGCCGGTGTTGGAGCCATCGGGGGTGTTGGTGCTGGTGCCGCGGGCGTTGCCGCCAATCTGGATGGCGACACGGTGGACCAGCGTGGGCTGGTAGGTCACGTCACCAAGGTCGGCGCGGAACTGGTTCTTGGTGGCATCGTAGGTGTAGCCATCCAGGAAGGCCTGGGCGGCGGTGATGTCCCGGTAGAAGGTGTAGGAGTAGGAACCGTCGCCATTGTCGACCAAGGTGCCCGTGTTGTCGGTGCTGGGCTTGGAGGGAGCCGCCACGGTGGTCGTGGTGGGCATCGTGGTGACAACGTAGCTCACCCACTTGCTGGGGCTGCCGCTGGTGCCGGGCACGAGCTTCGCGATGGTGAAGGCGAAGTTGGCGTAGCTGGGGACCAGCGCGCTCGATGTCTTGGTGGTGAAGCCAAGGCCGCTGACGGGAGTGCCGTTGCTGTCCGTGACGGTGAAGTTGACGACGGGCGTGGTGCCCATGGTCACACCGGTGACAGCGCCGTTGAGCTTGAGCTGGCCCCACTGATCGGGGGTGAGCTGGGCGGCGTTCACGGTGATGGTCGCGTTGGTGCCATTGGTGCCATTGGTACCATTGGTGCCATTGGTGCCGTTAGTGCCGTTCGCGCCGGCGGAGCCTGTACTGCCGTTACAGCCGATCAGCACCAGGGCGACGGCTGCGGTGGCGATGAGGCCGCAGAGCTGTTTCAGAGGTCGGTGTTTCATGCTGCATTCTCCTTCGTGGGAGTCAAACTGCGGGTTGGGTGGACGGTGTGGGAAGACTTCAGGCTGATCGACCAGATAGGCGCCTCCTTATCTAGAAGCTCGTTCCGTGGCACAGGGTGTTGTTGAAGCAGCCGGGCGCGGTGCCGGCGGGTGCCGGAGTCACGGGCTTGAGGGAGGAGTTGGCCCCGTTGAGGTGGCATTGGGCGCACGCCGGAGCGTTCCCATCGTCGGTATTCACGTGGCTGGGCGACGTGAACGTGGCACCGCGCCAGGGCGCGTCGGGGTGCGGCGCCTTGGTGTGGCAGGACTTGCAGGAAACGGCGATGCCATCGGTGTAGTTCGCCCCGTGGCACTTGGTGCAGTAGGCGAAGCCGGAGCCATCGACCACGGTGCCGCCGATCAGCTGGGTGTTGGCCGGTACGGCCTGGGCGCCCAGGCGGCCATGCTGGCTGGCATCGGCCCAGCCCGCGGGATGATCCACCCCGTTGGCGTGGCAGCTGAAGCAGCTCACCTTGGAGATGCCACCGGCCTGGGCCGGATCCGAGGTGGAGCCGTGGCAGGTCCGGCACTGGTCGGGCGCCTTGGCGTAATCGATGTAGTGGACTTCGATCCAGTTCGTCGGATGCTGCCCGGTGGTGGCGTTGAACGGCGCCCCCTTCCCGGCGGTTCCGGCGCAGCCCCAGGCAAGAAGCGCGAGGACCATCGCGAAACAGCTTCCTACCATCAACTTAGTTCGGCTCATGGTGTTCCCCTTGGACACGTTTTCAGTTCCTACC
Organism: uncultured Holophagaceae bacterium; assembly: GCA_963705865.1. Lineage (GTDB taxonomy): Bacteria > Acidobacteriota > Holophagae > Holophagales > Holophagaceae > Geothrix. The sequence goes on along the minus strand of CAVPLE010000156.1, from coordinate 8,728 downwards.
GGTGGCAAGCCGCGCACTTCTCGTTGTTGGCCCGGCCGTGACAGGCGTAGCAGCTGGACGGATCCATCTTTCCTTCGATGCGATGCTGGGTCATGAAGTCACCCCGATGCGGCGTCTCCCGGTCGGGCCGGTCGCTGAAGCGCGTGGCGGGCTTCATGGGGACCTTGCCCCCGTGGCAATCCGCGCAGAAGGACTGGGCGTGGCAGGCGGCGCAGGTATTGGAATCCTGGTTGGCCTGGAAGCGGTGGTCCTTCACGAAGGTGGGGGTGTGGTCGAAGGCGGCGTACGGCTTGAGCGCGCCCTTGGCCACGTCGTTGCTGTGGCATTCGGAGCAGATGGGACGGCCCGCGCCCAGTTCCTGGGGATGGGTCGCCGCGAAGCTCGCCTCGGGCGAGATGAGACTGCACGCCATCAGCACGCCCAGGCCCAGCGCGATGCCGAGGATCTGAAATACAGTTTTCCGGGCCATTATTTGCCCCCCTTCTTAGCAAATCCGAACCGATACTCGGCCCGCAGAAGCCCCCGGGTCTCGTGCCTTGCGACCGCGGTGCTGCCGTAGCTCAGGTCGCCCGACACCTTCACATTCGTGGTGGCCTGGTATCCGAGCGAGCCCACCACTTCAAACACGTTCCTGATCCCGAGGAGGTAGGGATTCCCGCTGTCGTAGCGCTGGAGGATGCCATCCAGGCTCCCGGTGAACTTGCCCCGGGTGGCCATGGCCCACATGCGGGCCTCCTTGTGGCTCAGGCTGCGGTAGGGGGTCGCGGGATCCACGAACTTGGTGTTCCCGGCATTCACCCAGTGGGCGCCGACGCCGGCGAGGAAGGTGCGCTCGCTGGTGGCCCAGCGGATCTCGCCGCCCGCGCGGTTCACTTCGCCGAAGGACTCGCGGTGCATGTGGCGGTAGTCGCCCACCAACTGCACGCCCGTGGGCGCGTTCCAGGTGATGCTGCCGCCGAAGCCGCGGAACATGTCGTTCTCATCCTGGCGGAAGAGGGACGGGAGGTTCGTGCCAGCGAAGAAGGCGTAGAAGTTCCGTTCCGCGTAGTTGCCGGTCATGGTGACCTGCTCGCCGAGCTTCACGGTGGCGGTGTAGTCATGCTCGGCGATGTTGGAACGATCCCGGGTGCCGGGAGCCTGGTCCGGGTGGCTGGCCACGTCGAAGACGGTCCGACCGCGAAGATCGAAGACCGAGGCGGGCGTGATCCGGATGTCCACACCCAGCTGCTTGCGCGTGTAATCGATGGGCGAGGGGATGTCGAGGTCCTTGGCCGCCTCGGTGCCGTCCTGGAGGTAGGAGAGACCGATCTCGCCGACCTTGGGCATGCGCCAGGCAAACCGGGTCCCGAAGATGAAATCCCGCTGGAACTCGTAGTCCGACTGGTTCCGGGGATCCACCGTCTTGTAGTAGACCGGCTTCCCGCCGAAGGCTGACACGGAGAACCCGCCCCGCAGGTCCGTCCGGACACTGACGCCATCCACCTGCTCGAACCCGGTGGCCTGGTTGGCCGTGAAGCGCCCCGCCTTGATCTCGGCGTTGGCCTGGTCGAAGCGGTACTGCAGGTACCCATAGTTAAGGTAGCCGGCGGACTTCGACCCATCGAAATTGCTGGCGTCGCTCAGGTCCGTCCGGCCCCATCCGAAGAGGTGCAGCGACAAGTTGTCGGTGCCCAGCTTGGTGGCATCGATGCCCAGGTACTGGGTGGCCGGGGTGAAGGTGCTCTTGTCAAAGCCCGGTGTCTCTTGCTTCCACATCTGGGCCATGGTGGTGCCGTACAGGCTCACCTCCTGGCCCCAGGCCGTGGCAGACATCAAGGTGGCAAGCAGGACCACTTGGGTTCGTGGCTTCATGATTCGCCTCATGCGGTGGCGTGAATGGACCGGGGTGGAGTAGCGGAAGGAGCAGAACCGTGAGCGCGGGAAGCCTTGCCAGTGGGAGCCGGACAGCAGGTGAAAGCTGATGCTGGCGTCAGAAACAAAACTATAGCTCCCACTCTGGCTACCTCAAGGGTGTAAATGCTCAATTCATACATGAATGTATGGTTGTAAGGTTTGATTAAAATTCTTCGTTCAATTATAATAAAATATTTAAAATAATATGTTTACAAATATAATGCTGGCAAAAAACAGGCATTTAAAATTTCACGGTAACAACAGATTTTCCCTTCGTCGACAAAGTTGTGACCTTTGCCACTGGGCAAAGGTTCCCGACCCCGGCACCGGTATCGAGATGTCCAACACCCATGGCCAGGGGCCGGTCACCACGGATTCCTGATCCTGGACTGGACCGGTCCTCTGGTAGGACCACCCCCCTGTGACCCTGGGCACTGCGGCGGCTCTGCATACTTCCGGCTTGGAAAAGGTTGGAGGTTTGCATGGTTCAGAGCACCCTCGCGCTGGGGGTTGAAGCGGTGGGTTGCGCCGCTTTCGACGCCGGTATCAAGGGCGCGTTCGGTTATCCGGGCACGCCATCCACGGAGGGGTTCGAGACGGTCGAACGCCTCATCCATGACGCCCACGATGACCGGGTGGCCCAGTGGGCCGCCAACGAGAAGGTGGCCTACGACCTGGCCATGGGCGTGAGCTACACCGGCCATCGCGCCCTGGTGACCATGAAGCACGTCGGCCTGAATGTGGCCTTGGACGCCTACGCCAACTCGGCTCTCACCGGGGTCCGGGGTGGGCTGGTGCTGCTGGTGGCGGACGACCCCGGCATGCACAGCAGCCAGAACGAGCAGGACAGCCGCCGCCTGGCGGAATTCGCATGGCTGCCCTGTCTCGAACCCAGCACCGTCCAGGAGTGCTACGACCTCACCTTCCGGGCCTTCGAACTGTCCGAGGCCCTCCAGGTGCCCGTGATGCTGCGCATCGTGACGCGCCTGGCCCACTGCCGCGCCGCCTTGGCCCGCCGCAAGGCCCAGGCCCCCACCAGCTTGGGCCTCGTTCCTGAAACAGCGATCCAGAACTGGGTGCTGATTCCCGCCAATGCGCGCCGCCGCTACGTGGATCTGCTCGACAAGCAGCCCCGCCTGATGGCCGAGACCACCCCCCTCAATCGCCTCATCCCCGGCACGACGCGCCGCGGCGTGGCCCTGTCAGGCATGGGCCGGGCCTACTTCGGCCAGCTGCTCCACGAGAACCCCGCCCTGGCGACCCTGCCCCGCCTGGAGATCGCCGCCTACCCCGTGGACCCCGCCCTGGAACAGGCCTTCCTGGCCCAGGTGGACGAAATCGTGGTCTTCGAGGAGGACTACCCGGTGCTGGAAGAGCGCCTCGGCCTCCGCGGCACGGTGAAGGTTCGCGGTCGCCTGGACGGCGCCCTGCCCCGCACGGGCGAGCTGTCCCCGCGCCTTCTGAAGGACGCCCTCGGCCTGGCAGCCCCGACTGGGAAAGCCGCCACCAGCCTCGAGCTGCCGATCCGCGCGCCCCGTTTCTGCGATGGCTGCGGTCATGTGGACGCCTACGAAGCCCTCCGGGAGGCCCTCGTCCTGGTCGGCGCCCCGGACACCCGCGTCTTCGGCGACATCGGCTGCTACACCCTGGCCGCCCAGGAGCCCATGGCCGCCATCCACGCGGTGGTGGAGATGGGCGCGAGCATCAGCATGGCGGTGGGCGCGGCCCTGGCGGGCCAGACGCCTTCCGTGGCCGTCATCGGCGATTCCACCTTCGGCCACAGCGGCCTGCCAGCCCTGCTGACGGCCGCCGACGCCGGCGTGAACGTCACCGTGATGATCCTCGACAACCGCGTGGTGGGCATGACCGGCCAGCAGCCCAGCCAGGCCCTCGATCAGGTCGAGCGCATGGTCCGGGGCATGGGCATCGCGGAGGAACAGCTCCAGGTCCTCCTGCCCGTGCCCAAGCAACACGACGCCAATGTGTCGGCCGTCGCGGCCGCCCTTCGGCATCCCGGCCCCTCGGTGGTGGTGTTCCGCCGGGAGTGCATCCAGTCCATCCGCCGCGGCGTCCTGAAGGATCACGACCGCCAGGAACGCGAGCGCCGCACGACCGAGGTCTGCTCATGAACGCGTCCCGCATCCACGGCATCGTCCTGTCCGGCGTCGGTGGCCAGGGCGTGCTTTCCCTCGCCCAGATCCTGCTGGAAGCCCTGCGCCGCAGCGGCCTCCAGGCCCTCCAGTCCGAGATCCACGGCATGAGCCAGCGGGGCGGCAGCGTCCACGCCCAGGTCTGTTTTTCGGAAGCCGCCCTCACCTCGCCCATCCTCGACGAGGGCGGCGCGGACCTGCTCATCGCCCTCGAACCGCTGGAGGCGCTGCGCTACGTGTCCATGCTCCGCCTGGACGGACACCTGGTCGTGTCCGAGGAACCCCAGATGGACATGGCGGGCTACCCGCCCCTGGACGACGTCTACGCGGCCCTCAAGGCCGTGCGCGGCGTCCACCTCATCGACACCGAGGACCTGGCCCGCAAGCTCAACCATCGCCAGGCCGGCGGCATGGCCCTGCTGGGCATGGCTTCCCGCTTCCTGCCCGTGGAAGACGCGGTCTGGCACGACGTCATCAGCCAGCGCTTCGAATCCAAGGGCGCCCGCGTGCTGGAGAAGAACCTTGAGGCCTTCGAGGCCGGGCGCGGCCTGATCCACGATCCAGTGGGAGCCTGACATGCACACGACCACGGGTTTCCTCCACGAGGGGCGGGCCTACGGCCTGCTGGCCGCCGCGGGCCTGCGGGTGCCGCGCCACGGGTTCCTGGAAGCGGGGCCCCTGCCCTTCGCCGCCGGCGAGCCCATCGTGCTCAAGGGCATCGCGGACCAGCTCTGGCACAAGTCGGACAAGGGTGCCGTCCACTTCGGGCCCTTCGATGCCGCGGCCCTGATGGCCGAAGCCGCCGCCATGCGGATGCGGGTGCCCGACCATCCGTGGATCGGCGGGCTGGTTTGCGAGAAGGTCGCCTTCAAGCGCCTGGCGGGCCTGCCCACCGAGGCCCTGGTGTCGCTCAAGCGCGATCCGGACGCGGGCTGGCTCGTGGTGTGCGGCATCGGCGGCCTCCAGGCCGACGCCTGGGCCGCCCTGGCCCCGCCCTTGATCTGGCCGTTGGGCCTATGCACGCCGGAGCAGGCCCTCGCGGATCTCCGTGAGCATTGGCTGGGCCGCGCCTGGCTCGGCCGCCAGCGCGGCACCGAGGCGCTCACGGACGAACCGAAGCTGCTGGCCTTCCTCCAGGGCCTGTGGCGCGCCGCGGAAGGCCTGGAACGGGAAGGCGTCACCCTGCTGGAGCTCAATCCCGTGGTGCTGGATGGTGATGGCCTACCCACGGCCCTGGACGGTGTGGGCACGCTGGAAGCACCCCTCGCCGAATCACCCGCCAGCCCAGACCCAGCCTGGTACCAGGCTCTGGTGGCGCCCCGGAATCTCGTCATCGCCGGTGTGTCCAGCCGCGAGGGCACCGTGGGCCGCATCATCCTCGAGAACGCGCGGCGATCCACGTTGCCCGCCGGCGCCATCCGCCTCATCAAGCCTGGCGCCACCGAGTTCCTGGGCCTGCCCTGCCTCGGTTCGGTGGCGGACCTCACCGCGGCGCCCACCGATCAGCTCATCCTCTCCCTGCCGGCACCATTGACCCTGGACGTGGTCGAACAGCTCTGCCACCAAGGGGGCGGCGCCACGGTCGTCTATGTGGTGGCCGGCGGCCTGGGCGACGGCGCCGACCGCGAAGGCCTCGGCAAGCGGCTCGTGGCCTGCCTCGAGGACCATCGTCGCGCCGGGAAGTGGACCCCGGCGCTGGTGGGCCCCAACGGCCTGGGCCTCTACAGCCCCGACCTGAATCTGAACACCCTCTTCATCCCCGACGAGAAGCTTCCCCTCCGTCCCAAGCCGGGCCACGCGGCCCTGGTGAGCCAGAGCGGCGCCTTCCTCATCACCCGCCTGAGCCGGCGCCCCGAGTTGGGCCTGCGGGCGGCGGTGGCCATCGGCAACCAGATGGACCTGCGCTGTTCGGACTTCCTGGCGGGCTTCGGCTCGGACCCGGCCGTGAAGGTGGTGGGCGCCTACCTGGAGGGCTTCGCCCCCGGGGATCTGCAGGCCACCGCCGAGGCCGCGACCAAGCTCCGCGCCGCGGGCCGCCGGGTGCTGCTCTACAAGGGCGGGCGCAGCCAGGAGGGCATGGCCGCCGCCAGCAGCCACACCGGCGCCCTGGCGGGCGACCACGCCCTGCAGGCCAGCGTGCTGCGCCGGGCGGGCGCGATGCTCGCCGAGCGCATCGAGACCTTCGACGCCGCGCTGTCCTGGCTGGGCGCCTATGCCGAGGGCAGCCCCCGCCAGGTGGCCGTCATGACCAACGCGGGCTTTGAATCCGTGGCCTCCGCCGATCTGCTGACGGGCCCCTTCCGGGGGGCGAAGCTCACCGAAGCCGAGACGGCGGCCCTGGCGGCCATCATCGAGGCCCACGGCCTCACAGGCCTCGTGAGCCCCCGCCTGCCCCTGGACCTCACGCCCATGGCCGACGAGGCCGCCTACCTGGCCAGCGCCGACCTGCTGCTGGCCTCGGAAGCCGATGTGGTGATGGTGGGTCTGGTGCCCCTGACCAGGCGCTTGAATACCAGTGATCCCGCGGCTTTCGGCCCTTTCGCGAGCGCCCTGGCCGATCTGGCCCGGAAGCATGGCAAGTGGCTGGGCGTGGCGGTGGAAGGGGGCGCCATCTACGACGCCTACCGCCAGGGCCTCCGGGAAGCCGGCCTGCCCGTCTTCCTCACCATGGAAGAGGCCATGGAGGGGCTGCGGCTCATCGCGTCGGAAGTGTGATCTCCTGCATGGCCGCAAGGCCCGATTGCGGTCAGACTCTATTTCGGACCTGAAAGGCCCGAAATGTCTCGAATCCTCCCCCCATGGCGCACCCTCCTGCCTGCCGAGCACGGCAGCTGGTTCATGCTCGGCTTCCCGCTGGTCTTGGGCCTGCTGCTCCGCCCCAGCTGGGGTGGACTCTGCCTGGGGCTGGCCGCCCTGGCCTTCTTCCTCGCCCGCCCTTCCCTCCGCCGAGTGCTCACGGGCCAGCGGGACGCCCTCCGATTCCGTGCGCTTCTCCTGTTTGGAACCCTCTCGGCAGGTTTCGGACTCACAGCCTTGGTTATTTCAGGCTGGCGATTCCTGATCCCCTTGGCTTGCGTGGCCCCCCTGGTTCTCCTGGCCCTGCGGGCCGACCTGCAGAGGGCCGTGCGCTCGCTGGCCGTGGAGCTGGCGGCCCAGGGGGCCTTCGCCGGGCTGGCCGCCGCCATCCTCGCGGCAGGGGCGGCGCCTCTGCTCGAGGCCGGTCGGGCCTGGCTCTTCGTCACGCTGGTGGGCGGCGCCAACCTGGCCCACGTGCGGCGCCTCCTGGGCCATGCCCACAAGCTGGCCGCAGCGGAGCTGGATCGGCGCCGGATCCCCGTCCACGCCCTCCACCTGCTGCTGATCGGAATGTCCGCCCTCCTGCTGGCGCCCCGGGGGCTGGCCGGGCTCGTCTGGACCGGCTGGACCGGCCTGCTCTACCTCCGGGCCCTGGCGCCCTACCGGCCCATTCCCGCCCGCACCCTCGGCTGGCGCGAAGGGGGCTTGAGCGTGCTGGGGCTCCTGCTCTTGTGGCGCGCTTTGCTCTGACCTCGATCACAAATCGGGGACAAATGGAGATGGACTCCAGAATCAGGGGGTTGCTTCCCTAAATCAGAAGTATCATTCCGGAATGCTCTTCTCGACCGCCACTGGCTATGCCCTCCGGGCCCTGGCTGCCCTCCCCGAGGATGGGAGCTACTGCCTGGCCAAGGACCTGTCCGCCCGCCTGGAACTGCCCGGGCCCTACCTGGCGAATGCAGCGATCCGTGAAGCGTCCTTCCGGGCACTCGAAAGGCTTGTGGCAGTAGGAGAAGCCCACCACCAGCACCGCGTTCGGCTGCTCCAGGCGGCGCACGAAATCCGCGACATCGGTGATGCCATAGAGGAAAAAATCGCCATCGCGACCGTAGGCCCGGCCGCGCAGCAGGTTTTTCAGCAGGCCGACGCCGTGACGCAGGGGATGGCGCCAGAAATAGCGGCGGAGCTTGCCGGAGTGGTCGTGGCGGTGCAGGTAGGAGAGGGATTTCCAGGCCAGGAAGCGGCGCGTGTTGGGGCGAATCCCGGGCAGATTCGGGTTCTTCCGGAAGGTCTTCAGGGGCAACTGCCCGGCGAGCTCGGCCGCGCGCGCATCCCAGGCCTGCTCGGCCTGTGACCAGCTGTCGTAGCCTTGCCAGAACTTGACGGGATCGTTCATCGCCAACTTTTTTTCGGATTGCTGCCGCAACTTTTCAGCGACGTCGGCAGGACGGCGGAGACCCCGATGATACCCCTGTGGACGGTAGAGTCCATCCCGCCGGCGCGTTATTCGAGCGCGCCGCGCTCGGCGTCTTCCCGACCGCGCTGACGAATCTCGGCTTCCTTGCGGGCTTCCTCGATCTGGAGCATGACCGCGTCCACGTCGGCGGGAGTGTCGTCGTGCGCGAAAATGCCGGTGAGCGTCATGCCGGGTTTCAGGCTGTTGTTCTTGAAGTGATCCCAGATTTCGTGGGCGTACTCGGTGGCGAGCAACTCCGGGGCGAAGCGGCCACAGTAGGCCCGGATGTTGTTCACGTCGCGTTCCAGCATCCGGAACGCGTTGTTGTTGCCGGCGGCGTTCACGGCCTGGGGCAGATCGATGATGACCAGGCCGTCGCGACCGACCAGCACGTTGAATAGCAATACGGTACTCGGAACCAGTAGCGGACATA
>CAVPLE010000155.1:0-14148 GCA_963705865.1 uncultured Holophagaceae bacterium | reverse complement strand
AACGCACCGTGGTGCATCGTGTGGTTGGCGAGTTCATGCCCGAGCGCCAGGATGCGCCGCGACGTCGCCGGATACCGAGCGACCTCCTGGCCGATCTGGAAGAACGTGGCCTTCACGTTCCTGGCTTTCAGGATGTGCAGGACCTGGGGTGTGTAAGCACTGGGACCATCGTCGAAGGTGAGGGCGATTCGCTTGCGGCCGCGTGGTCCGTGCGTGACGAGTTGCCCGCCGCCCGGTACAGCCGACTGTTTCGATCACCCTGATCCGGTAGCGGACCGGGTGTTACCCGGAAAACCGGTCCGGCATTCCAGCGAACCCGCGTTGCACGAGCCGTCGGAATAGACGACCCGCCAGCGGTACTTGCCATGGGGCAGGCGGGCGACGGCGGGGTCTAGTTCGATGGTCAGGTCGCAGACCACCTGCAGCACGTTTCCTCCACCAACTGCGAAGCCATTGACGCTGGCTATCACTGGTTTCTGAAGGCGGTCGATCGCCTCATACATTTCGAGCGTTGGAAGAACACCAGCGTAGAGAATGGAATCTTCCATCCCGTCCTTCCGTCCGCCGATGCAGAAGAATTTGTCTCCCGCTCCGGTAATCACGATGACCCTGGTACGCGTTTCGCGACGGATGTTGTTGATGCAATCGCGGATCTCATGACACATCGTGGCATTGAACTTGTTGCCGTCATCCGGCCGGTTCAGCGTGATTGTTCCGATCGCGCCATCTTCCTGGTAGATGATCGTTTCAAACGTCATGAGCTTTTCCTCGAGTTGTTGCCTGTTGCTGGAGCGCCTGAACCAGTACGTATTGTTGTACTCGATGCCGAATACGCCGTCCGGGGCCCCATCGTGGCCCGGGCCGCGGAACTGGAGAAGCAGGGCCGCGAGATCATCTACTGCAACATCGGCAACCCCCAGTCCCTGGGGCAGCGGCCCCTCACCTGGAACCGGCAGATCCTGGCCCTCTGCGAGTATCCGGCCCTCATGGAGCTGGCTCCCGGGGCCTTCCCGCCGGACGTGATCGAGGCCGCGATGGCCGTCCTCGCCGGCACGAAGTTCGGCCTGGGCGCCTACAGCGAAAGCCGGGGCGTGCGGTTCATCCGCGAGGCCGTGGCCGAGTTCATCCTGGAGCGCGATCACATCGGGGTGGATCCCGACGCCATCTTCCTCACCGACGGCGCCAGCAAGGGCGTGCAGACCGCCCTGCGCCTGCTGATCAGCGGTCCCGGGGACGGCATCATGATCCCCATCCCCCAGTACCCGTTGTACTCGGCCACCATCACGCTGTACGAAGGGCGCATGGTGCCCTACTACCTGGACGAGGCCAACGGCTGGAAGCTGAGCCGCCCCATGCTGGAGGCTGCTCTGGCCCAGGCGAAGGCCGAGGGCACCCAGGTGAAGGCCATCTGCGTCATCAACCCCGGCAACCCCACGGGCGCGGTGCTGGACGAAGCCAATATCGAAATGATCATCGACTTCGCCAAGGTTCACGGGCTGACGATCCTGGCCGACGAGGTCTATCAGGAAAACATCTACCTGCCGGGTGACGAGTTCGTGTCGTTCGCCAAGGTGCTCCACCAGTCAGGGGCGACGGACGTCTCCCTCTTCAGCTTCCATTCCTGCTCCAAGGGCTTCCTGGGCGAGTGTGGCGTGCGGGGCGGCTACTTTGAGTACCGGAACATCCCCCAGGATGTGGCGGCGCAGATCCTGAAACTCCAAAGCGTCAGCCTGTGCGCGAACCTCGCGGGCCAGGCGGCGACCTATGCCATGGTCCGCCCGCCGAAGCCTGGTTCTCCCTCCCATGCCCGGTACGTCCAGGAGAAGGGGGCCATTCTCGATGCCCTGAAGCAGCGGGCCATCCTGCTGGCCGAAGGGCTGAACCGCATCGAAGGCATCAGCTGCAATGTGATCGCCGGAGCCATGTACGCCTTTCCCAGGATCACCCTCCCGAAGGGGCGTACCGATTTCGACTACGCACTGGCCCTGCTGGAACAGACCGGCATCTGCGTGGTGCCGGGTTCCGGCTTCGGCCAGGCCGAAGGCACCGCCCACTTCCGCACCACCATCCTGCCGCCCACCGAGAAGATCCAGAAAGTGGTGGAGGCCCTCGGCGAGTTCCACCGCAACTACCGCTAGATCCTCCAGGAGTCACCATGCGTCCCGAGCATCCCATCGTCCTCATCACCGGCGCGTCCAGCGGCTTCGGCGAAGCCATGGCGCGGCTGCTGGCCTCGCAGGGCTGCCACCTGGCCCTGGGCGCGCGCCGCGTGGAACGCGTGCAGGCCCTGGCTGACGAACTCGTGAAGACCCATGGCGTGAAGGTCTTCGCCGGCGCCGTGGACACCCGCCACACCGCCAGCGTGGATACCTTCGTGGCGGAAGCCGCGGTGGCCCTCGGCGGGCTGCACGTGCTGGTGGCCAACGCGGGCCTGGCCAGCGGCACCTACAAGCTGTGGGAGACGCCGGACGAGGATCTGGAAGCCATGATGCGCACCAACGTCGAGGGCGTCGTGAAGACGGTCCGCGCGGGCCTGCCCCACCTCCGCAAGGCCGGCTGGGGCCACGTCTTCTTCATCGGCTCCACGGCCGGCCACCAGCCCTACGAGGGCGGCAGCGTCTACTGCGCGTCGAAGTTCGGCGTGAAGGCCATGGCCCAGAGCCTGCGCCTGGAACTGAACGGCGAGCAGATCCGCGTCACCTCGGTGGATCCCGGCATGGCCGAGACCGAGTTCTCGAACGTGCGCCTCAAGGATGACGACAAGGCCAAGGCCGTCTACCAGGGCGTGAAGCCCCTCACCGCCTTCGACGTGGCCGAGTGCGTGCGCTGGTGCCTCACGCTGCCCGATCACGTGAACATCGACGAGATCCTCGTGAAGTGCGTGGACCAGGCCAGCGTCCATAAGCTACATCGGCGGACGTGATCAGTCCCGGCTGAGCTTCAACGCCAACGGCAGCGAGGCGAGGATGGCGAGGGCGCCCAGGGCCCAGCCGGCGCGGTAGCCGTAGGTGCCGATGACCCAGCCTAGGCTGAAGCTGCCGAGGCCGATGCCCGAATCGAAGGCGAAAAGCAGGGCGCCGAAGGCCGATCCGCGCCGCTTGGGGTCCGCGGACTCCAGCAGTTTCGCGTTGATGAGCGTGTGCATCATGCTGTAGCCCGCCCCGTAGAGCAGGGCCGAGAGCACGTGCCGCAGGGTTCCCCCGGGCAGGGCCGCCAGCAGGGCCATCCCCGCGAAGGCACCCACGAGCATGGCCGGCAGCAGGCGGATGGGTCGCTTCCCGAAACCGCGCCGCAGCATGGCGATGCGCATGAGCACCATGCCCACCGCCATGGAGGAAAGGAAGGCCGAGGGTACCGGCATTCCCAGGGCCAGAGCCTCCTGGGCCGTGTAGCTGCCCAGGGCGCCGTAGCCCAGCGCCACGCAAAAGAGGACGAGGCAGGGCACCAGCACGATGACATCAGGCCACTTGAACCCTTCGGCGCGACCGTGGGGATGATCCTTCGGCAGGGTGGTTCCCAGCACACCCAGGAGGACGAAGAGGATCGCCAGGTACCAACCGATGGGTGCGAAACCCCAGCGTTGGTGGATCCACAAACCCAGCAGCGGTCCCACGATGACCCCGCCGGGGCTGGCCAGGCCGTAGAGGCTGAGGCCGTCGGCATGGCGGCCATCCGGCAGCACGTGGGCCAGCGAGGCCATGGTGGCCGTGAGCAGCCCCGACCACACGATGCCGTGGGGGAAGGCCAGGACGTAGAAGCCCCAGCGCACAGGCAGCACAGCGTAGGCGCCGAGGAAGGCTGCGTAAAGCAGGGCGGCGGTGATCACCAGGCGGCGGTGGCCCAGCCGATCACCGAGGGCACCCGTGAATAGGGCGCCCAGGGCGCTGCCCGCCGTGAAGAGGCTCATGAACCGGCCGCTTTCGGCCAGCGAAGCCCCCAGGGCGCGCAGGCGGAGCGGTACCGTGGGGAAGAGCTGGAAGGCCGCGAAAAAGGTCAGGAAGGTGATGGCCCAGACCAGGGCGAACTGCCGCGTCATCAAGCGCGGCTGCGGGCTCGAAAGATCCGTCATCCCTCTACGATGACAGAGGGCGCCGACGCGGATGTAACAGCCGGTCTGTGGACGACCCGCTGGGCCACGGGGATGCACAGCGTCATCAGGCCCGCCCCGATGGCCCAGCCCCAGCGGAAGCCACCGCGCTGCATGACCCAGCCGAGGCCCAGGGATCCCAGCGCGGTGGCCGCGTCAAAAGCAAAGAAGAAGGCTCCGGTGGCCGCGCCCCGGCGCTGGGGCGGCGTGGTCTCCATGAGGTGCGTGAGCATCAGGGTGTGCACCATGCCGTAGCCGGCGCCGTAGACCAGACCCGAGGACAAGTGCCGGACCAAACCCCCAGGCAGAAAGGCCAGCATGGCGTAGCCCACGGCGGTCAGGGCGGCCATCCCGGGCATCAGCGCCACCGGCCGTCGGCCCATGCCGGTCAGCGCCAGCAGGCCGCGCATGGCCATCATGCCGAGGGCGAAGCAGGTCAGGAACGCCGCCGGCCAGGCCATGCCCAGTGCCTTGGCCTCCTGGGCGCTGTAGGGCGTCATGGGACCGAAGCTGAGGCCCACCAGACCCATCACGGCCACGCCTCCCCATACGGAGCGGTCCGGCCACTGGAAGACCGGGCCCTCGATCTCGCGGGTAGCCTCCCGGGGCAGGGCACCGATGAGGGCATACAGCAGCGCGAACACGCCCGCCAGCAGCACCAGCATCCAGGTGAAACCCAAGTGCGGCATGAGCCAGAGACCCACCAGCGGTCCCACCGCCACACCGCCGGGACCTGTCAGGCCGAAGATCGACAGGCCCTGAGCACGATGTTCCAGGGGCAGAATGCCGCCCACTTTGGCGACGGAGGCCGTGCGCAACGCCGACCACAACAGGCCATGCACCGGCGCCAGCAGGTAGAACACCCAGCGCACCTTCAGCAGGGCATAGATCACGAGGATCCCCACCACCGCCAGCGAGGCCACCCGCAGCACACGGCGCGGCCCCAGGCGGTCGCCCAGGGGGCCCGTGAACAGCGCGCCGAAGCCCGAGCCCAGCATGAAAGCCGTTTGGAACCGCCCGCTTTCCGCCAGATTCGCGCCCAGCTCCCGCAAGCGCAGCGGCACCACGGGGAACAGCTGGTACCCGGCCGCGAACACCAGAAAGTAGAAAACGCAGACCACGAAGAAGGGCACCGTCAGGAACCCAGATCGCTTCGATTCAGCCGCGTCCGCCATGCCTCCAGAATCGCACGCTACCGGCTTTGGGGTCGCCCGCTATGCTGGAGGATCCATCCCGAGGTCGCCATGCAGCTGGAGCAGTTCCATTCGGAAGTTGAGCGCATCAAGAAGGGCGGCTCGACCAAGGCCCACGAGAAAAACACCGAAGCCGGCAAGCTCTTCGCTCGCGAGCGCATCCGCCTGCTGGTGGACGAAGGCAGCTTCGTCGAGGACGGCCTGTTCGCGAACGCGCTGCACAAGGAGCTACCGGCCGACGGCGTGATCACGGGCACGGCCACGGTGGACGGTCGTCCGGTGGCGCTCATGGCCAACGACAGCACCATCAAGGCCGGCAGCTGGGGCGCCCGCACGGTGGAGAAGATCATCCGCATCCAGGAAGTGGCCATGCGGCTGAAGGTTCCCATGCTCTACCTGGTGGACAGCGCCGGGGCGCGCATCACGGACCAGCTCGACATGTTCCCGGGCCGCCGCCACGCCGGCACCATCTTCCACATGGAGGTGGCGCTGTCGGGCCTGGTGCCCCAGGTCTGCCTGCTCTTCGGGCCCTCGGCGGCCGGTGGCGCCTACATCCCCGCCTTTTGCGACGTGGTGGTGATGGTGGAGGGCAATGCCAGCATGTACCTGGGCTCGCCGCGCATGGCCGAGATGGTCATCGGCGAGAAGATCAGCCTGGAGGATCTCGGCGGCGCGCGCATGCACTGCTCGGTGAGCGGCTGCGGCGACTTCCTGTGCAAGACAGAGGTGGAAGCCATCAGCCTCTGCCGCCAGTACCTCGCCTACTTTCCCCAACACTGCGAAGCCGCCCTGCCCGCCGTTCCGCCGAAGGCGGTATCTCCCAAAGCGAAAGCTTTGGGAGCCCTAGTACCGATGGACATCATGGCTTCCTTCCAGATGAAGGACTTCATTGAAGGCCTGGTGGACGAAGGCAGCTTCCTGGAGATCAAGAAGCTCTTCGCGGGCGAGATCATCACGGGCCTGGCGCGCCTGGATGGCAAGGCCGTGGGCATCCTGGCCAACCAGCCCCGCGTGAAGGGCGGCGTGCTGTTCGTGGACAGCGCCGACAAGGCCACCCGGTTCATCACGCTGTGCGACGCCTTCGGCATCCCCCTCGTGTTCCTCAGCGACGTGCCGGGCTTCATGATCGGCAGCGCCGTGGAAAAGCAGGGCATCATCCGCCACGGCGCCAAGATGATCAGCGCCATGGCCAGCTGCAGCACGCCCCGCATCTGCGTGGTGGTGCGCAAGGCATATGGCGCGGGGCTCTACGCCATGAGCGGGCCGGGCTTCGATCCGGATGCCACCCTGGCCCTGCCCACGGCCAGCGTCGCGGTCATGGGCGCCGAGGCCGCCGTGAACGCCGTCTTCGCCAACAAGATCGCGGAGAAGCCCGAGGAAGAGCGCGCCGCCTACGTCCAGCAGCTCCGCGACGAGTACAACGAGGACATCAACCTGAAGAAGCTGGGCGCCGACCTCCATGTGGACGCCATCGTGGATCCCGCCGACCTCCGCGCCGAACTCATCACCCGCCTCGCCCGAGCCCGCCGTAGGGATTCGTGGCCCATCAAGCGGCGGGCTGTCACGCCCGTTTGACGAGCGCCTCGAACGCATCGACAGGAAGAGGGCGGCTGAACAGGTAACCCTGGAAGGCATGACACCCGATGCGGGCCAGAAAATCCCTCTGCGCGACGGTCTCTACCCCCTCGGCGATGACGCCCAGACCAAGGCTCTCGGCCAGCGCCACGATGGTGCCGGCGATGGCGGCGTCATTGGGGTCGCTCAACACATCCTGGACGAAGGACTGGTCGATCTTCAGCAGATCGAATGGCATCCGCTTCAGGTAAGACAGGGAGGAATAGCCCGTTCCGAAATCATCCAGCGCGAAGCCCACGCCCCTGGCCCTCAGGACGGTCATCTTCTCGGCGACATCTTCGGGATTCTCGACCAGCAGGCCTTCGGTCAATTCCAGTTTCAGCCGTTCCGGATTCGCGCCGGTGCTGCCGATCACCTCGATCAATTGGCCCACGAAGCCCGCCTGCCGGAATTGGCGGGGGCTGACATTCACGGCGATCGTCAAATGGGCCATGCCGGGGTCTTGGGCCCACTTGGCCAGTTGAGCGCAGGCCGTCTGTAGGATCCATAGGCCCAAGGGCAGGATTAGGCCGGTTTCCTCGGCGAGAGGGATGAATTCGGCAGGGGGCACCATTCCCCTTTCGGGATGTTGCCAACGGACCAGAGCCTCTGCGCCGGTCAGGGCCCCGCTCTCCAGGATCTGGGCCTGGTAGTGGAGGCAAAATCGCTGCTGGTCAATGGCTTCGCGCAGGTCCTTTTCCTTCGCGACGCGATTGATCACGGCGCTTTCCATGTCCGGGTCGAAGAACCGCAACGCGTTGCGCCCGGATTCCTTCGAGCGGTACATGGCCAGGTCGGCCTGTTTCATCAGGTCATCGATGGTGGTGTCCTTGCCCATGAACAGGGTGGCCCCCACGCTCGCCGTGCTCTTGTAGGGATGTCCGCCCAGCTGGTAGTCCGCATTGAGCGCTTGGATGATCTTCTCCCCGACCAATTCCGTCGCCCGGGCGGCTTCCCCCAGGACCGGGCTCAGGCCTGGCAGGACCACCACGAATTCGTCGCCCCCAATCCGGGCGACGGTGTCGCCTTCCCGGATGCAAGCCGTCAGCCGCTGCGCGACCTGCTTCAGGAGGAGGTCGCCCTGGTCGTGACCCAAGGTGTCGTTGAGCGTCTTGAAGTGGTCGAGGTCGATGAAGAGCAGGGCGCCGTGGCCTTCATTCCGGGCGGTGGCGGTCATGGTCTGTTTCAGGCGGTCCATGAGGAGGGTCCGGTTGGGCAGGCCCGTCAGTTGATCGAAGAAGGCCAATGCCTGGATCTTCTCTTCGGTCTTTTTCTGTGCCGTGATGTCGAAGTGGGTGCCGATGTAGTGGGTGACCACCCCATCCTCCCCCGCTACGGCGGAGATGGTGAGCCATTTGGGGTAATCTTCACCGTTCTTGCGCCGGTCCCACACCTCACCCTGCCAACCGCCGGCCTGGCCGATGGCGTCCCACATCGCCTTGTAGAAGTCCTGATCGTGGCGGCCCGACTTGAACATGCGCGGGGTCCGGCCCACGACTTCCTCCGCGGTATAGCCGGTGATTTCGATGAAAGCCTGGTTGACCCGCAGGATGGTTTCCTGGGCATCCGTGACGATCATGGCCTCCCTGGAATCGAAGGCGGTCGCCGCCACCCTCAAGTCCGTCTCGATCCGTTTGCGGGCGGTGATGTCTTCGATGATGGACCAGATGGACGGCTGGCCATCCGGTCGCTTCATCAGCATGCCGTTGAGCCGGATGGAGATATGGCTGCCATCCTTGCGCACATATTCCTTTTCGTAGGGTCCGTAGCGCCCGGTGCGCTCCAGGGATTCGAGCTGGCGGGCCTCTTCCGCCTCGTAGGATGTAGGGGTCAAGGCCCAGTAGTCGAGGTGGGTGAGTTCCTCCGCGGAATAGCCGCTCATGGCCTGGAAGGCATCGTTGAACTCCAGGTAGCGACCCTGCATGTCCGTCAGCGCGATGCCCAGCGGTGACATTTCGTACAGGCCCCGGAGTTTCGCCTCCCGGTCGCGGAGCTGGTCCTCCATCCGCATCCGTTCGGCCTGCAGGGCCGTGATCAGGAGACCCGTCAGGACCAGGGCGGTCATGTAGCTCCACAGGATCAATTGGCTGAGCTGGGGATTGAGGAAATGGGAAAGCCCATGACCCATGAGCACGGCCCACGCCGCGGCGAGGGAGAATCCCAGCCCGGCCAAGGCCGTGCCGGTTCTCCCAAAGCGCAGGCCAGCCCAGGTGAGCAGGGGAAGGGTCAGCAAGGCGATGGGCAGGGATCGGCCGGCCTGCGAAGGAGGGTGGATGAAGGCCAGCCACACGACCGCGGTGGCGATCATGAGCCAGAGGAGGTATTCCCTCCGGACCTGCCTTAGCCGATCGAGGTTCTTCTGGTTGAGGGACAGAAAGAGCGGGGCGGCCAGGAACACGCCCACGGTGTCTCCCATCCACCAGGAGAGCCAGGCGGGCCCGGCGGTTTTCAGCGACAGCGATCCCGCCAGGGAGAGGCTTGCGGCGCCGAACGTGGCCGATACGGTCATGCCAAGGGCGGCCCCGATGATGAACAGACCGACATCCTTCTGCCTCGAGAAGGCGGTGTCGAATTGGAACCGGGTGAGGTAGGCCACGCTGAGGATCGGTGCGAGCGTGTTGCCCACCGCGATGCCAGCGGCGAGGTGCCAGGTCGAACCGATGGCGAGGTTGACCAGAAAGGCCCCCAGGGCGATGCCGGGCCAGACCCCACGGCCCCATCGGAGGAGAGCGGCCACCGCGAGGCCTGTCGGAAGGCAGATGAGGGTGATGTGCGTTTCCGAATAAGGTGTCTTCAGCCCCAGCCACCCCGTCGCGAAGCAGGCCAGGGCGAGGAGGCCTTGCCGATAGAACATCGAGGCTCTGGGGTTGGGTTGTTCCATCTGCGTAAGGAGATCCAAGAGGGGTGTGCCAGGAGCAAGAATGATCACACGCTCTGCCTTGAAGGAAGGCCTGGGCCAAACAGGGAGGTCCGGATGGCATTCCAGGTCTGATATCGACTCGCTATCGGTTGGCAGCCGGCGAGGTTGAGTTCGGTTCAGGGCTCAGTCCGATCCAGACGCTCTTCCCTCCACCCCCAGATCGTTGCGCTATGCTTCCGGGGACCTTTCCGGAGGCTGGCATGTTCCGTCGCGTGGACGATTTCAAGACCATCTGGCGGCAGGAGGCGGAGAAGACCCTGGCGGTCTTCGCGGCCATCCCCGACGCGGCGGCCCACCAGGCCGTGGATGAGCAGCACCGGGACCTGCGCCGCATGGCCTGGCACCTGGTGGAAACCATCCTGGAACTGCCCCAGAACCTGGGCCTGAGGGTGAAAGGGCCCGTGGGGCTCGGTCCTGACGGCTTCATCGCCACCCCGCCACCGCCCACCATGGCCGAAGCCGCCGCCGCCTATCGCGCGGTGAGCGAATCCCTGCTGGATCACATCGGCAGCTGGAGCAACACCGAGCTGGGCCGCAACTTCACCCTCTATGGCGAGACCTGGACCGGCGCCTTCGCGCTCTACGTGCTGGTGAGCCACCAGACCCACCACCGCGGCCAGATGACCGTCCTCATGCGCCAGGCGGGCCTGCACGTGCCCAGCCTCTATGGCCCGACCAAGGAAGGCTGGGCGGCGTTCGGGCTGGAGGCGCCGAAGGTCTAGAGTGCCTAGGCGCTCTTAGTCACTTCAGGGGGAACTCCTTCCAGACGAAGAGCACCACCTCCACCAGGATGAGCACGATGATGATCCACTCCAGCCGCTGATCCTTGCGGCGGGCCAGCACGTCCAGCACGGTGGCGCCCGCGTCCTGGAGGTAGGCCACCTTCTGGTTCACGGCGGATAGCCGCTCTTCCAGGTCGAACTGGTCGAAGAGGGCGCTGTCGAGGTGGGCCAGGCCCTCGCTCTCCCAGGTTTCCGGCGGATCATCGAAGAGGGTGAGGGTGTCCAGCACCGCCGCCCGCACCGCCATGGCGAAGCCCACGGTGCGCAGCAGCTCCTTCTGCCCGAGCACCAGCCGCCCCTCGTCGCTGAGCGCCGTCACCACGGGGCCAAAGCGGGACATGGCCAGACTCACTTCCACCTCCACCGAGTCCAGGGCGACGCTCTGGGCCAGGGCCAGGGAGATGACCTTCAGCTTGTCCAGGGTGAGTTCCCGGAGCCAGACTTCGGAAAAGCCCACCCGGTCGGCCTCAGCGCCGAGGTGCACCCGCAGCTCATCCCGGGCCGCCTCCGCCCGCGCGCCCGTCCCCGGCAGGCGCACGAGATCCTGGAGGACCGTGGCCGTGACTTCGGGAGAGGCGCCCCAGAACACCGCCGCCCCGAACCGGGCGAGGTACACCCAGGTCCCCGCCTCCGGTTCCAGCACCAGGGGATTGGTGGACAGCACCCGGTAGTGCGGATAGGCCGTGCTGAAGGCCCGGAAGTCGATCTGGCCCTGGAAGTACTCCGCCCGGAGCAATACCCCGTCGGCGGGTTTCTCGGAGAGCAGGGGTGTGCGCTGAAGCGCCAGGGATCCCGGATCCATGCCTCCAGTGTAGGCCTCGCCTCGGCCGGGGCGGGGCATCCGGTCAGGGACTGACCAGGTAGCGTTCAAAGATAGAGATCCACCACGGAGACACCGAGGCCACAGAGGAGGCACGGAGGCCTCGGTGATCCTCCGTCATGGGCAGGCCGAAGGCCGCTTCCGGCGCGAAGCCCGGCGCCAAGCCAGACCGAGCGGGCGGCCGCCGGAATCTGGTGGACCTGACCGCGACCACCTGACCTCGGCGGGGAGCCCGAGCGCCCAGCCGCGCCCCCGCCAGACCGGGCGTGCAGGGGCGGAGGCGACCGTCCTCGAAAAAGCTGTTGCAACATCATGAAATAGGCCTAGATTGGATCGCATGGTGAAACACCTATTCACTGGAGGCTTCATGCGACACCCCTTCCGCGTTCTGCTCGCCACCCTCGCCCTGGCGGCCGTGCCCGCCCTGGCTGGTGAGGACACCTACAAGATCGATCCCGTCCACAGCGAGGTGAGCTTCAAGGTCAGCCACTTCCTCTCCAAGGTCAGCGGCCGCTTCACGAAGTTCGAAGGCACCATCCAGGTCGACACCGCCGACATCAGCAAGTCCAGCGTGGATGTCACCATTGACGCCGCCAGCCTGACCACGGACAACGAGGCCCGGGACAAGCACCTCAAGTCCCCCGACTTCTTCGACGTGGCGAAGTACCCCACCGTCACCTTCAAGAGCACGGCGGTGAAGGAAGTGGCCAAGGGCAAGCTGGAGATCACCGGCGACTTCACCCTGCACGGCGTGACCAAGCGCATCACCTTCCCCATCACCAACGCGGGGACCCAGGCGGGCATGGCCCCCGGCACCGTGGTGGCAGGCTTCATTGATGGCGCGCTCAGCCTCAACCGCAATGAATTCGGCATCAAGACCTTCCCCGGCGTCATCGGCGAGACCGTGGCCGTCAGCCTGAACGCCGAGGCCGGCAAGGTCGCGCCGGTCGCCAAGAAGTAACGCTCGACCAGCGGTCCTCGACGTCCAGCCCATCCCCTTCCCGGCGCCGCCATTCGCGGCCCCGGGAGGTTGGTGGCTTAGACGGCCGGAATCGCTTCACCGGAGTTCCCATGTCTTTCCCAGTCCCATCGCCAGTTCCATCGCCAGTCCCATCGCCAGCCCCATCGATTGGCACCCTCCAGCAGGACCCTGCTTCGGGACTGTCCTACCGCTTGAGGTTGCCGCAGCCCGCCCGGCCCCGCGCCTTGGTGGTACTCCTGCATGGAGTCGGCGGCCAGGAGATGGATCTCGCCGATCTCGCGGCTGGCGTGGATCCCGAAACCCTGGTGGTGCTGGTCCGCGGTCGCCTCCAGCTCGGGCCTGACCAGTTCGGCTGGTTCCGCGTGGCTTTCGCGGCGGAGGGGCCGAAGATCATGGAGAGCGAGGCCGAGGCCAGCCGCCACGCGCTCATCCGGCTCGTCGATCACCTGCAGGCGCTCCACGGCATGGAGGCCCGGCGGACGGTCCTCGCCGGGTTCAGCCAGGGTGGCATCCTGAGCGCCAGCGTGGCCCTCAGCGCGCCCGAGCGCGTGGGTGGTTTCGCCATCCTCTCGGGCCGCATCCTGCCGGAGCTCGAACCCCGCATCGCCAAGCGGGAGTGGCTGGCGCACCTGCGTGCCTTCATCAGCCACGGCGAACAGGACGCCACGCTGCCCGTGGCCTGGGCGCAGCGGGCGGACCACTGGCTGGCCGACCTGGGCATCCCCCACATCACGCGCGTCTACCCCGCCGGCCACACCCTGAACCCCGAGATGCGGGCCGATGTCCTCGCGTGGATCGGCGGGCTCTCCGGCGCCGCGTGATCCTTGGAAAAGCAAAGGAACACCGCCAAGACGCCAAGGCGCCAAGAATAGCAAAAAAAATTCCTCTGGTTATCGGCTTGCCTCCGCCTGGGATGATCGAACCGCGAAAGACGCGAATCGCCCTGCGGGCGCGCGAACGGCGAACGACCTTGCTTCCGCCCCCGCGCGTGGCCAGCCGCGCATCGCGCGACTGGGGGCCGACGGCCCAGGCGGCTCATCTCCGTCGTGTTTCGCGCCCTTTCGCGCTTTTCGCGGTTGCTTGCTTTTTTGGCTGAGTCAGGCCGATAACCGGGAACGTCGTTTCATCCGATCATCCCGCCTGGTACTCGGGCCGCAGCCAACGGACGTGGCCCTGGGCTTCTTCGGTGGCGCGTTCGTGGTTGAGGGCCACCAGGTGGTCGAGGATGGCGGCGTCGGATAGCGTCGCGTCCCAGCCGTAGGCCTGGGCCACGGCGGCGTCCAGCTTCTGGTGCAGGTCCAGCAGCAGGCTCACCAGGCCCTTCGCATCCAGCGCCTGTTCCTTCTCGGTGAGCGGGTCGCCACCGCGCAGGCGCTCCAGCAGGTTGTAGGTCTGGGCGAGCCTGGTACCTCGTTCCTGGGCCGCTTTGCGGTGGGCATCCAACTCTTCCGACAGTTCCCGGATGATTGCTTTCTGAGCCTCACTTGCGTCGGGGAAGGGAAAGGGGTCGAAGCAGCGGGATTTCACATAGACAGGGTCATTTCCGACGCCCAGAAACCCGCCAGATGCCAGTGCCCAGGCAACGTGGATGCGGCTACTGAGGACGCCCAGGTGGTAGGCGTCGGAACTGGCGATCACCACGAGTTTGTTGTCGGGAACTGTTGAACTGTCGAGAAACTGGAAGACTCGGTGCTTGGCGGTTTCCACCGTGGCGATGTAGCGGGGCAGGCCCGCGAGGGCTGGGCGCAGG
>CAVPLE010000154.1:0-4061 GCA_963705865.1 uncultured Holophagaceae bacterium | reverse complement strand
TGTAGCCTCGACGGTTGGTCTTGCTCCATCATGAATGTCCCAGAGGAAAAGCGATCCAGTCCCAGGACGGCCCTGCACCAACTCGTCCAATTCGAGCGCACGGCCGCGGAGCCGTACACGGCCGACGCTGAGCTGACGCAGGGCCTGACGCAGGGCGTGGGGCGCGACATCAGCCCCGCGGGCGCGAGTTTTCTGACGAGTTGCCCGCTCCAGCAGGGCGAGATCCTGCGGGTCCGCATCCCCGCTGAGGCGGAGCACCACGATGCCTCTGTCATCTCCGAGGTGAAATGGACTCAGCCCACCCGCCACGGGTTCCGCGTAGGGCTCCAGTTCCTCGCCTGAAGGGGGCTCCTGCTAGGATCCCTCCATCCCTTCACGCGGAGTCCCATGCGGCGTCAGAGGCAATGGACGGGTCCGGCGACGGCGCTGGCGCTGCTGGCGCTCGCGGCCTGCACACGGGCGCCGCGCCACTATGTGGAGCGGCCCTCCTCCAGCCCGGAGGCGGCGCGGGCCCTCCCACGGTTGGGCTATACGCTGCAGGCCGGCGCCTTCGCCAAGGCGGAGAACGCGGCGCGCTTCGCCCAGTCGCTGCAGGGGCAGGGGCTGGAGGCGGCCTATTACGGTTCGGAGGACGGCCTCTATCGGGTGCGCTTCGGGGACTTCGCCACCAAGGAGAAGGCCCGGGTCCGGGGCGAGGCCCTGAAGGCCGCCGGGGTGATCGAGGCGTTCTGGGTGGTGGCGCCGGACGGATCATCCCCGGGGGCCTCGGGCCAGCCCCGGCTCCATCCCTCGGATGAACGAGGCTTGCGGGCGGGTCTGGTGGACTCGGCCAAGGGCTACCTGGGCGTGCCCTACCTGTTCGGGGGTACCACGGAAAAGGGCTTCGACTGCAGCGGCCTCACGGGAGCCGTGTACCGGCTGAACGGATTACGACTGCCGCGGTCCTCCCAGGCCCAGTTCGACGCGGGCCGGCCCGTGGATCTGGACGCCGCCAAGGCGGGCGACCTCCTCTTCTTCGCCACGAATGGCGGGACCCGGGTGAGTCATGTGGGGTTGTACCTGGGGCAGGGGCATTTCATCCATGCGCCGCGCCCCGGGCAGGGCATCCGCCAGGATGACCTGGCGGATCGGTACTACCACAGGACCTTCCTGGGTGCCCGGAGCTACCTCTAGAAAAACGGACAGGGTCGAGTGATTGACGTTGTCTGGATCGAGACTCATATTCCCTCTGCCTTCTAGCCAGCCGTCGGCAGCACCTTGGCAGAAAGGGGAATTTATGGCCGCCTATTCCTATGAGGGATGCCTCGAACGGTCCTACCGCGTCAACTGGAAGATCAAGGATGTGCTGGGAACGGTGGGGTTCGATCGGAGCCGCCCCTGGCTCCCCGCCGCCCTTTCCGGGGCCGGGGGCATTTTCTGTCTGAACGCGGAGGAGAAACGGAAGCTGACCCACGTCGAGATGGGGGCCTACGCCCATCTCTTCGGCTTCGTGGAGGCCTTCATCGCCCCCGAGATGGTGGACCTGGCCCGGGAGTCCGAAGGCGTCAACGGGGTGGCCTTCGAAGCCCTCACGACCTTCGCCTCCGAAGAGATCAAGCACATGCGGCTTTTCCGGGAGGTCCGGAAGATGGTGGATTCGGCGCTGGGCTTCCCGCTCGAGCTGCTGGAAGGGCAGGATCAGGTCGCCCAAGTCGTTCTGGGCAAGCACCGGGGCGCGGTGTTGCTCCTGACGGCGGCCATCGAGTGGTTCACGCAGCACCACTTCCTCAGCGCGATGAAGAACGCCGATGAACTCGATCCCCTCACCAAGGAGATCTTCCGGTGTCATTGGTTGGAGGAAGCTCAGCACGCCCAACTGGACCACTTGGAGACCTTGCGGGCCTTCAGGGAAATGACCGACGCCGACCGGGACCAGGCCATCGAGGATCTGATCTGGCTGCTGGCCGCCGTGGATGGGCTGCTCCAGCAGCAGGTCGCCCATGATGTGAATAACTTCCGGCGGTATCTCGGCCGTGCCTTCACGGCGGCGGAGCACCAGGAGATCCATCGGAACCTGCTGAAGGCGAAACGCCATTGCTTCATCGAAAGCGGGGTGCTCCATCCCAACTTCCAGGAGTTGTTCCTTGCCGTGACGACTCCGGCCCAGCAGGCTGGGGTTCAGGGGGCGGTGGGCCTCCTGCTGCAGGAACAGCACGGGCCTCTGGTCCAGGGATGAAAAATTCTGCTGGTGGGCGTCGATTTTTTGAAAATAGAAACCGGAATGGCTTTACACTGGGAATCGCCCGCCGGTTGTGCGGGCAGAAAAAAGCGTTGCTGCCTCGCCTGGAAGGAACAATGCATCTACATCCAGGACGAAGAAAGCAGGTAGTCAAATGGCTCAGGGAACCGTGAAGTGGTTCAACGCCGAAAAGGGTTTCGGATTCATCACCCCCGATGACGGTGGTGCGGATCTGTTCGTTCACCACTCCGCCATCGAGACCACGGGTTTCCGAACCCTGGACGAGAATCAGCGCGTCAGCTTCAACGTAGGTCAGGGCCAGAAGGGCCCCCAGGCGACCAACGTCACCAAGATCTAAACCATACTGTTCAAAATGAATCGGCCTCCTTCGGGAGGCCGATTCTTTTTGGGGCCGCCCGTCAACGGGGTGGTTCCTTCAGCATATTTCCTTGGCCCGAAAGGCTTCCGACCGTATTCTGGTCCCTTGCGCAAGGAGGAGCCCATGGCTCATGAGGGTCACGAACACGGACCGGACTGCAACCACGAGCACGACGATTCCTTCGAAATCGAAGTCGTTGAGCTTGAAGACGAGAATGGCGAGAAGGAAGAATTCGCGATCCTGGAAGAGCTCGAGTTCGAGGGCCGCGACTTCGCCATCCTGGCGCCCCTGGCTGAGCTGCAGGCCCAGGAAGAGGGCACCGCGGATCCCGAGGAGGGTCTGAGCCTGGAGATCTTCGAGGTGAAGGACGACATGTTCACCCCCCTGGAAGACGAGGAGCTGGCCGAGCGCCTCATGAAGCATCTCGACGAGCAGGAAGCCAAGCTCAAGGCCGAGGAAGAGAAGGACTGACCCGCAACATCCATCAATCGCATGAAGGCCCCCGTTCGGGGGCCTTCATGCGTTAGGAATTTGAAAGCCTCAAGAGGGCGCTACTTGGGCGAAGGCACGTCCTTGCCCTTCGCGGGGTATTTCTTGGCGACTTCCTTCTGATGGGCCTGCTCCTGGGTATTGGCCTCCCTGGAGCGCTTTTCCGCGGTGTCGTCCTTCTTGCGTTCCTTCGCCTGGGGCGGATCGGCCTGCCGGACCTTGTCCACCGTATCCTTGGCTTTCGCCCGGCTCTTGTCCTCCTTGCTCTGAGCGGAAAGGGCCGTGGATCCGGCCAAAATCATCGCTAGGGCAAACATGCCCACCTTATTCATACACAGCTCCTTTTAAGCCTTTGGGCTTGATTCAATATAGAAGCCCCAGGTGTCCGATCAAGTGGCCGGCCATGCACATCGACCACGAGCAAGGCGGTGCGCTCGTCATAGGCGGATTCGGACATGGATGCGTCTCCCGCATACGCTGGTTTAGACGAATGCATCGATCCATTCTGAACCGTCAGGAAACGGCTGTCAGGGACAGGCGTCAGAGGAGGCGCTGCCGTGTCCTGCCGGATCGGGGGATGCGCCGGTCCGGGCCTGCAACAGCCGCATCACTTCGGCATCCGTCACCTGGGGGAAATCCTGATAAAACGCCCCCACCGAACCGAACCATGCCGGCGTTTCCAGACACACGACCTCATCGGCCAGGCGGGAAAATCGGTGCAGGGCCTCGGGAGGGGCCACGCCGAAGGCGGCGATCAGCCGCTGGGGTTGCTGGGCGCGCAGCGCGCGCAGGGCCGCGATGAAGGTGGAACCGGTGGCCACGCCGTCATCGACCACGATCACCACCCGACCAGCGGGATCCACCGCGGGGCCATAGGCCTGTCGGCGGGCGGCCAGAACGGCGCGTTGGCGGCTGATTTCCTCGCGCAGATAATCGGGATCGATGCCTTCTGCCACGTCGGGGTTGAGCTGCACC
>CAVPLE010000153.1:0-21220 GCA_963705865.1 uncultured Holophagaceae bacterium | reverse complement strand
CGTGGCGGCCATCAGCGGAGTTCTCCTTCTCACTCCAGGGTCTCGGCTCTTCGCCCAGGAAGCTCCGACCCGGACTTATCGGCAGTGGGTGGGAGGACAGGAAGTGGGCGGTGCCTCCCAGGAGGCGAAGGCCCAGGGGCAAGCCCGCGAGGTGCGGAACCGCGAGTGGATGTCCATCTCGCGTCTCGGCCAGGAGATCCGGCAGGAGGTCGACCAGACCGTCCGGCGCGCTCCCGATGGTTCGCTGACTTTCACCTGGCGCCTGCAACTGTCCAAAGAACCTTTCGAAGGCAGGGCGGAATGGTCGCCCGCGGACCCGGGCTCGCTGAACCTCCACCCCCTGAATGGGGCGGCCCTGCGCACCCAGGTGCCCGCCGGGGCCTTGCTCTGGCCCGAGGAACTCGACGCCCGCCTGATGGAAGCCGCCCGGCTGCGCCGCCCCGTCCAGGCCATCACCTTCTCCTTCCCCGTCCAGCAGTGGAGCACCCTCACCCTGGAGCCTGCGGGGCCCGACCCGCTGCCGGGCTTCCCCGACGCGGTGCATTTCACGGGGAAGGAGACCCAGGGTGCCTCCACAACGCCCGTGGAAGCCTGGATCTCTCCGAGCGCGGGCGAACTGCGTCAGAGCACCGAGCTGGGTGGCCTCACCATCCTGATGCAGCGCGCGGAACTCCCCCCGCCCAAGGCCCGCGCGAATGATGCGGAGGGTTTCTTCGAGCGCACCCTCCAGCGGTTGCCGCCCCATCCCTTCCAGCCCTGGCTGCGGAGGCTGACGCTGAGGGCCGAGGGCGCCGTACCCACGCTGCCGGAGGATGCCCAGCAGATCCGGCTGCCCGGCGGGCGGTGGCGCCTGGTGCGAGCCGTGGCACCCAGCGCCGCCGAGGCTGCCCAGCTTCCGGTGACGGACAGCCCGACGGGGGATGAGGCCCGCTACCTGGCGCCCAGCCCCCTGGTGCCCTATCGCGATCCCGCCTTCAACGGCCTCCTCCAACGCCTGGCCCTGCCCCCGGGACTGCCTCGCTGGGAGCTGGCGAAGCGGGTGACATCCTTCGTCTTCGACTGGATCACCGACAAGGATTTCACCGTGGGCTTTGCCTCGGCCCTGGAGGTCTGCCGCACACCCCGGGGCGACTGCACCGAGCACGGCGTCCTCGCCGTGGCCCTGTTGCGGCGCCTGGGCGTCCCCGCCCGCGGCGTCACCGGCTGGGTGGGCCTGGGGGACACCCTGGGCCTGCATTTCTGGGTGGAGGTTAAGTTGCGGGACCGCTGGGTGCCGGTGGATCCCACCTTCGACCAGGCGCCGGCCTCGGCCTTCCGGATCAAGCTCGGTGACACGGATCTCTCCGACCTCGGGAGCGTGGGCTGGGACAGCGCGGCCCTGGCCTTTTCAGGCGTCCGCTGGATCCCGGAACAGGAAGGCACGGCGCCCTGGGGCGCGGGCACCCGCATCGAAGGTGATCAGGTCACCGCTTCCGATGGGAGCCGCCTGCGCCTTCCGGGCGGGCGATGGCACCTGGATCGCGGCGCCCTCACGTTGAACCGGGCCTGGTCCGTCGAGGCCGTTCCCCGCCCCGGGCAGGCCCAGCTGAAAGGGAACCGGCGGCTGGCGGGCCCGCACACCTTCCGGGAAGGCTGGTGGGATCCGGCTTCCCGACGGCTGTGGATGGACCTGGGCCAGGGGCGCTGGTTGCGCCTGGACGGCGTGACAGAGGTCGCCGCCTATCAGCTGCTGGATCAGTTGATGGCGCCCACCACCAGTTCTTCCTGAAGCCCTTCCTGCTGCGTGCAGTGTTCCCGCAGGCGTTCCAGCCAGTTCGAGATGTACAGGCACTCCTGCTCGTCACAGCGGCTGGTGAGCAGCGCGGCCATGGCCCGCACGGGCTCGTCGAGGCGGTCCATGAGGCGGCGCCCCTTGGGGGTGATGACCACCCGGCTCACGCGGCGATCCTTGGGATCCGCCACCCGCTTGAGTAGCCCCTGCGCTTCGAGGCGATCCACCAGCCGCGTCACGTTCGCGAAGCGGTAGATCATCCGCCGCTCGATCTCATAGATGGGATGGCCCTTGACGGGCCCACCGCGGGCGATGCGCAGGACGTTGTACTGCTGGATCGTCAGTCCGTGGGCCTCGAAAAGCCGCTCCTGGACCCGGACGACGGCCTCCCTCGTCAGCATCAGCTGGAGCATCACCTGAACTCCCGGGGCGGGGAGTTTCGACATCTGAAGTTCTTCCTGCAGGGACATGGCTACCTCACGGATTCTTTGCGGGCAAGCATCTCCCTATCCGTGGGATTCTGGAAGGTCGTAGGAGCCCTTCTTGTCCGCCATCGCCCTTAGTTTGATCAATGTCACGAAACGATATGGCGCGACAGCCATTCTGGACGGACTGAGCCTCGGTCTCTTCCGGGACGAGAAAGTCGGCCTTATCGGCCGTAACGGCGCGGGTAAGAGCACGCTCTTCCGGCTGCTGACCGGTGACGAAACCCCCGATTCCGGGGAAGTGGTCATCACCCAGGGCCTGCGCATCGCCCGCCTCAGCCAGGAGCCCCACTTCGCGCCGGGGGCCAGCATCCGGCAGGCCCTGGAGGCCTCGCTGGCGGATCACGCCCTTCTGCTGGCCCGGCACCAGGCGATCCACGAAGACCTCCACGGAGCCACTGGGCAGGCTGAGACCCGGCTCCTTGACGAACTGCAAAACGTGGAGCACCAGATCGAGCGCTGGGGCTGGGATCTCGAACCGCGTCTGAAGGCGGCGGCCACCACCTGGGGCCTGGTGGATCTCGAGGTCGAAGTGGAAGCCCTCTCGGGCGGCTGGCGCAAGCGCGTGGCCCTGGCCCAGGCCTGGCTCAAAGAGCCGGATGTCCTGGTGCTGGACGAACCGACCAACCACCTGGACCCGGACCAGGTGGAGAAGCTCGAAGCCTGGCTCCAGGCCTATGGCGGCGCCCTCCTCCTCATCACCCATGACCGCCACCTGCTGGACGCGGTGGCGACCCGGATGCTCGAACTGGAGGATGGCGCCCTGCGCAGCTATGAGGGTGGCTATAGCGACTACCTGCTGGAGAAGTCCGACCGGGAGTTCCGCGAGTCCCGGCTCACGGAACACATGCAGAACCGCCTGCGCCGCGAGATGGCCTGGCTGCGCCGCGGTGCCAAGGCCCGCACCCGCAAGTCCAAGCTCCGCATCCATGAGGTGCTGGACCTCAAGGACGACGTGGAGGACCGCACCCGCCTGGAGATCCGGCAAGGGCTGACCTTCGCCACCGGGGGCAACCGCAGCGACGCCCTGATCCGCGCCGAAGGACTACGCTTCGCCTATCCCGGCGGCGAGGAGCTGCTGGGCGGGCTGGACCTCAGTCTCCAGCGCGGCATGCGCATCGCCCTGCTGGGGCCCAACGGCTGCGGGAAGTCCACCCTGCTCAAGGTCTTGCTGGGAGAGCTGGAACCCGCCGCCGGCGAAGCCGTCCGCCACCCCAAACTGGCCACCACCACCATCTCGCAGGGCCGCGGTGAGCTCGACGGAGGCCGCAGCATCTTCGACAACCTCGCTGAGCGCGCCGCGGTGGTGGACACCGGGAACGGCACCCTGCTGGCCCACGTCTACCTCACCCGCTTCGGCTTCCCCGTGGACCAGCAGGCGCGCCCGGCCGCCACCCTCAGCGGTGGCGAGCGGAACCGGCTCCTGCTGGCCAAGGCCATGCTCAGCCCCGCGGACCTGCTGGTGCTGGACGAGCCCACCAACGACCTGGATATCCCCACCCTCCAGAACCTGGAGGAGGCCCTCCTGGGCTTCGGCGGCACCCTGCTGCTGGTGAGCCACGATCGCTTTTTCCTCGACCAGGTGGCCACCCACACCCTGGCCTGGAATCCCGCCGGAACCCCGCGCTGGGAGTTGTATGAAGGGGCACCCTCCACCGTGCGCAGTCTGCGGGAGGCCCGGGCGGCCGCCCAGGAGGCACCGAAGGCCGAGATCTCTCGCCTGGCGGCCAGGGTGGAGGCTCCCCGCGCCCGGAAACCTGGGCTCTCCCAGAAAGAGCAGCGACGCCTCGCTGAGGTGGAACTGGAGCTGGAGGTCCTCCACGCCCGGCTCACGGAGCTGGATGGGCTGCTGGCCGATCCCTCGGCCTTCCTCCGCGCGGACAGCCCCGGGCACCAGGCCCTGCGGGATCGGGATGGGGTAAAGGCGGCCCTGGAGGTCCTGGAGGAAGCCTGGATGGAACTCGAGGAAAAACGCGCCAGCTCCTGATCCCATCACAAATTGACCGGGTGACGGACAGGGCCGGGACCTTTTCGCTACCCTAGAGCCTGGACTTTTGTGGAGTGCCCATGCGCCCGATGCCCTTCCTCCTCTTCCCCGCGGTGGCGCTGGTGGCTCAGACCACGGCACCCGCTGATCTGACCCAGCGGTTCAATGCGGAACTGCCGGGCATCAACCAGATGCTCAAGACCTTCCAGGCCCAGCAGGCCATGACGAAGGTGGAGGGCATGATCCCCGCGGAGCGCCCTGCCTTCAACGGCGCCAACCTGCAGACCATCGGCCAGAGCATGGACAACGCCCAGGGCCTCCTGTCCTTCTACCGCCTCTGGGCCAACACCGCGGCCGAGGCCGGCCAGTGGGAGAAGGCCTTCGAGATCCAGCAGAAGCGGCTCTCGGTTGCCCAGGGCATCAAAGCGGATCTGGACAAGGCCCAGGCACCCATCGCCGCGCAGTGGGACAAGGCTGCCAAGGAATCCCAGGACTACCTCGCCAAGAACGCGGCCCGCCAACAGGAACTGCAGACCACGCTGAACGACCTCAAGGAAGAGATCGCCGCGGTGAACGCGAAGACGAAGAAGCCCGACGCCAAAGGCCTGGAAGACCTCAAGGCCCGAGCGGGCAAGGCCCCCGAGCAGCAGCTGGAACTCGACCAGATCAACGCCGCCCTGCCGGTCCACAAGCAGAACCTGGTCAACGCCCCGAAGGTGGCCAAGGTGCTCGCCGACAACCGCAAGGAGGCGGAGGGCATGGTGAAGGCCGCCGAGACCTCCCTCACGAAGGCCAAGGAGGTCCTGGCCAGCCAGAACGACGAGATCACCAAGTTCAACACCGAGCAGGTGATGAAGAAGATCAAGATCGTCGGCAAGAAGAACTGGGTGGACGCGGTCCTCCGCAACCACGACAACGTCACCAAGCTGAACGGCACCCAGACCCAGGCCGCCTTCTTCAACCGCCTGCTGGTGCTGGATCCTGGCAATGCGGGCGCCACGAAGGCCCTGGAGAATCTGAAGCAGGGCAAGGAGCCCTTCGCCAAGGAAGCCAGGCCCGCGAAGAAGGCCTCCAAGAAGAAGTGACCCTGTCGCACGTGACTTGGAAGGAGCGACCATGAGCCGCCTCGGATTTCTGCTTGCCTGCGCCCTGGCCACGAGCCTCGGAGCCCAGAGCCTCACCGACCGCTTCAAGGAAGTCCGGGGTCCCTGGGAGCTCCAGCTGGAGCGGGGCGACGCTGCCACGGTCCGCCGCGGGGTGGAGGCTCTCCTGGGTCGGGAAGGCCTCACGGTCAATCCCTCCGACTACAACGACATGCACGCCCTGGCGGCCCTGCGCAGCCTGGCCGCCCGGGCTTGTGTGGCCGAAGGCAGCTGGGAGGAAGCCGTCGTCCACCTGCAGAAGGCCCAGGCCGCCGCAGAAGAGAACCTGGCCACCGCCGAGCCCCTGCTGGCCAAGACCCGCGCTGAACATGAGCTCAAACTCCGGGAATTCCGGGATGCCATGGACAAGCAGGCTCCACGTCTCAAGGAACTGGAGGAAGCCCCAGGCTTGAACCAGGATCAGATCAAGCTCCGCCAACAACTCAGGATCTTCATGGACGAGCAGAAGGCTGCCCTGGCCCACAGCGAACGCGCCCTGAAAGACATTGACGGCATTCTCGCCCGCCTTCGCCAGACCAAAGACAGCACCACCAAGGCCGCCGCGGACTGGAAGGCCTTCCTCGACCGGGAGAAGGCGGAGATCGCCGAGGCTGGCGGTACCGCCGCCTTCGTGGCGGGGAAGCTGGAGCAGGTGAAGGCCGACGACGCCCGGCCCCAGGCGGAACGCCTGGCCTATGCCCGCCGCCTCCAGAAACTCGATCCCGCCAACAAGGGCGTCGCCCGATTGGTGAGCGGCCTCCTGGGCAAGGATGAGGAACCCGAACCGGTCAAGCCCAAGCCCCGGAAGAAGAAGGCCGCTGCCAAGAAATGATCAGTTCTACCCATGAAAAGCGGCCCGCGAGGGCCGCTTTTCATGGGGTGGGAGTGGTTCAGAAGACGAAGCCGAAACCGAGCTTCACGAAATCCGTGGCGGGGGGATCTCCCGCCTCCACATCGTGGGCGGTGAGGGTCTTGTGGAAGGTGGCTTCCAGGGTGAACCGCGTCCCCGCATCGAAGCCGAAGCTGTGCCCGAGGCCGATGGACCCGCCCATCCGGCTCTTCCGGGTGGTATCGGTGTAATCGTAGAGGGGATCCCCGAAGCTGCGGTCGAATTGCTCGAAGTCGGCGGAGAGGCCCACCACGAAGTAGAGCCCCCGGTGCCGGAAGGCCGTGCCCTCCGGGAAGATCTGCAGATCGCCACCCAGGTTGAACTGGGAATGGCGCAGGTTGATGGTGTCGTAGCCCGGCGCCCGGTTGGTCCCATTCTCGGCCGAGCCGCTCAGGTTCAACCGGATGGCCAGCGCGCGATCCACCGGGAAGCTGACCGTGAAGCTGCCGCCGAGGCCCACATCGTAAGTCTCCTTCTGTGGCGGGACCAGGCTGCCGGCGGAGTTGAGGTAGGCG
Source organism: uncultured Holophagaceae bacterium (assembly GCA_963705865.1). Taxonomy (GTDB): domain Bacteria; phylum Acidobacteriota; class Holophagae; order Holophagales; family Holophagaceae; genus Geothrix. The sequence goes on along the minus strand of CAVPLE010000153.1, from coordinate 14,431 downwards.
GGGTAGGTCTTGCTGGCGAACTCCCCGGTGGGGAACACCACGTTCAGACTGAATCCGATGTGCGGACTCTGGGCCTGGAGCGCGGCTCCCGAAGCGAGCAGCAGGGGTAGCAAGAGCATCGTGGTTCGGCGCATAAGGCCTCCAGTGGATGTGGCAAGGGAGCTACGGAGCGAAGGGCGTGCCAGCTTACGACAAGCGCGGCCAATCCTTAGATCCAGCGCAGCATACTCCGGTTGAAGACCGGCGGCGATCGCTGCGATTTGCCTCGGTGTGGTGCGGGATTGCAACACCAGGCTTTGGGCCGGGGCCGCGATGGCCTACTCTGGACAGGACGAGGATGGTTCATGGCGTGGAAGCAGGATCTGGCGAAGTTGAAGCAGCAGTTGAAGCCGGAGGAGCCGGTCTCGCCTGCGCCCAAGCCCCCGCCCAAACCCGCGCCCAAACCCCAGGGACCTGGCACCCTGGTGGACGAAGACGCCGTCTTCCTTTCGGCCATGGGGCTGAAGTCCGCGCCCTCCCGTCCGGCCCAGGCTGGTTCCGCACCTGCCCCCAGCTCGGCCCAGGCCTCCGCCCAACCGCCCCCTCCCCCCGCCCCGCCCGAAACCTTCGAAGAAGCCCTCAAGGATCTGAAGGGCCTGAAGCCATTGTCCCGAGGGCCGCTGGCCAAGGCCGCCCCGACTCAAGTCCCGGCCCAAGGCTTGGCCAAGGACCTGGCCCAGGCCCCACCGCTCCCTGTCGCGCCTTCCGTGGGGGCAACCCCTCCCGCCCCGATTGAAGCACCCCTGGCCGAGGTGGTTCCGGTGGAGCCGGCTCGCGCCCCCCGGGACCTTCCCACGCCCTCCACGCTGCCGGTCCGGTTCCAGCTGGCGGCAGGCATGGCGATCGAGGTGGATGGCGTGCTGGACCTGCGGGGCCATACGCTGCAGGACGCCATCGACCGCCTGAAGGACCGCCTGGGGGACGGCCTCGTGCTGGGCTGGCGCAGCCTCCAGGTCATCCTGGGTCCAGACCCGCAGCTCCATGAGGGCCTGCTGGCCCAGCTCGCCTCCGGCGCACTCCCCATGGTGGCGCGTTACGCGCAGGCGCCGGTGCCCATGGGTGGCAGCCAGGCTTGGCTGCTTTATTTCACCCCCTCCCAGCCCCAGTCCTAATTCGAGTGTGATGGAGCCTCCCGATGAGCCTGCTCGTGGTCGGCAGTGTGGCCTTTGATGACCTGGAGACACCCTTTGGCAAGCGTGAGCACGCCCTGGGCGGCTCCGCGACCTACTTTTCCCTGAGCGCCAGCCGCTTCCACCCCGTGCGCATCGTAGCCGTGGTGGGCGAGGACTTCGGCCCGGACCAGATGCGTGTCTTCGAGGGCCGTCCCATCGACCTGACGGGCCTTTCGAAGGTCGAGGGCCTGAGCTTCCATTGGAGGGGCGCCTACGGCTATGACCTGAACGAGGCCAAGACCCTGGCCACGGACCTGAACGTCTTCGCGGATTTCAAGCCCAACCTGCCCGTCAATTACCGCGAATCCGATTACCTGTTCCTGGGGAACATCGACCCGGTCCTGCAGTTGGACGTGGTGCGCCAGATGGCGAAGCGGCCCAAATGGATCGCCCTGGACACCATGAACTACTGGATCCGGGGAGCCCGCCCGGCCCTGGATGCCGTCCTGAAGGAAGTCGACATCCTCCTGGTGAATGATGCCGAAGTGCGGGAGCTCACTCAGGAATACAGCCTGATCAAGGCCTACAAGAAGGTGCGGGCCCTTGGTCCCAGCACTCTGGTGGTCAAGCGGGGGGAGTACGGCGTGGCCCTCTTCACGCCCGATGGGATCTTTGCCGCACCGGCCTACCCGCTTGAGAGCGTCTTCGATCCCACGGGCGCCGGGGACACGTTCGCCGGGGGCTTCCTGGGCTACCTGGCCTGGATTGAGCGCACGGACGTCACCGCCTTGAAGCACGCGACCCTGGTGGGCTCGGTCATGGCCAGTTTCTCCGTGGAACAGTTCTCCACGGAACGACTCGAGCAGATTTCCCAGGATGAAGTTCGCAACCGCTTGGCATTATTTTCAGATATGATCCGCGTCGAAGACCTATAATCAGCACCACCTAATCCCTTGGGGGTTCCTGATGCACCAGCCTAATCGTCTGTCTGTCGGTCGGCGGCGCGCCCTCGCGATGGCGCCCGGTCTCATCATGGCCCTGGCGCTCGCCGCTCCGGGCCTTGCAGCCCAGGAGCCCGCTGGCACGATCAAGGTCGAGACTCACAGCTCGAAATGGGATTATCCCAAGGAACTCACGGTACCCGAAGGCTCACGCACCCATATCGTCGAGAAGGGCGACACGCTCTGGGATCTGTCCGGCAAGTACCTCGGCAATCCCTACGCCTGGCCCCAGATCTGGGAGCTGAACCAGTGGATCAAGGATCCGCACTGGATCTACCCCGGCGACCCCCTGATCATCGACCTGACGCGGGCCGTGGCCACCGCCGGTTCCGTTCCGGAATCGGTTTCCGGCCTCCAGCCCGATCGGCGACGGGCGGATCCGAGCGCCCTCCGGCGGCCCGAGTTGGGCTTCAGCTTCCAGGACTTCATCCAGCTCCCCTTCTTCGCCCCCGATGGCGCCGAGGCGCACTACAAGAATCAGGGCGCCTTCACCCTGACCGGCAACCGTCGCGATGATCGCCGCTTCCTTCTGGAAGGCGAGACCGTCTACATGAACGCCGGCAGCGAGCAGGGCGTGAAGGTCGGCGATCGGTTCCTCATCCTCAAGACCGTGGCTCGCAAAGTCCAGCATCCCACCACAAAACATAAGTTCGGCGACGTGGTGCAGCAGGTGGGCGTGATCCGCGTGATAACCCCCCAGGCCAAGGGCTCCGTGGCCACCGTCGAGCGGTGCCTTGATGGCGTGGAGGTGGGCGATCATCTGGTGCGGTTCACCGAACCCGCGAATCTGCCGCTCCACCTCCGGACCGACGTCACTGACCCCATCAAGGTGGCCCCGAACTCACCCGTGGTGGTCTACACCCGTGATGACCATCAGCACGCCGCCAACGGCGATCTGGTGATCGTGGACAAGGGCACCAACGATGGCCTGAAGGTCGGCGATGTCCTGCTGGCCGTCCGCACGAAGACCTTCTCCGTGGGACCGGATGACGACCGGAAGAGCGCCACGGAAACCACGACTCACTACATCGGCCAGGCCCTGGTGGTCCGCACGGACGCCCAGACAGCCACCTGCCGCCTGCTCAGGACCACAGAGGAGATCCTCCTCGGCGATACCCTGACGCACTAGGCGAGCGCGCTTCAGCACTGGGGCCCCGTTCGGGGCCTCAGTCGTTTGGGCGCCGAAGGGCCACCACCACGCGCCGCCCCCGGGTGGGCAGGGCGTAGGGATGGGGCGTGGCCTCCCAGCCAGGCGGGAGTGGCTCTCCCGCCCAGTCCGGCCCCTTGAGGGCCAACAGGGGGGCCCCCGCTTTCCCGTGGCGGAACCACCACTTCGTCAGCTGCCCCAGGGATCCCAGCGCCTTGGCTGTCCCGAGATCCGCCTCCAGGGAGGGCAGATCCTCCAGGCGACCCTGCACCGCCTTCAGGTTGGGCACCGGGAGTTCCAGGGCCGCCTGACGGACGAAAGCCAGCTTCTTGGCGGAGGCGTCCACGGCGAGAACTTCCAGATCCGGGCGGGCCAGGGCCAGCACCACGGCCGGGCAACCCATTCCCGTCCCCAGGTCGGCCACTCGGCAGCCAGGGGCGAGGGGGGCCAGGAAGGGCAGGATCGCGGCGGCGTCCAGAATCAGTTCCTCCCAACGCTCAGCCTGTGGCAACGAGGTCAGGGCATGGGTGCGGTTCCAGCGGTCCAGGAGCACCAGATAGCGGCGCAAGGTGGCGGTCAGGTGGGCTGGCAGACGAGGTTCCATGCCTTCAGGATGCCAGGGATGGCCTTCGTGCATTGAAACCTCCTCGCCCCAGCCATTTCTTCTTTATATTCAACATTTTTGTGACATTTTGAGCTGGAATGTTCACCGGCCCAATCTATCATCTGAGCAATGAACAATTGATGTAATTCATGCACCTAGAATGAGGACATTGACGAATGGGCCAAAAGCCCTCATGATGAATCCCCTTTGACTGATCTTCCACAGGAGCCGGCCATGACTGAGACCAAGCTGCCCTTCCAGATCGATTGGTCGAGCCGGAGCAAAATGCGCGGGCCTGGTGAGCAGTCCCTCGGAAAACTGCTCCATAGCCTTAGGGATCGGCTTGCTCCACAGGCTCAGGGAGTATCGCTGACTTATGTCGATGATCGTGGCATGAGAAAACTCAACCGCGAGCATCGCGGGAAAAACATGACGACGGATGTGCTGAGCTTTCCCTCAAGTGTGGAGAAAGGGGCCTTTCCACACCTTGGCGACATCGTGATCAGCCTTCCCACCGCCGAAAAAATGGCCAAGAAGTTCGGTGTGAGTCGCCGGCGTGAAGTGGAGACATTGGTGATCCACGGCTTCCTCCATCTCTGTGGCCATGACCATGAAAACGATCATGGCGAGATGATGGAACTCCAGGCTCGGCTCGAACGTGAATTGCTGGAGACGGAACCTCTATCCATGAGCCTCAAGCGGGGCCGCAAGCCCGGCAGCAAGGTCAAGAAGCTCAAGGACGGCAGCCGGGTCGTGGTGACCGGTCGGGCCGCCGCCGCTCTCGTCCGTCGGGAGCGGGTGAAGAAAGAGAAGAAGGTCAAAGTGCGCAAGGTGGCCAAACCCAAGGACCCCGCCGTGAAGCGCGGGCCCGGCCGCCCCCGCAAGGAAGCCACCGCGGTTCCCGCCAAGCGGGTGTTGCGCCGCCGCCGGCCGAGTCCCTCCCGCAGCGGTGTCATCGCGTAGGCTCCTGAAGCTCCTCATGGAAAAAGGTCCCGAAGGCCGATAAAATGGCCCTTTGGCCCGGTTCCGGGCCCCATCGGAGCCTCCGTGATCAATCTCCTGCTCGGCCTGGGTGCCGCCCTTGCCGTGATCCTGCTGTCCACCCTGCTCAGCATCAAGCCGTGGATCAGCGTGCCCATCGGCATCCTCGCGGGCGCCGGGCTCTTCATCTGGCAGGGCCGCAAGGTCCAGCAGGAACTTGAGAGGATCTTCACCCGTGCGGGCGAGTTGCTGAAGAAGCAGCAGTTCGACAAGGCCATCGAGGTCATGAAGGAGGGTTATCGGTTCGCCCCGAAACAGTTCCTCGTGAAGGGCAGCATCGACGGCCAGATCGGCGTGGTGCAGTACCTTCGCAAGAAAAACGAGGAGGCCGAGCCCCTGCTCGCCTCGGCCTCCATGCAGCACTACATCGCCAAGGCCATGCTGGGCATCCTCCAGTGGAAACGCGGTGAGAAGAAAAAGGCCAAGGAGACCTTCGCCCTGGCCCTCAAGACCGGCAAGAAGGAGAGCCTGCTCTATGCCGTCTATGCCTACGTGCTGGTGGAGATCGGCGAGCGGGACAAGGCCATCGAGATCCTCAACCAGGGCCTCGGCATCTGCAAAGGCGATGAACGCCTCATCACCAACCGCAATCTGCTGCAGAATGGCAAGGCTCTCAAGATGAAGGTCTACGGCGAACAGTGGTACCAGTTCCTCCTCGAGCGCCCCATGATCCGCCAGGAGGCGCCCGCCTTCGCGCGGGTGTCTCGGCGGGCGCTGCGCGGGTGACGCCCCTGCGGAATCGCCGCTGCGCGCCGATTCCGCGGCATTGAAAAGATTCTTTTAACTTTCGGCAACCGCGAAGCGGTTGCCGAGCGGAACGAACGATTGAAGGAGCAACCCCCATGTCCGGCCACAGCAAATGGTCCACCATCAAGCACAAGAAGGGCGCCGCTGACGCCAAGCGCGGCAAGGTCTTCACGAAGATCCTCAAGGAGATCACCGTGGCCGCCCGCCTGGGCGGCGGCGACGTGAACGCCAACCCCCGCCTGCGCCTGGCCGTGGACCAGGCCAAGGGCAGCAACATGCCCAAGGACAACTGGGAGCGCGCCATCAAGAAGGGCACCGGCGAGCTCGAAGGCGTGACCTACGAAGAGGTGGTCTACGAAGCCTATGGTCCGGGAGGCGTGGCCATCATGGTCGAAGCCATGACGGACAACAAGAACCGCACCACCCCCGAGGTCCGCAGCTACTTCACCAAGTTCGGCGGCGAGCTGGGCGCCCAGGGTTCCGTAGCCTACCTGTTCAGCAAGCAGGGCCAGATCGTCGTCGAGCCCGAGGTCTCCGAGGACAAGGTGATGGAAGTGGCCCTGGAAGCCGGCGCCGATGATGTGGTCAACGAGGGCGAGGCCTGGGTCATCAAGACCAGCCCGGAGGCTTACCAGGCCGTGAAGGATGCCGTGGACGCGGCCAAGCTGCCCGTCATCGAAGCCAAGATCATCATGGCCCCCAGCACCAGCACCGCCCTGGAAGGCTCCAAGCTCGCCAGCTTCCTCAAGCTGGTGGACCTGCTCGAGGACAACGACGACGTGCAGAACGTGTGGCACAATGGCGACTACGAGGAACCTGAAGACTGAGGTTCCCGTTATCCATTTCGATATGCTCGGGGCGCCTACTGGCGCCCCGAGTTATTCCTGCGCCAAAGGCGCAGGAGAATGCTGGGTTGTCACAAGGCCAGCATCTCCTTGTCCCACCGCCAGGATGGGGAACCTCGGGGGTTCGCCCCACATGCCGTTGCCTCGGAGCAGGACCGTATGGAAGAGTCCCCAGAACACCAGGCTGTCGGTGCTGCGCGGATCCAACAGGTAGAAGGCGAGGCGGCCGAGGGGCTGGTCCAGGGGTACGTAGAGCGCCCGATCCAGGTCTTCGGGTGTCCAGGGCAGTTCCATCGGCTTCGGTGTCGTCCCCGCTTTCCAGCTGCCCTGGAGTTCCAGGGTGAAGACGCCCTGGTAGGCGGAAGGAGAGAGCTTGCGACCCGTCTCCTCGAAGCGGAGGAGGGGCAGAGTCCGCGGCCGCGTGCGGCCTTCCAGCACCCTCAGGCCGTGGGTCTCCAGGAGCGGGCGGATCGCGGCGGCGAAGGCCGGATCCACCAGGTAGCCCGCCGGAACCGTCACGAAGTCCTGACCCTCGAAACCCACGAAGCTGGGCAGGATGAGATGCGTCCGCGACTTCTCGCCCACCACGCGGCCCTTCTCGTCCCGGATGGGGTCCACCCAGTCGAACGCTGCGCGTTCGACTTCTTTCAGCTTCGCTGAAAGGGGCAGTGCGACTGGGCCTTTGGCCCATCCATCGGTCCACCGCGCCTGAGCACTTTGGATCTGGCCCCGGATCTCGGTGCGATGCTCCGCCATCCAGGTGAGGCAGGCCAGCACGAAACGGCGGGTGTCGGAGATGCGGTCGGGCCAGCGGCGGTAGACGTAGCTTTCAGAGAGCACTGCCAGCCGGTTGCGCAGAGCCGGGTAGTTGGTCAGCAGCCGGGGATGGGCGTCATAGGTCTCCCAGGCGGTGGGCGGCTTCTCCGGCGTGGGCTTGTAGGGCACGAAGTTGCCGTAGTCGTAGGTGGGCATGCCCTCGGCCTTCAGGCGCTCGCGCACCTCCACCAGCATCTTCCGGTTGAAGGCCAGAAGACCCTCGTCAGCGCCCAAGGTACAGGCAGGGCCGTGGGTGAGGTGGAAGCCGTGGGTACTGCCGTCGGTGGTGTGCAGATCCAGCACCGCCGCGGGATCGAAGTCCTGCAGCATCGCCAGCAGCCAACGCGTGTTGGGCGCGGCGGCCTTCATGAGGTCGCGGTTGAGGTCCAGGCCCAGGGCATTCTCGCGGCGGCCCACGCCGCTTTCCGTGGGATTGGGCTGCCAGGGCCGGATGGCGGGATCCAGGGCGTCCGTGCCATCGGCGTTGTAGGCGGGCATGACCACCAGGTCGAGGTCGCGCCGCAGGACCGGGTGCTGCCCCTGGAGCAGCTCCCGGGCGATCTGCTGGATGGCCTCCTTGCCCTCCACCTCGCCGGCGTGGATGTTGGCGTTCACGTAGACGCGAAGGGGATCTTTCCCAGTGCCCTTCAGCCGCCAGGCCAGCAGGGGCTTGCCGGTTTCCGTGGCCCGCGGCGCAAGCCTGGGCTGGTAGGGCTCCAGGCCTGGAGCCTGCTTCCGCAGGGCCTCCATGAAGGCCCGGACCTCCGCCACCGTGGAGGTCCGCCGGAGCTGGGTGCGTTCAGGGACAGTCTCCGGCCACCCGGCGAGGAGGCTCGTCCCCACCAGGGCCAGCAGCAGGCGCCGCACAGGTCAGCGAGCGGTGAAGGAACTGTCCGCCGTGGCGGGGATCACCGTGGCCGGGGCCGGGGAGCCGCCGAAGAGCCCCTTGTTGTAGACGATGAAGCTGGAGGCCAGGAACAGCACCAGGACCAGCAGGGCGGTGCCCCGCTTGCCTACCGCCAGGGCCTTGGGCGTCATCTCCGACAGGCCCACCAACACCAGGACCAGGACCAGCTTGATGTGGAAGTAGTGGCCGTGCTTCAGGGGGTTCTGACCACCCTGGATCATCAGGATCAGCAGGCCGATCCCGGCGATGAGCGCCAACCGGAAGGACCAGGCCACCACCTTGGCCCAGATGGTGGCGGCGAGGCCTCGGATATCCTCGCGGCCTTCCTCGAAGCCTGAGAGCAGAAGGGCCACCACAGCGGCGCCACCACCCACGGTGAGGGTGACGAAGTGCAGCCACCGGACAAGGTTCACAGCTTCGAACTTGAAGTTCATGGTCGCCTCGGGAGTAGGAATCCCAGGGTAGCAGCCCTGGTAGGCTCAATGGATCTGGAGGCTGTCATGTCCAAGCTGCGCGTCGCCGTCGTCGGTGTAGGACACCTCGGGCAGCATCACGCTCGCATCGCGGCTTCCGCACCGGACGCGATCCTGGCCGCCGTGGTGGATCCGGATCCCACCCGGGGGCCCGAGATCGCCGCGAAGTTCAAGGCCCCCTGGGCCGCCTCTCTGGACGAGGTGCTGGCGGAGGTGGATGCCGTCCAGATCGCCGCACCCACGGGCTTCCACCACGCCCTCGGCCTCCAAGCCCTGAAAGCGGGCAAGCACGTGCTCATGGAGAAGCCCCTGGCCGCCACCCTCGACGAGGGGTCGGCCCTCCTGAAGGCCCTGGCCCAGGCCCGCCTGGCGACGCCGGGAATCGTGGCCCAGGTGGGCCATCTGGAACGCTTCAACCCGGCCGTGACCGCTTTGCGCGAACGGGGCTTCAAGCCCCGCTTCCTCGAGGCCGTGCGCGTCTCCCCCTTCCCGGCCCGCAGCCTCGAAGTCGATGTGGTGATGGACGTGATGATCCACGACCTGGACCTGCTGCGCGCCTTGGTGGGCCGCCCCGTGATCGAGGTGGAGGCCGTGGGCGTGCCCGTGCTGACCCCCTATGCTGATCTGGTGAACGCCCGGCTGAAATTCGAGGGCGGCGCCTTCGCCACCGTCACCGCCAGCCGCGTGGCCCGCAAGAAGGAACGCACCCTCCGCGCCTTCGGCGACAAGGAGTACGCCAGCCTCGACTTCGCCGCCCAGAAGCTCGAAATCCTGCGCCTCGTCATGGGCCCCGACGGCCCCGAAGTGCAGCCTGAAACCGCCGACATCGAGGAGGGAGAACCCCTGCGCCTGGAGATCGAGGCCTTCCACGCCGCCTGCCTGGGCCAGAGCACCGAGGGCGTCACCTGGGAGGAGGGCCAGGAGGCCATGCGCGTCGCCGACCAGGTGCAAAAGGCCGTGGCGAAGAGCCTGGCGGAAATCAACAGGGCGTGAGCGCCTTCTACGATCTCGCCTCCCTCACCAAGCCCCTGGTGACGGCGCCGCTGGCGCTGGCCTTCCTGGACCTGGAGGCGGATCGGCGCTGGGCCATGGGCTTCCATGACCGCCTGCTGCCACTGACCGCGCGGCAATTGCTCTCCCACAGCTCGGGCCTGCCCCCCTGGCGGCCCTTCACCGGCGAAGCCGTGGCCGCGCAGTGGCGCCGCGCAGTCCCGGACCATCCCCTGCTCCGTCCCGCCACGCCCGGCCTGGCCACCTATTCGGATCTGAACTATCGCCTGCTGGCGGAGCTGCTGGAGGCCGAAACACGCGTTCCCTTCCGGAAGCTGGGCCTGGCCTCGGGTCTGAGCCCCGCCCCCTGGGTGGAGGCACCCCCGAGCGTACCGGACGGCCCTGATGCCGCCGCCTGGGCCCTCGCTACGGATGCGCCGCTACCACCCAGGGCGGCCCACCTGCCCCACGATGCCAATGCGCGGGCAGGGATGCCCGGACATGCGGGCTTCGGCGCCACCGCCCCCCAACTGGAGGCGGCCCTGGCCCGCTGGGTGGCGGCCGGCTGGCCGCGCCGCATGGCGGTGGACATGGCGGAAGGCGAGCAAGGCAGCCGCTGGGGCCTGGGCCTCCAGGCGCTCTTCACGGGCCCGGGGCGATTTGGACAGTTGCTGTCGCGACTTCCCCAGGGAATCGGCCTCCATGTCCTCGAAGAACCCACGCAGGCGGCCCCCGCCGCGGCGCCAACCCTGGATCCTGAGGCCGGTGGGCCTTCCGGCTGGTGGTTCCACCTCGGCTACACGGGCCCCGCGCTCTTCTACCGGCCGGCGGATCAGGGCTGCCTCGCCCTCCTCCTCCACCGGAGTGGGCCGGACGGGCGGATGCTCGATGTCGAGGCTCTGCGGGCCCGACGCTGGGAGACCCTGGCGCGATTCGTGGGACAATGGAGCGGATGAAGCCCTTCCTCGTTCCCGCCCTGGTCCTGTCGCTCGCTTCCGCCTCCGCCGCCCTGCCCCCGCTGAAGATCGGCCTCGATACCCAGGCCACGGAATGGATCGTGTCGCTGGAAGGCGGCGGCCAGGTCTGCGACCGCGCGGGAAGGCCCCTGCTGAAACTGGCCCCGGACGAGAAGCTGCGCATCTGGTGGGACAGCCGCGGCGTCGCCGATCCCACCAGCGAGTACCGCGTCCAGGTGGGCCGGCCACTGGCCATGGAGGAAGCGGGTGCCCTCATGCAGCGCCTGAAGAAGCTGGGGGAGCCTTCGGATCGGGTCAAGGTGCCCGACGCGGACACCTGGCGCGTGCTGGTGGGCCACTTCCCCGAGGCGCCCAAGGCCGAACCCCTGCTCCAGAAGCTCCAGGACCTGGGCTTCGACGAACTGTGGGTGGCCTCGGAACCCCGTGATAGCCAGCCTCGCAAGGGCCGGGCCCTCTACGCGATCACCGAACGCTACGAACGGCGGGCGCTGCCCCTCGGCGGGGTGTGGTCGAAACCGTCCGGTGACCTGACCTCCCTCCAGGGCAAGGGGCGCTACCGCGGCAAGGTCGAGATCTTCCCCAACGCCCAGGGCCGCCTGACCGTGGTGAACACCCTCGACCTGGAGACCTACCTCCGCGGCGTGGTGCCCAAGGAGATGGGCGCCTGGGAATTCCCCTCCATCGAGGCCCTCAAGGCCCAGGCCGTGGCGGCGCGGACCTACGCGGTGGCCAATCGGGGCAAGCGCGTCGCCGACGGCTTCGACATGGGCGACACGGTGGCCGACCAGGTCTACGGTGGGCACGATGGCGAGCAGTCCCTCACGGACCGGGCCATCCAGGAAACGGAAGGCCTGTTCGCCACCTACGGCGGCAAGCCCATCCTGGCCCTCTTCATGGCGAACTGCGGTGGCCACACGGTGGACGTGGCCTACGTCTTCGGCGGCGATGCCCCCTACCTGAAGGCGGCTCCCTGCTATCCCGCCAAACCGCTCACCCTGCCCTTCGCGGCAGGCGCGACCATCACCGCCGAGCCCCAGCAGCCCTGGCTCAGCTGGGAGCTGCTGAGGCTGGCGGCTGGTATCGTGCCGGTGGAATGGCTCTCTGGCGAACGCCTGGCCCGCCCTGCCACGGCGAATGACCTGGCCGCCCCGATGCTGGCCCTCCAGCGGCGCCTCGGCATCGACCCCACGCCCCTGGACCGCGCCGGGAACCTCACACTCGCCCTGGCCCGGGCCCTGGGCCTCCACAAGGTGGTGGAAGGCCAGGAGCGGCCCCAGGATGCCGCCTACTTCCTGCCCGCCGACCTGCCCTCAGGCGATCGCCTGTTGGCTGCGTTCCTCACCCGGAGGGGCATCGTCCCCGCGGCCACCTGGGCCGCCAAGGAACCTCCCACCCTGCGGCAGGCCCTGCTGGCCCTGGGCCGGATGTGGCAGGACCTGGACCCCCTGGTGCCCAGCGAGGGCGCCTTGCTGATGGATCGGCAAGTGCGCCGGAAGCGGGGCGGCCCCGAGCCCCTGGCCCTCTCGCCGAAGCTGCTCCTCGCGGAGGAGGCGCCCGACGGCAGCCTGCGCCTGGTACCGAAGGCCGACATCCAGGTGGGCGACCGCCTGAAGTGGATCCCGGCCGAGGATGGTTCCGCCAGCGTGCTGGTGCGCCGGCTCGATCCCGACGGCGCGGCCTGGGACCGCTACAACCCCACGGCCCACTGGCGCGTGGAATACACCGAGGCCGACCTGCTGGCCCTGGTGCGCAAACGCATCAAGGTGTCCGGCATCCGCGAGCTCAAGGCCCAGTACAACGAAGAGGGCCGGGTGCTGGATCTCGCCCTGATCGACAGTCAGGGCGCGCCGCACCGGGTCCGCGGCATGCACATCCGCGGCCTCCTGGGCCTGAAGGACAACGTGTTCCGCTGGATCACCCTGGGCCAGGGCGCCCAGCGCCGGTGGGTCTTCTACGGGCGGGGCTGGGGACACGGCGTGGGCATGTGCCAGACCGGCGCCTACGGCATGGCACTCGAGGGCGCCACCTTCCTGCAGATCCTGCTGCACTACTACCCCGGGATTGAACTCAAACGAGTCGATTGATTTTCAACCAGCAAATCTCTTTCTGGGATTGACGGAAGCCCGGGGTCGACCCAGGCTTGCCTTCCTGGGAGGGGCCATGTCCCTGGATGCCTGGATCCTCGGTGCGCCGCTGAAGGTGTTGCGGCGGGAGGATCATCCGTATCACGAGACCACCCTGGCCACCCTCGGTCGGCACGAGCTGGGCCTGAGCCGGCGGCAGAGCGCCGCGGCACAACCGGGCTGTGAGATCTTCCTGGATGGACGGTCCATCTACCTGCCCGGCGCCCCCGCTCCGGACCGCGCCTGGTTCGACCTGTGCCGCGAACTGGGTTACGAGCCTGCCCACCACTGGGACTGGGATCCGGCCCTCATCCTCTTCCAGCAGGTGTTGCCGGCCCTGGCGGCGGACTGGCATGAACCCCCCCTCGCCCTGGACGCCCAGGGCCTCCCGGAGGGCGTTCTGAGCCTGGCCAGCCTCCGGCAGACCTTCGCGGAGGCCGTCTCTGAACTGCGCCAGGAGAGCCTCGGTCCCGTGGGTGCCAAAGTCGCCGAGACCTTCGAATGGCTGCCCCTGCGTGCCGTGGTCTTCCATGACGACGCCCAGTTGCCGCTCGATTTCGAAGGCGCCGGTTCCTGCGGACGGGTCTCCCTCTGGCTCGGCATCCACCGGGACCGGGCCGTGGCGCTGGATGGACCTGCCCCCTTCGGCTCCGGCCTGCGCCGTTGGGTGGCCGGGGGAGCCGGGGACCTCGCACCCGCGGAGGCTTTCCTCCGGGCTGCCGGCCTGGACCCGGAACCACCCAAGGGCTTCGAAGCCGCTTTCGAATCCGCCCTCCACCGCCTCTGCTACAGGCTCGAAGGCCCCCTGGACAGCTATCGGCGCACCTACCCCGTGGGCATCCCCTGGCACCACGATCAGCGCGAGCGCCTCCTGGGCCGCACCATCGTCGACCTGCGACCAGGGACTCCCCCCACGCTCGTGCTGGACGATGGCACCGAGGTGGCTCTGGACGCCAGCCCTGCGCCCTCCTGGGGGCACGGCGGCATCTGAGTTCAAGCGGCGGGTTCGGGCATCCGCCTCAACCGCCGCACCAGGACCACCACGAGCATGGTGAGGACGGCTCCGATCGCCGCGGCGGTCATATCCTTCTGGGCGTCCCAGATGTCCCCCTGGGTGCCCAGGAAGGCATCGCCCAGCTCCGGCGCGCTGAGCCGGGCCGTGATGCTCTCGATGATCTCGTAGACGGCGGAGGCCGCCAGCACCACGTCCAGGGGCAGGTAGTAGTTCCAGAAACCGCGGGTGCGGGCCACCCGCATGAACACCTCGCGCACGGGATAGGCCAGCAGCAGGCCGAAGCTGAAGTGGACGATGCGATCGAAGGGGTTCCGCGCCAGCCCCCAGTGGGCCTTCATCCAGAAGCCGAGGGGCACATTGGCGTAGGTGTAGTGGGCCCCCACCGCGTGCAGCATCAGGAACACCCCGATCAGCAGGTAGCTCAGGTCCGACAGGGGGAAGCGACGGTAGGTCCAGGCCAGTCCGCCCGCCGCGATCACCACCAGCAGGTTCTCCATCCGCCAGTCGCTGGGATAGAGCGGCCGGACGGCCGTGACCATCCAGACGAGTCCGTAGGCCAGGCAGAGGAGAGAACGTCAAGTATATACACAACAT